>NZ_JBFBCB010000001.1:0-348754 GCF_040682975.1 Streptomyces sp. NPDC051051
CGAGGAGACCTTCCAGGCCGGCAAGGGCCTCGTCGGCCTGGATGAGCACCAGGTCCGCCGCCACACCCCCTGGCTGCGCTGGGTGCGGGCCCGGCATGATCCCGACGAAACACCCTAGGGCAGCTCCGGCAGGTCCTCCGCGTACAGCAGGGTCAGGTCGTCCGTGCTCGGGTCCGGGAGGTGGGCGACGCGGCTCGCGTGGCGTTCCACCATCGCCTCGAAGGTCTGGCGGGCCGTGCGGCCGTTGCCGAAGGCGGCGCCCTTGGGGATCTCCGTGAAGTACTTCAGGAGCGCCTCCGGGGCGCCCGGCGCGAGCCGGTACTCGTGCTCCTCGGCCTGCTGCTCGACGATCCTCAGCAGTTCGTCGGGGCCGTAGTCGCCGAAGGTGATGGTCCGCGAGAAACGCGATGCCACACCGGGGTTGACCGACAGGAACCGCTCCATCTCGGCCGTGTACCCGGCGACGATCACCACCACGGCGTCCCGGTGGTCCTCCATCAGCTTCACGAGCGTGTCGATGGCCTCCTTGCCGAAATCACGCCCGGCGTCCTCCGGGGAGAGCGCGTACGCCTCGTCGATGAACAGCACACCGCCGCGCGCCCGTTCGAAGGCCTCCTGGGTGCGGATCGCGGTCGAGCCGATGTGCTCGCCGACCAGGTCGACGCGCGACACCTCGACCAGATGGCCCTTCTCCAGGACGTGCAGCGCGGCGAGGATCTCGCCGTAGAGACGCGCGACCGTCGTCTTGCCGGTGCCGGGGGAGCCGGTGAAGACCAGGTGCCGCTTGACCGAGGCCGCTTTCAGACCGGCCTGCTGCCGGCGCCGGCCCACCTCGATCATGTCGGTCAGCGCCCGCACCTCGCGCTTGACGCTCTCCAGACCCACCAGGGCGTCGAGTTCGCCCATCACGTCCGTGGAGGCCCGCACCTGCCGCTCCGGCTCGGCCACGACCGGTCGTGCCTCGGGCACGGTGGCACGCTGCTCGGGGAGCGCGCCGAGCAGCCCCGGCGAGGAGGGCGCCGCTTCCACGGCGGTCTCCCGCGTGCCCGGCGTGGGGACGCCGGCGCTCTCGTCGCTCGTGCAGTCCTCGACCACGGGACCGGAGCCGGCCGTGGCGTCCGGGCCGGCGTCCGCGAACTCGTACCCCCGTCGCGCGCAGCGCTCGGTCCGGCACTTGCGCAGCGCCGTACGGCAGCCGTCTATCACGTGGAAGCCGTAGCCGCCGCTGTTGGTGACCCGGCAGTTCAGGAAGCTGCCGCGACCGCCCGCCGACACGTAGAAGCCGGCCTCGGCGGGGGAGTCGACGGTGCAGCGCTCCACCGTGGGGTCGGCGCCCTTGGTGACGATCACGCCGGTCTGGGTGGCGTCCACGGTGCAGTTGTTGAGCGTGCCGCCGCTGCCGTGGTCGCGGAACCAGGCGCCGGTCGCCGCGTCCCGGATCCGGCAGTCGTCGAGCTGGGCGGTCGCCCCGTCGCTGACCGACACGGCCGTGTTGCGCACCTGGAAGAGGTCGCTGTCGACGACGTCCGCGCGCGAACCGCGGTCGAGGACGAACAGGGCGTCCGGTACGTCGTGCACCCGGCAGGAGTCGAGGACCACGGTGGCGCCGTCGCTGACCCAGACGGCCGGGTAGTCGCCGGTGCTGTCGAAGATCTCGCACTGGTTGGCGTCGACCCGGGTGCCCGGGTCCCACACCGACAGGCCGTTGCGCCCGAACTGACGCACCGTCGTGCGCGTCAGCGTCAGTACGGAGCGCGAGCGCAGATCGACCGCGTTCTCCGGGATGTCGTGGATCCGGCAGTCGGCCAGGGTCAGCACGGCGTCCGTGTCGAGCGTGACCCCGTCGGCGGTGGTGCGGTGCACATCGCAGTCGGTGAGGTGCGCGGTGGCACGGGCGGTGATCTGCACACCACTGCCCCGGACCTCGTAGACCTCGCAACCCACCGCCTCCAGGGCGGAGTTGTCGCCGGTCGCGCTCAGACCGGCCCCGGAGGTGTGGTGCACCCGGCAGCGCTCCAGCCGGGGATGACCGCCCCCGCGCACGGCGACGCCGGCCTGTCCTGCCGCGACGACCTCGCACTCCTCGAAGACACCGCCGCCGCCGTCGACCACGGCGATGCCGATGCCGGCCGGGTTGTCGACGGTGCACCGCCGGACCGTCGGACGCGCGCCGCCGCGCACCTCGACGCCGGCCGCGGACCGCGTGACGATCCGCAGGTCCAGCAGCTCGGGAGTGCCCTCCTCGACGAGCACCGCGGGCGCCGTCGCGTCCTGGCCCTCCACGTGCAGGTCCTGCACCACGGCCGAGGCCCGCACGGTCAACGGCACGCCGTCCACGGGCGCGATGCGGACGGAGCCGGGGGAGCCCTCGGGGCCGCGCAGGGTCACCGCACGCTGCACGACGAGGTTCTCCCGGTAGGTGCCGGGAGCGATGGTGAGCACGTCACCCTCGGCCGCGGCCTCCAGAGCGGCGGCGAGCGACGCGTACTCACCCGTGCGGCGCCGCCACCTCGATGTGCCGGTGTGCGTCACCTGGACCGTGCCCTGTGCCATGGCGTTGCTGTGCCCCCACCTCGGTCTTGCTGATCACTCGGTCGTTCGCGGGGTGCGCCGGCCGTGCCGCACCCCTGCGGCTCCCTCGCGCGCGGGTCGATGCCGAATGCTCGGCCGGTCCACCGTAGCGTGCGCGCGGGCGGTGGGTTGACCAGAGACGGAAGGCTGTCAGCTGCCGGCTCCGGTACGGCCCCAGTCCGGGCCCGCCCGGCTCCATGCCTGGTCCCAGCGGGCGTACCGGCGGCGGACCATGTGCCGGACGGCGAGTCTTCGGAGCCCCTCGACGACGCCCGCGGTGAGCAGGGCCGCGCCGAATCCGGCGAGGACGGCGTGGGTGGTCGCGGTGGCGGGGTCCAGAGGGCGGCCCACCGGACGGCCGTGCGTGTCGGTCCACAGCGGGAAGTGGTCGCCCCGGTGAAGGGACTTGAGGCCGGCGAGGACGGTGCCGTGGTGCGGGGTGCCGTCGGGAGCGGTCCAGTCGGCGACCACGCGGGCGCGGCCGTCTCGCCCGGAGAGGCTCTCGGGATCCGCCTCCGGCAGCGAGCCCCCGAGCTCGCGCACCACGGTTGCCGGGACCTGGTGGCGGGAGAGGCGTTGGTCGCGGACGGTGTGCTGCAGGGTGTCCTGCGCGACGGCGCCGACGAGGGAGCCGACGACGGGTGCCACGAACAGGATCAGGAGCAGGGCCGTCAGCGCCACCCAGGCCTCGACCAGATCCGTCGTACGGCGCAACGGATTGTGCCGCCAGCGCCGGATTCCACCGATCGCCCGCACCACCGCACCCCCTTCCCGCTCCGTGACAGTCCCCCGTGGAGCCGTTCACGCGCGGGTCCGGGCGAAGAGAGAGCCACATCACCCGCAGTCGGGACCTCTCATGAACGTCTCACGAAAAACACAACGGCCGGAGGGCGGGCCGAGGTTCCCAGGACTGCCGCACCCCGGTCCCCGCCCGGAGACACCGACCCGCGCCGCGCTCGTCAGCCCACGACGGTGACCGGGTCGCCCACCCGGACGGTGCCGCGGGAGAGGGGCACCAGATTCTGTCCGAAGACCAGCTTTCCGCCCAGCCGCCGATGCCGTCCCAGCGTGTGGAGGGGCTCCTTGCCGCGCTCCGCGGTGGTCTGGTCGTTCGTGGTCACCGCGCACCGGCCGCACGGTTTGGCGACCCGGAAAGCGACCTCGCCGATGGTCAGACGCGACCAGCCGTCCTCGGCCCACGGTTCCGTACCCGTCACGACCACGTTCGGCCGGAAGCGGTTCATCGGCAGCGGCCCCTCCGCGGCGTGCTCGCCCCCCGCGATCAGCGAGTTGAGGGCGTCGAGCGAGGCGACGGTGGTGACCAGCAGCGGATACCCGTCGGCGAACGCGACCGTCTCGCCGGGGAGCCCGTACTCGGGGTCGACGGCGCGGCGCTTCGCGGGGTCGTCCATGTGCACCAGACGCACGTCGGCGCCGAGATGGGCGCTGCACCAGGCGTGCGCGGCCTCGTCGGCGAGGACCCCCTCCACCTTGTCGCGGAAGATCTCCAACGGGACCGTTCCGATCGGCCGCGGCACGGAGACGGTCAGCGGCGCCAGACCGGGCGCGGACAGACGGACACCGCCGCCGGGCAGGAGCTCGGCGGCGGCTTGTGCGAGGCGCGGCTGCTGACGCTGGGTGACGACCTTTCCCCCGTGGTCGATCAGTGCCCAGCGTCGGTCTCCGGCCAGCCCCCAGGGCTCCACTTCGGCCTCCCGGGGCGCCTGGCCCCGGAACGCCTTGACCGGATGGACGTGGATCGACAGCAGCTCGGCATTCCCCATGGCCTCATCCTGCCAGGTGGCGGCGACTGTCCCCGGGGCGGCTCAGTAACCTCGGTACTGCTGGTTGTTGTACGGGTCCTGGTACTGGGGCGCGGCGGGCCGGGGAGCCGCGGAGCGCATCGCGTCGTACCCCGTGCCGGGTCCGGCGGGGCGCGGCGGCTGCTGCATCTGCGGGCCCGGATAGCCGCGCGGCGCGGTGGCCTGCGGCGGGATGTAGGCGGCCGGCGCCTGCTGCAGCGGAGCGGGCTGCTGCGCCTGCGGGTAGCCGTAGCCGTACGGGGACGGGGCCGCCGGGAGGGCGGGCAGTGCCGACGGCAACGCGGGCAGGCTGCTGCCCGTGTCGTAGGCGGCGGGGACCCGGATCGGGGCGATCTGCGGGGTGCCCCGCTCGGCCACGAGCGAGTCGTAGATCGGAGTGTCCGGGAAGGAGGCGGAGTAGTAGCCGCCGCCATAGGTGGAGCGGGGGGAGGTCATGGCACATAAGTTAAGCCCACGATGTGCTGGTTGGGGAGACCGATAAGAGGGTTGTTTTCCGTGTCGGCGATGACTTCGGATACCCAATGCGAGCGAACTTGGCAAAAAGGGGCGGCAATCGTGGTCCAGATCGTGTAAAAGCCGAGTTCCCGGTGGGTTACCGGCGGTTGGCCAGGGATCTTGTGGCCCTGCGGATGGGCGTTCCCGGTCCGGGCGAATAGGTTGACGAGCAGACGACCCGAAGGGTGCCGGAGCGTGCGGTCCGGCCGGCGAAAGTGAGGGGGGCGGACATGTCCATGCCGAAAGGATCGAATGTTCCGGTGCCGACGACGGCGCTGCGGATCGAGGTGGGCCGCCGGTCGGGACCGGGCGTCCCCGACGCGGACGCCTCGGCCCTGTTGCTGGTCGCCGGGAAGGTCCGTTCGGACGCCGACTTCGTCTTCTACAACCAGCCGGCCCACTCCTCCGGCGCGGTCCGGCACGAGGGCAAGCGGGACCTGGGCGGCAGGGTGACCGACACGCTGCTCGTCGACCTCGCGCGCGTGGAGCCCGCCATCGAGACCGTCGTCCTGGCCGCCTCGGCGGACGGCGGCACCTTCGGGCAGGTGCCCGACCTCGCCGTCGAGGTACGGGACGCGGCACGGAACACGGTGGTGGCCCGGTACGACGCCACCGGCGCGACCGTCGAGACGGCGTTCGTGCTCGGCGAGTTCTACCGCCGCCAGGGAGCCTGGAAGTTCCGCGCCGTCGGCCAGGGCTACGACAGCGGCCTGGAAGGCCTGGCCACGGACTACGGGATCACCGTCGACGAACCGCAGCACGCCGCGCCGCAGCCCACCGCACCGCGACCGGCCACCGCCCCGACGCCCCCGCCCGCGCCGCCGACCGCGCCGGCCTTCCCGGTCACCGTGCCCCCGCCCGTCCACGCCGCCCCGCCCCCGCCGCCGGCTCCGCCCGCCGCCCCGGTCCGCCTCACCAAGGTGACGCTCACCAAGGCCGCTCCGTCGGTGTCGCTGACCAAGCAGGGCGGCACCTCGGGCGTCATGCGGGTGAACCTCAACTGGGAGGTGCGCAAGCAGTTCTCCAAGTGGGGCAGCAAACGCGGCCGGGCGGTCGCGCTCCACAACGACCTCGACCTCGACCTGTGCGCGCTGTTCGAGCTGGCCGACGGACGCAAGGGGGTCGTACAGGCCCTCGGCAACGCCTTCGGCGCCCTGCACCAGCCGCCCTACATCCTCCTCGACGGTGACGACCGCACGGGCGCCGTGGCCTCCGGGGAGAACCTCACGATCAACCTCGACCACAAGGACGCCTTCCGGCGCGTCCTCGTCTTCGTGACCGTCTACGAGGGCGCCCGCTCCTTCGCCGACCTGCACGCCACGGTGACGTTGCAGCCTCAGTTCGGTGCCGCGATCGACTTCTCCCTGGACGAGTGCACCGTCCCCTCGACCGTGTGCGCGCTCGCGCTGATCACCCGAACCGGCGACGACCTCGTCGTCCAGCGCGAGGCCCGCTACCTGGTGCCCGAGCGCGGGGTGAGCCCGCAGCGGACCGTGGACCACGCCTACGGCTGGGGCATGAACTGGACGCCCGGTCGCAAATAGGCAGTGGGTGCGGGCTCAGCCCTCGTCGGCCACCGTGTCCGGACGGGCGTAGGTGCGGCCCTTCCAGGCCGCCCCCCGCCCCCGGTAGTGCTGAACCGCGGAATCCACCGTCATCAGGAGATAGAGGAGGGCGGTGAACGGCAGCAGCGGGGCGAGCCACAGCGGCTGACGGTAGTAGCGGAGCATCGGGAGATACGTCCTCGTCATCACCAGCCACGCGAGGCCGCCCGGTACCGCGGCGGCCGGGACGGCGAGGGCGAGCCCACCGAGCAGCGCGAGCGGCGGCACCAGGTAGACCAGGGCGAGGCCCAGCACCGTGCCGAGCAGCAGCAGCGGGTTGTGCCGCAGCTGCGCGTAGGCGCTGCGCGAGACCATCCGCCACAGGTCGTGCAGCCTCGGGTACGGGCGCACGCTGTCGACCCGGTCGGCCAGCCCCAGCCAGACGCGGCCCCCCGCCCCCTTCACCGCACGCGCAAGGGCCACGTCGTCGATGACGGCGTGCCGGATGGCCTCCGGGATCCGGGCCCGCCCGGCCGCCTCCGTGCGCAGCAGGACGCAGCCGCCCGCCGCGGCCGCCGTCCGCGTCCCGGGCCGGCCGATCCTGCGGAACGGGTACAGCTGCGCGAAGAAGTAGACGAACGCCGGCACGACCAGCCGCTCCCACACGCTCTCCACCCGCAGCCGTGCCATCTGGGAGACGAGGTCGAAGCCGCCGGTGCGCGCCGCGGCGACCAGCTCCCGCAGGCTGTCGGGCGCGTGCGCGATGTCGGCGTCCGTCAGGAGCAGGTACTCGGGTCCACGCGCGCGTGCCAGGGCGATGCCGTGCCGCACCGCCCACAGCTTCCCCGTCCAGCCGGGCGGTGGCTCGCCCGGCGAGCCCACGCTCAGCGTCAGCCCGCCGTGCCGCCGGGCCAGCTCGCGCGCCAGCTCCCCGGTGCCGTCGGAACTGCCGTCGTCGACGAGGAAGACCTCCGCCCGCCCCGGATAGTCCTGCGCGAGCAGCGACGGCAGACTAGCCGGGAGCACCGCCGCCTCGTCACGTGCGGGGACGACCACGCAGACCGACGGCCACTCCCCGGGCCCCCCGGGCTCCGCGCGCGGGGGCAGCCGGACGTCCGTGCGCCAGAAGAAGCCCTGGCAGAGCAGCAGCCACAGCCAGGCGGCGAGAGAAACGGCGGAGATCCACACGACGGCGCTCACGCGCGCAGTCTGCCCCACGGGGGCGGGCCCCGGGAGCACATCGTCTATCGTGGCCGGGTGAAGATCGCGCTCATGGACTCCGGAATCGGGCTGCTGGCGGCCACCGCCGCGGTACGGCGCCTGCGACCCGACGCGGATCTGGTGCTCTCCCTGGACCCCGACGGCATGCCCTGGGGCCCGCGCACACCCGAGGACCTCACCGCGCGCGCGGTCGCGGTCGCGGAGGCCGCCGCCGCCCACCGGCCCGACGCCCTGATCATCGGCTGCAACACGGCGACCGTGCACGCGCTGCCCACCCTGCGGGCCCGCCTCGAACCGGGCATCCCGGTGATCGGGACCGTGCCCGCGATCAAGCCCGCCGCGGCCGGTGGCGGCCCCGTCGCCATCTGGGCCACCCCCGCCACCACCGGCAGTCCCTACCAGCGCGGCCTCATCGACGACTTCGCCGACGGCGTCACGGTGACCGAGGTGCCCTGCTGGGGGCTGGCCGAGGCAGTGGAGCACGCCGACGAGACGGCGATCGACGCGGCGGTCGCCGCGGCCGCCGCGCTGACCCCCGACGAGGTGACCACCGTCGTCCTGGGCTGCACCCATTACGAACTGGTCGCCGAGCGCATCCGCGCCGCCGTCCAGGGCGCCGGCCGCCCGCCGCTGGTCCTGCACGGATCGGCCGGTGCCGTGGCCGCCCAGGCACTGCGCCGCATCGGCTCCCGCCCCGAGCCCGCGGCCCGGGCCCTCGGCGCGGTGACGGTTCTCCTCAGCGGCCGCGAGGGCGCGCTGCCGGTGCCCGCGCTCTCCTACGCGGAAGGCCGACTCCTCCAGGAGGCCAGCCCCGCCCGGTGACCGCGGCCCATGGGCGGACGCGCGCGGTCCGCCGATGGTCCGGCCGGCCCAGTCACCCTCCGCGACACGGTACCGGCGGAGCGAAACCTGAGTAACCTCGTCAATATGAGGGACCAGCCCCACGAGGAGACCGCCCGGCACCCCGATGTGTGGCACGGGCGGGCCACCAACCGGTTCCAGTGGCTGCTCGCGCTCGGCGGGGCGGCCTGCATGGCGCTCGGTATCGAACTGGCGGTCCAGTCCGCCTGGACGTCCTCCATCGCGCCGCTCGCCATGGCCGTGATCGGCTGCATCGCCGCGGGAATGCTGGTCCTCTTCGGCACCCTCGCCTTCGTCCACGTCGACCTGAAGCTCGACAAGGAGTCCCTCGAAGTGCGCTGCGGGCACATCGGCGTGCCGCGCCGCCGCATCCCGCTGTCCCACGTCGCCGGGGCCGACTTCGAGCCGCATGTCACTCCGCGCCACTGGGGCGGCTGGGGCTACCGCTGGCGCCCCGAGAAGGGCACCGCCGTCGTCGTACGGCGCGGGGAGGGCGTGGTCCTGCGGCTCTGGGACGGGCACACGTTCACGATCACCGTGGACGACGCGGAGTCCGCCGTACGGGTCATCCGGGCGCGCCTGCGGCAGGGTACGCCGGACGCGACGCACTGACTCAGACGGCCGGACGGCCGTCGCGGGAACGCAGGTCCCGTCCCGAACGGGCCGGGACCGCGCCCGACGCCGGCCCGACGGCGAGCGGGCGGGCCGTGGCCAGACCCGCCAGCAGACCCGCGCCGACCGAGACCGTGGTGAAGCTCAGCGCGTTGCCGACCGAGGCCACGGCCGCCACGCCCGTCAGCGCGGCACCCGCACTCAGCACGACCGGCGTCGGACGGGCCGCGTGCCACAGGGCGAACAGCACCCAGCCGAAGGCCGCGGCCAGCAGCAGCACCCCGACCACCCCCTGTTCCGCCGCCATCTGGAACGGTGCCGAGTGCGGTTTGCCGTCCGACAGGGTGGTCCGCGCCGCCGTCGCGCTCAGTTCGCCGAAGCGTCCCGGCCCCACCCCGAGGCCGGCGTCGTGCCGCGCCAGGTCGAGGGCGTCGCGCCACAGGTCGACCCGGCGGGGCGTGAGCGGGTCCTCCAGCGACGCGGCGAGCCCACCGGGCAGCGCGGCGCCGGCGGCCGCCCAGGTCAGGCCCGTGGCCGCGGCGGCGGCCAGTGCCAGCCCCGCCAGGCCGCGCCCCCGGTGGGGCATGCGCCCGGCGGCCAGGGAGCACAGCACGACGGCGGCGCAGCTCACCGTCGCGGTGGGCGAACCCAGCGCGGCTCCGGCCGCCGCCGTGCCGCAGGCCAGCAGACGCAGCACGAGCCGCAGTGCGGGCACGGGAGTCGCCCAGGCCGCGCAACAGGCGGCTCCCGCCGACAGGGTGAGCACCGCCGCGGTGGCACCGGCGTGGCCCAGCGGTGTGACGGTCTCGGGTACCGGGACGAGCCGTGGCAGGGCCGCCGCCAGGGCGAGCCCGGCCAGGGCCGCGGCGCAGGGCGCCGCGACGGGCAGCAGCACGCCGGATATCCGCCCCGCCGCGTAACCGGCGGCCACGGCCAGCACCGCGAGCAGGACGCCCTCGGGACGGCCGCCCTGCACGGCGGCGGTCACCAGGGACCAGGTGGCACAGCTCCCGAGGACCACCACGCCCACGGCGTCGGAAACGATGCGTCTTTCCCCGTCCGCGTCCTCGTCGTCCGCGGACGTCATCCCCCTCGACCCCACGCCCCACCCCCGTACCCGGCCGCCCCAGGACCGTGAAAACCTCCCCGGCCACCCCGCGCGACAGGAGCACTGCCTCACCGTAACGGCTACCGGGCGGTTTGGGCACGCGTCGTGCGGGCGGCACCCGCGGACCGTGCTGTCTGCCGAAAGACGACCCGCCGTACACTCCCGGAGTGACCGTCACCGCTACTTCCGTGGACCGGCCGGACCAGCTGGAGCCCCCGACCGCGCCGTCGCGCGGCGCACGGCTCCTGCGCCTGGTCCCGGCAGCCACCGCGGCGCTCTCCGGAGTGCTCCTGTACGTCAGCTTCCCGCCGCGCACCCTGTGGTGGCTGGCCCTGCCCGCCTTCGCCCTCCTCGGCCGGCTGCTGCGCGGCCGGGGCTGGAAGGCGGGATTCGGCCTCGGATACCTCTTCGGTCTCGGCTTCCTGCTGCCGCTGCTGGTGTGGACGGGCGTCGAGGTGGGCCCCGGCCCCTGGATCGCGCTGGTGCTCATCGAGGCGGTCTTCGTCGCGCTGGTCGGCGCGGGGGTCGCCGTGGTCTCGAAGCTGCCGGCCTGGCCGGTGTGGGCGGCGGCGATCTGGATCGCCGGAGAGGCGGCACGCGCGCGCGTGCCCTTCCGCGGCTTTCCGTGGGGCAAGATCGCGTTCGGCCAGGCGGACGGCGTCTTCCTGCCGGTGGCCGCGCTGGGCGGCACTCCGGTCCTCGGTTTCGCGGTCGTCCTGTGCGGTTTCGGCCTCTGTGAGGCCGTACGGACGGGTCTCGAGTGGCGCCGTACGCGCGAGGTGCGGCGGTCGGCCGCCGCCGTCGCCCTGATCAGCATGGCCGTCCCGGTCCTGGCCGCCGTGGCCGCCCGCCCGCTGGTCAGCGACGAGGCGGAGAACGGCACCGCGACGGTGGCGGTCATCCAGGGCAACGTGCCCCGTCTCGGACTGGACTTCAACTCCCAGCGCCGGGCCGTCCTCGACTACCACGCGCGCGAGACGGAGCGGCTGGCCGCCGAGGTCAGGGCCGGCAAGGTGGACCAGCCCGACTTCGTGCTGTGGCCCGAGAACTCCTCCGACATCGACCCCTTCGCCAACCCGGACGCCGCCGCCGTCATCGAGCAGGCGGCCGAGGCGATCGACGCGCCCGTCTCCGTCGGCGGCGTCGTCGAACGCGACGGCAAGCTGTACAACGAGCAGATCCTGTGGGACCCCGACAAGGGCGCCACCCAGACCTACGACAAGCGGCAGGTCCAGCCCTTCGGCGAGTACCTCCCGCTGCGCTCCCTCATCGGCGCCGTCAACGACGAGTGGACCTCGATGGTCCACCAGGACTTCAGCCGGGGCACCGAACCCGGCGTGTTCGACTTCGGCGACGCCCGGGTCGGCCTCGCCACCTGCTACGAGGCGGCCTTCGACTGGGCCGTGCGCGACACCGTCACCCACGGCGCGCAGCTCATCTCCGTGCCCAGCAACAACGCCACCTTCGACCGCAGCGAGATGACCTACCAGCAGCTCGCCATGTCACGCGTGCGTGCCGTCGAGCACAGCCGGACCGTCACCGTGCCGGTGACCAGCGGGGTCAGCGCGATCATCATGCCCGACGGCAGGATCAGTCAGAAGACCGGCATGTTCGTCGCGGACTCCCTGGTCCAGGAGGTCCCGCTGCGCTCCTCGGAGACCCCCGCGACGAAGCTCGGCATCCTGCCCGAGATCGCCCTCCTGCTCGTCGCCGCCGGCGGGCTCGGGTGGGCGATAGGGGCCGGGGTGCGCGGGCGGCGCGCCGGTGGCGTGTAACCGTACGCCCGGCGAGCGCGTCCCTCACGCGCGCGGTGTCGTCGGAGCGCCTCGTTAGGGTCGGGGCCATGCCTACTCCTGACTTCATCCGCGAGATCCGGGCCGTCGCGGGCCACCAGTTGCTGTGGCTGCCCGGAGTCACCGCCCTCGTCTTCGACGACGCGGGCCGCGTGCTGCTCGGCCGTCGCTCGGACACGGGCAAGTGGGCGGTGATCGGCGGCATCCCCGACCCCGGGGAGCAGCCCGCCGTCTGCGCCGTGCGGGAGGTCTTCGAGGAGACCGCGGTGCGGTGCGTGGTCGAACGGGTCCTCCTCGTCCAGGCGCTGGAGCCGGTCGCGTACGACAATGGCGACGTCTGCCAGTACATGGACATCACCTTCCGCTGCCGTGCCGTGGGCGGCGAGGCCCGCGTCAACGACGACGAGTCACTGGAGGTGGGGTGGTTCGCGGTGGACTCCCTGCCCGACCTGAACGAGTTCGCGCTGTTCCGGATCAAGCAGGCGCTGTCGGACGAGCCCACATGGTTCGACTCCATGAGTTCCAGCTGAAGTGTGGGGGCGGACCACATGGGGTGAGGCGGCGGCGCTGCCTAAGGTCACAGGCATGACCACGCCCCCCGCCGCTCCTGGTCCCTTCGCCCCCTCCCTCGACCTCCACGGTCGCACCGCCCTCGTCACCGGCGCCGCCGGCGGTATCGGCCGCGCATGCGTGCTGCGGCTGGCGGCCGCAGGGGCCAAGGTGCGCGCGGTCGACCGGGACGCCACGGGCCTGGAGACACTCGCCGAGAGCGCCGCGGGCCTGCCGGGCGTCGTCGAGCCGCACGTCCTGGACCTCACGGACCTCGACGCCGCCGAACTCGCGGCCGCCGGCACCGACGTCCTGGTCAACAACGCCGGCCTGCAACTGGTACGCCCCCTGGAGGAGTTCCCGCCGGACGTCTTCCACACGGTCCTCACGGTGATGCTGGAAGCACCGTTCCGGCTCATCCGCGGCGCCCTGCCCCACATGTACGGGCAGGGCTGGGGCCGCATCGTCAACGTCTCCTCCGTGCACGGACTGCGCGCCTCGCCCTACAAGTCGGCGTACGTGGCCGCCAAGCACGGGCTCGAGGGACTGTCCAAGACGGCCGCCCTCGAAGGCGCGCCGCACGGTGTCACCTCCAACTGCGTGAACCCCGCCTATGTGCGCACCCCGCTGGTCGAGAAGCAGCTCGCCGACCAGGCACAGGCGCACGACCTGCCGCAGGAGCGCGTCCTGGCCGAGGTGCTCCTGCGGGACAGCGCGCTCAAGCGGCTCATCGAACCGGAGGAGGTCGCCGACGCCGTCGCCTATCTGTGCGGCCCCGGGGCGTCCTTCGTGACCGGAACCTCTCTGGTCATGGACGGCGGCTGGACGGCGCACTGACCTGCCCGGTGAGCGGCGGGCCCGGAGTTTTCCACAGGCCTGACGGGCCGGCCCGGTCATGAGGAATCCTGTGAGCATGTCCCGCGATCACGTGGAGCCGGTCGAGCGCTCCGTCAGCGATGCCGAGGCGGCCGCGCACGGTGCCGAGGCGGGCCCCGGCGTGCCCGCTGCGGCGGGTGTGCCCGACGGTCCCGGCGATGCCGAGACGCCCTTCCTGGAGCTGCTCGCCCGCGGCGCGTCCGCCGAGGCCTATGACCGGCCGGTGCTGCTCGCGCGCGCCGAAGGACTGCCGCCCGAGCGGATCGCCGTGCTCGAACACGCCAAGCGGCTCGCCCTGCGGGTGCGCTCCGAACTGGAGGGCCGCCGTCGGCGGGAGGCCGAACTGTCGGCACTCTTCGAGACGGCCCACGACCTGGCCGGCCTGCGCGACGTGGACGCCGTCCTCCAGGCGATCGTGCAGCGGGCCCGCTCCCTCCTCGGCACCGACGTGGCCTACCTCAGCCTGAACGACCCGGTCAGGGGCGACACCTACATGCGGGTCACCGAGGGCTCGGTCGCCGCCCGCTTCCAGCAGTTGCGCCTCGGCATGGGGGAGGGCCTCGGCGGCCTGGTCGCCCAGACGGCCCGCCCGTACGTCACCGACGACTACTTCCGCGACGACCGCTTCCGGCACACCACGACCATCGACGCGGGCGTGAGCGACGAGGGCCTGGTCGCCATCCTCGGCGTCCCGCTGATGCTGGGGGCCAACGTCATCGGGGTGCTGTTCGCCGCCGACCGGCGCGCCCGGGTCTTCGAGCGCGAGCAGATCGCCCTGCTCGGCTCCTTCGCCGCCCTGGCCGCGGCCGCCATCGACGCCGCCAACCTGCTCACCGAGACCCGCTCGGCACTGGCGGGCCTGGAGCGCGCCCACGAGATCATCCAGGACCGCAGCGCCGTCATCGAGCGTGCCTCCGACGTCCACGACCGGCTCGCCGAACTGGTCCTGCGCGGCGGCGGGGTCCACGACGTGGCGGCGGCCGTCTCCCAGGTCCTGGCGGGCACGGTCGACTTCACCGAGGCCGGCGCGGCCCCGGCCGCAGCACTGGAGACGTCCCGTGCGGAAGGCCACGCCGTGCGGCACCAGGACGACTGGATCGCCGCCGTGACCGCGGGCGGCGAACTGCTCGGCGCCCTCGTCCTGCGCGGCCACCCCGGCCTCGACCCCGTCGACCAGCGCACGCTGGAGCGGGCCGCGATGGTCACCTCCCTGCTGCTGCTCGCCAGGCGCTCCGCCGCCGAGGCCGAACAACGCGTCCGCGGTGAGCTGCTGGACGACCTCCTCGACGCCCGCGACCGCGATCCGCGCGTGCTGCGCGAGCGTGCCTCCCGGCTGCGTGCAGACCTCGACGCCACCCATGTCGTCCTCGCCGCGCGGCTCGAGGCGGACGCGGCCGACGCCGACCAGGAGGCGGACGCGCGGCGGCGGCTGTGGTCCGCCGCCTCCCACCTCGCGGCGACCCGGCACGGCCTGGCCGCCGCCCGGGACGGCGGCACCGTCCTGCTGCTGCCGCTGGCACCGGGCGACACCGCCACGGAGCTGGCCCACCGCACCGCCCGCCATCTGGGCACCGCCGTCCACGAGGCGGTCACCGTGGGCGCCTCCGCGCCCGTCCAGGGCCCCGCCGCCCACCCCGACGCGGTGGTCGCCGCGTACGAGGAGGGCCGCCGGTGTGTCGAGGCACTGCGGCTGCTCGGCCGCTGCGGTGACGGGGCGGCCGCCGACGACTTCGGCTTCCTGGGACTGCTGCTCGCCGGCGCCCGGGACGTGGCGGGCTTCGTGGAGCGCACCATCGGCGAGGTCGTCGCCTACGACGAGCGACGCGGCACCGATCTGGTGCGCACCCTCGACGCGTACTTCGCGTGCGGCATGAGCCCGGCCCGCACCAAGGACGACCTCCACGTCCACGTCAACACCGTGGCCCAGCGCCTGGAGCGCGTCGCCCGCCTCCTGGGCGAGGACTGGCAGAGTCCCGCCCGTGCCCTGGAGATCCAACTCGCTCTGCGATTGCACCGGTTGGCGGCCCGAATACCGAACTGACCCCCGTACTCCCTCAGGAGGCACGGGGGTCGGGTCGGGCACGGACCCGGGATCAGAGGACGCGGGCGTCCTGTGTCCGGGCCGTCGTGTCCCGCACCTCGGGGGCGGCGTCCAGGGCGCCCAGGTCGCGGTGGCGGGTCTCCTTGGCCACGCCCACGGCGACGACCGTCAGCAGGGACGCGGCGATCACGTACAGGGCGATCGGGGTGGAGCTGTCGTAGTCGGCCAGCAGCGCGGTGGCGATGAGCGGGGCCGGGGCACCGGCCGCGACCGAGGCGAACTGGGCGCCGATGGAAGCACCGGAGTAGCGCATCCGGGTCGCGAACATCTCGGAGAAGAAGGCGGCCTGGGGTGCGTACATCGCGCCGTGCAGGACCAGTCCGACGGTCACGGCGAGGATGAGGTTGCCGAAGCCGCCCGTGTCGATGAGCGAGAAGAAGGGGAACATCCACAACCCGATGCCGACCGCGCCCAGCAGGTAGACGGGACGCCGGCCCACCCGGTCGGAGAGCGCGCCCCAGGCCGGGATCACCGCGAAGTGCACGGCGGAGGCGATGAGCACGGCGTTGAGGGCGGTCTGGCGGGAGACACCGGCCGAGGTCGTCGCGTACACGAGGATGAACGCGGTGATGACGTAGTAGGAGATGTTCTCCGCCATGCGCGCGCCCATCGCGACGAGCACCTCACGCCAGTGGTGCCGCAGCACGGCGACGAGCGGAAGCTTCTCGGCGGCTGCCGCCTCCGTCGCCTTCCGGGCCTCGGCGTGCGCCAACGCCTCCTTGAACACCGGCGATTCGTCGACAGAGAGACGAATCCACAGACCGACGATCACCAGCAGGCCGGAGAGCAGGAACGGTATCCGCCAGCCCCAGCTGCCGAAGGCGGCGTCCGACAGGACGGCGGTGAGGAAGGAGAGCACGCCGGTCGCGAGCAGTTGCCCCGCCGGCGCCCCGGTCTGCGGCCACGAGGCCCAGAACCCGCGCCGCCGCGCGTCCCCGTGCTCGGACACCAGCAGGACGGCCCCGCCCCACTCGCCGCCGAGCGCGAAGCCCTGCACCAGACGCAGCACGGTCAGCAGCACCGGAGCGGCGGTCCCGATGGTCGCGTGCGTGGGCAGCAGTCCGATCGCGAAGGTCGCCCCGCCCATCATCACCAGACTGAGCACCAGCAGCTTCTTGCGCCCGAGCCGGTCCCCGTAGTGCCCGAAGACCAGCGCCCCGAGCGGACGCGCCGCGAATCCCACCGCGTACGTCAGGAAGGACAGGAGCGTGCCGACGAGAGGATCGGAGCCCGGGAAGAACAGCTTGTTGAAGACGAGCGCGGCGGCGGAGCCGTACAGGAAGAAGTCGTACCACTCGATGGTGGTGCCGATGAGGGACGCGGCGACGATGCGCTTGAGGCTGGCGGGGGCTGGTGGAGCGGCTGCGGGCGACGACATCGGCACCACTTCCTGGGGTGTGACGGGGACGTTTGCGTATCGCCACACCGTAGGAATCCGCAGGTCAGGCGCACATGTGGTGGGGCAACATAGTTCGAGGGTCAGCTATGCGTGCGGCCACCATGCCGACTCGCGGAAAGGCGGTTCAGGGGAGCGATGGTGGCCGAAACGAGTGCCGTCCGAGACGCGTAGTTCAGGGTGATTTGACGGTGCGGTGCTGACTCCCGTGCTGGTTCGGTGCTGACTAAAAGCCCACGTCATCACCCGTCCTCGCCTGTCCCGTGCTGATTTGGTGCTGACTACGCTCCGTTGAACTCGGGCATCTGGGATTGATCGACTCGGAGTCGTTGCATGGCAGGTGACCGGACTGAGAGACCGAGTCCGGCCTTGCCGCTCAGCCGCCGTCGGCACGGGCAAGGCGCTGTGTCTGGGCGCGGTGCATCCTGGTCCCAGGAGGTTCTTCGTCTGCTGGTGGTACACGGCTCAGATGCAGCTTGACCAGCTAAAACAGCTCCGATCGCCACAAGCTGCGGACGGCTGGTCCGGGTATGGTCCGGATCTTGGTTCGAAGGTTCGTGGTGATGAGCGCTGCTCGCATGTTGCGCTTGTACGAAGATGACGGCCTCGGCACTGCTTCGAGAGGCGACGAGGGGCCGCAGAAGACTGTCCTGACCGGGCTGCACCAAGGCTGGATCCGGCGCTGGCGGAGGCCAGCGGCGGTTTCTTCGGCCTAGGGTCTGTTGCGAAAGTGGATCTTGTTCGTTGATGATCATGTCCTGTGGGACGTGGGGATCTGACGAACAGCGAGTGGGCCCGGCTTGAGCCGTTGCTGCCGCGGGGCATCAAGCCGGGTCGGCCGCAGGTGTGGACGCGGCGGCAGCTCATAGACGGCATACGGTGGCGGACCCGGACCGGGGCTCCCTGGCGTGACGTGCCGGAACGCTATGGGCCGTGGGACCGGGTCTATGACCTGTTCCGGCGCTGGCAGCGGGACGGCAGCTGGGCGAGGATTCTCACCCAGCTGCAGGCCGAGGCGGACGCCGAGGGCTTGATCACCTGGGACGTGAACGTCGACTCCACCGTCTGCCGGGCCCACCAGCACGCCGCCGGAGCGGCGAAAAGGGGGACCTCCAGAAGGAACCGCCCGGCGGCGTCTTCGTCGGGCCGGCCGATCACGGCCTCGGACGTTCCCGCGGCGGGCTGACCAGCAAAATCCATCTCGCGGTCGAGCAGGGGCAGAAGCCCTTGTCGGTGGTGATCACGGCCGGGCAGCGGGGCGATTCCCCGCAGTTCGAAGCGATCCTGGAAGCGATCCGGGTTCCCCGGCCGGGGGTCGGCAGGCCGCGCAAGCGGCCGGACCGGGTACGGGCCGACAAGGCGTACGACTCCCGCAGCAACCGCTCCTACCTGCGCAGACGCGGAATCAAGGCAACGATCCCGGTCCCGGCGGACCGGGTCCGCAACCGGCTCAAGCTCGGATCGCGTGGCGGGCGGCCGCCGACGTTCGACAAGGACGACTACAAGCAGCGGCACGCGGTCGAGTGCGGGATCAACCGCCTCAAGCGCCACCGGGCCGTCGCCACGAGGTACGACAAACTCGCCGTCCGCTACGAAGCGACCGTGCTGGTCGCAGCCATCAACGAGTGGCTGTGACCAGCACTTTCACAACACGCCCTAGCCCTACAACCGTGGGCGCTGTCCTCGCAGGACCGCGACGACACCGCGTTGAGAATTCGTCCCGTGGGGCTCGGTTGGCCGAGGCGTCGCGACGGCGGGTTGATCAGTGCCTACCAGTGAGCTTCTTCAGCGTTGCCGCTCCAGGGTGCGGATGGCCTTGGCGATTGACGTCATGCGGTTTGGGCTGCATCGGGATCTGCGGAAGATCCGCCAGGACTTCAGGCGGGCGACGCCGCGTTCGACCGATGCCCGTGCCGCGGCCAGGCTCGGTTGACGGTCTTCTCGGTGAGGGTGAGTTCCTGCAAGGGCTTGCGTTTGATGCCCGTGGTCAGCCAGGGGCCGCCGCCCTGGTAGGCGAGATCGGCCAGGATGGGGACGCCCCGGCGCTCGCAGATGCGGATGATCCGATGGGTGCGGGCGGCGGTCAGATCGTGAGATCGGCCCGGCAGTGCGGGTGAGAGCCACAGCAGCCGGCCGTCCGGATCGGTGACCAACTGCACGTTCACTCCGTGCCGGCGGTGCTTGTGGGAGTAGTCCGCGCGTGAGTCGCCGACCTGGTCGCACTCGGCGAGTGTGCCGTCCAGCAGGACGAAGTCGGGATCGGCCTCGCGCAAGACCTTCAGCAGACCCGGCGCGCGCTGGGCGAGCAGGTGGACGACCGCGCTGGTGTAGGCATGGGCGGTGGACTCGCTGATCCCGAACCCGGCAGCGATCTTCGCCAGGGTGGTGTGTTCGCGCAGATACACCAGTGTCACCATCGCGCGCTGTGACGGGCGGAGCTTGCAGCGGCGGCCGTCCTCACGGGTGACGATGAGCATGGTGACCCACTCCACGAGCGCATGCGGCAGGTCGAGTGCGGCAGGATGGATGACCAACGAGGCCCCCGAGCAGCGTGATGGAGACGTCAGACATCTCGATCAACAGCTCGGGGGTCTCGCTCGTTGCGGCCTGCAGGCAGTCACCCGACCGGTGGCCAACTCGAAGAAGCTCAGTGCCTCCCGACCCTGTGACGCCCCCGGGTCATGGTCGCAGAACCACGGTTCGACGGGGCGGCGCCGGCGCACTATGGCTGTGAGTGCGCTTCCGCTGCTTTTCGCCATTCGTCGGCAGAGCTCTGTTTGGCGTGACCGGGGCTGTTTCCGCAGGTGAGATACGGGCGGTCACGCGCCGCGTGAGGGCTGGCGGAAAGGGCCATGATGAACCGCTTGGGAGCTGAGAAGGGCATTCGCCCAGCTGAGCTGCCTCGGGCTCGCTGCCCCGTGATTGGCCTGACGGCGTGGGCCCTCCTGGCCTGATGGCGACTCGACCGGGGCGTGGCGCCGTGATGACCCATCAGTTGCTGTCAGTGCCCACTGCTACACCCTTTTGTTGGGATGAGCCGCGTTCCGCGGCCCACCGACGGGAGGGGGAAACATGTCGAAGGTGCCGGACGGGTTCCACCGGGTACGCGGACACATCCGTCGCAATCCGAAGCCCAGGAGCGCCAAGCGCATGAGCGGTTGGATGATTGCCGGCTTACTGGCCGGCGTGTGGCTGTGGGGGCAGGTGTTCGGGTTCAGTGAGTCCACCGCCACTACACCGCCGACGGATCCGAAGCCGGCGGCCGGCGCGACGGCCGTCCGCTGATGCGACGGATACGTCTGCGGCGCCCTCGCGGTGCCGAGGAACTGGTCGCAGCGGCTGTAGTCGCCCTGGCTGTGCTCGTCCTGGTGGCGCGGACGGCGGCCACGGCGGTCGGCGCACTGAAGGCGGCCTGGCCTGCCCTGCTGGCTTTCGCCCTGCTCACGGGAGCCGTCGCGGCGTGGCGGATCAGGCAGGCGACCACGATGCGGCGTCGGGAGAAGGAGCGGCTGGCGACTCTGCAGATCACGCTCGCGGAGTTCGACACCATGGACGACCGTCGCTTCGAGTACGCCCTACGGGATCTGCTGGTCCGCGACGGCTGGCCGGCGCGCAGAGTGGGTGGCGGCGGCGACCAGGCCGCCGACGTCATTGGTGACCATCCGCAGCGCGGCCGGATCGTGGTGCAGGCCAAGCACACCCGCGTCGGCGGCAAGGTGGGCTCAGCTGTGATGTACGCGGTGAAGGGGACGGCCGGGCCGGTCCACAAAGCCGATCACGCTGTCGTCGTCACCAACGGAGCCTTCACCCGCGATGCCATGGCGTGGGGCGACCGGCACGGCGTCCACTGGGTCGACCGGGAAAAGCTACGGCGCTGGGCCGAGGACGGTGCCGCTCTGCACGAGCTCCTCGGACTGTCCGCGCGCTCCCGCCCGAGCCGATCCAGGCATGCGGCATGACTGGCAAAGATCGTGATCGCTGTCCAAGACGTCTGGAGGTGTGGTGTTCGACGAGGACGGGTCGCTCGACCCGCTGCTGAAGTTCCTGCTGTATGCGGTCATCGCGCTGGCCGTCGGCAAGATGCTCTGGGAGTGGCTCACCGAGGATGTCGGCCAGTGGATCACCGTAGATTTGTGGGGGCTGATAGCCGATCACCCGTGGTGGACCGGGCTCTTCGTGGTCGGCGGGCTGCCCATGCTGCTCCTGCTCGGCAGAATCCTGTCGTTCCTGTTCGGCGCCAACACCTACGCCAACGCGGACGACACGTTCGCGGCTCCTTCTGGCGATGCGATCGAAGCGGACGCGCTGACCTTCAAGACGAAGCAGCTTTCGTCGATGAGCGCGACGGGTTTCGAGCAGGCGTGCACTGATCTCCTGGCCCGTGACGGATTCCGGCGTCCCAAGCGGGTCGGAGGCGCCGGTGACCTCGGCGTGGACATCACTGCCCGCGATGACGAAGACCGCCGCCTGATCGTGCAGTGCAAGCAGTATCAGAGCCCAGTCGGGTCAGGCCACGCGCAGATCTCCAGGGGGAGGTAGGTGATGTCACCGACGTACTTCGTGTTCGTCTCACGTGCGGTGAAGTCGCGGCCGATCAGGTCCGTGGCCTTCGCCGCCGCCGGGTCCGGAGTCGTGGTGCGGTGCTTTCGCCGCAGCCTCAGGCCGGCCAGATCGATGCTCCGCATCACGCGTGCGACCCGCTTGTGGTTGACGCGTTCGTCGTCCTCGCGGAGCTCGGCGGTGATCCTGGGGACGCCGTAGGTGCCGTCCGACTCGCGGGGCACCGCCCGTATCCGTGCGGCGAGAGCGGCGTCGGCCGCCTGCCGGGCGGTCCGGTCGGCGGCGGTGCGGCGCCAGTAGGAGAAGCTGGAGCGGGCGATGCCCAGGATGGTGCACAGCCGCTTCACGCCGTAGCGGCGCTGGTGGTCGGCGACGAACTGGAAGCGGTTCACCAGCGCGTCTCCCCGGCGAAATACTTCGCAGCTTTCCGTAGGATCTCGCGCTCTTCCTCCAGCTCGCGGATCTTCTTGCGCAGGGCGGTGTTCTCCGCCTCCAGCGCAGTGGGCGGCTCGACGGACGCCTCGGCCCGGCGGCCCCGCGGCCGACTCGCACCAGCCGCCCTGACCCAGTTCCGCAACGTCTCCGGGTTGATCCCCAAGTCAGCGGCGACCGACCTGATCGTCGCTTCGGGCCGCGACGCGTACAGCGCGACCGCGTCCGCCTTGAACTGCGGCGGATAGTTCTTCATGACCACGAGATGTCCGTTCTCAGATCCTCAGGATCCAGTGTCTCGTGTGTCCAAGATCCGGGGTCAAGGCCCTTCCCATGGGGGGCCGGCAAGGTGGCAGTTGAGCCAAGACATCGCAGGTCTGCCTACCGCACGGTCCTGGCGTAGCCACCTGCGCTCATGCCGAACTCCCGTCGGAAGTGCCGGTTGAGCTGGCTCTGGTCACAGTAACCAAGCTCGGCGGCGGTCTCTGCCACGGATCGTCCCGCTGCCAGCATGGACTTGGCGCGTGCCAAGCGCAACAGGGTCCGGTAATGGTGCGGTGGAACCCCGTAAGCCTGTCGGAAACTCCTGATCAAGTGGCGTTTGCTGCAACCGGCGACTGCCGCGAGGTCGTCGAGCTTGATGTTGGAGTTCAGTTGGCTGTGGAGCATCTCCCGTACTTGACGAAGCGCTCGAGGACGAAGTGTCGGACTCGCTGCGCCGGGAGCATCCGCATGCCTGGCGAGCAGGACGGTCAGCAAGCGGATCAGCGACGACTCGAGATCCAACTCGTCCTCGCCGTGCGCCAAACCCCTGTGCAGCGCAGCAATGCCGTTGAAGAGGCTGCGGTCTGGATAGGTCACCTCATGAAAGCGCGGCCGGTTTGTGCCGACTGGCATGAGATCGGCGTCAAGGAACATCAGTTGCACAATGGCCTGGCCGTCAGCGGCGGCTTTGTCCTGATCGAGGCAGCTCACGACCTCATGGGGCTCGATCACCGTCACCGCGCCAGGAACAGGGGGACCCTGGGTTCGCCCGAGGTACTGAAAAGGGGGTGCAGAGCCGCCATGCGTGATCTTGACGGTGTACCCACTGTTCACAACGGTCGGGAAGTCACCATCGGCAACGCGCACAACCAGGCTCTCGACTCCGAACCGTGCTCTTCTGTGACGCCCATCGATTGCGGACTCAGTCATGTCACTTTCGCCCTAGTTCGGTTTGTCCAGTTGATCTTACAGTTCACGGTAAGACAAGGGCATCCGTCGAGCTAGGGAGGCATGACAGTCGATGGTTGAGCCAGTCGCCCTCCCCCTGCCGTCAGACCGCGGGACGAACACCTGACGAGATCTGTGCACCGCTGCGGAGATCACCGTCCACACCGATCCAGGTGCCGGGCGGCCGTTCCTGGCCCATCAGGCTCGCGGCCACGACCGCCAGTTCCATGCCTACCGCCAGTTACGACAGGCGCTATGTCAACACCGATCTCGAAAGGGCTCCGATGAGCAAGCCGTACAGCGACGCCGCCAACATCCCGGTCAACGCGTCGCAACCCGTCCTCACCTACCATCCGGTCACTCTCGACGTTCCCGGCCGGCCCGTGCCGCTGGAGGTCAAGGTGTCGATCCCCGCGACCGGCACCGACCTGCCGCTCATCCTCCTGTCCCACGGGCACGGGCTGGCGAACTTCCTGTCCTCCTACAACGGCTACGGGCCGCTGGCGAACTTCTTCGCCGCCCACGGGTTCGCGGTCATCCAGCCGACCCACCTGGACTCGACGGCCCTCGGTCTGCGCGACACCGACCTCAAGGACGCGCCCCTGTTCTGGCGTGACCGCGCCACCGACATGCACAACATCCTCGACCGCCTCGACGACATCGAGGCCGCCGTCCCCGGTCTTGCCGAACGGCGGATCGACAGGGACCGTGTCGGTGCCGTAGGACACTCCCTGGGCGGCAACACCGTCTCCCTCCTCCTCGGAGCCCAGATGCTGGACCCGGACGACGACCGGCCGAAGGACCTCTCCGACTCTCGTGTCAAGGCGGGAGTGCTCATCGGAGCTCCGGGCATCGGCAACGACGAGCACTTCGCCGAGTGGGCCAAGACGAACTACCCGGTGCTGTATTACACCGACTTCGAGCAGATGACAGGCACCAGCCTGATCATCGTGGGCGATCAGGACCTCAACCCCAACTTCTCCAATCGGCTCAGTTACCGCGCTGACGCTTACTCGGCCAGCCCCGGCGGCAACAAAACCATGGTGACCATGTACGGCGCTGGTCACATCTTCGGTGGCATATCCGGATACGACGCGGCAGAGACGGACGACGAAAATCCCGAGCGCGTGGCGACTCTGCGGGCTCTCGTGTGGGCCTACTTGCGCAGCCAGCTCTACTCGGCCGACCCGTCCTGGAAGAACGCGGTGAACGCCCTGGAGAACGGTGAAGACCCGATGGCCAAGGTCGAAACGAGGTAGTTCCGCGAGGTGGGCGGCGGTGCGACGGCCGCCGCCCACCGCACTTCATCGCACCGAGACCTTCCACCCCAGCACGGATCGCACAGGAGCAACCGTCATGTGGACCACGTTCGCTGCAACCGTCGGCGGAAGCGCCGCCAGCCTCACCGGCCTCACCTTCATCGTTGTCGCCTTCCGCTTCGACGTCGTCGCCACCTCCCAGGAATACCGCAACCGCGCCGCGCAAACCGTCTCCCTGTTCCTGACAACCACAGTCACCGCATCGCTGGTCACCCTGCCGCAACCGACCTGGGCGCTCGGGGTCGAACTGTTGGTCGCAGCAGCAAGCGCAAGTCTGCTCTCGGTGCTCGACCACGCAGCCCGCCGTGGCACGTCCCAGCATGCGCGGCCCGTCCTCGTCGTCGCGCTCGTCGTGTTCGCGGCAGGTATCGCCGCCGCCGGACTGTTCGCGACCGTCGGCTCCACCGACGGAATGGGCTTCTACGCCGCGAGTTCGCTGCTCGGTCTCATGTGGGGCGTCTACGGGACGTGGGTCTTCCTCACCCAGGCGGGCACAGATCAGATCAACGCGGTAGCAAACGTGCATGACCAGCCCGGCACCGCGTCGGCCGCCTGACCGGCCCCGCACAGTGAGGCGGTGCGGGACTGTGACGGAGTGCGGGTCTGTACGGTGAATGGTGTAACTCCCAGGCGGAAAGAGCCAGTTAAGTGTGGTGTCTCGGGACCTTGGTTACACGAAGTCCTCGAAGGTGAGCTGCTGCGGGATGTCCGAGAGTGGTTCGGGCGGCTGGTCAAAGACGATCCGGTAGTCGCTCCCGGCGGTCCGGCTGATGGGCGGTCGGCCGCCGAGCGCGGCGTGCGGCCGCTCGTGGTTGTAGTAGTTCACGAACTCCACGAGTGCGACGCGTCGTTCACGCTCGGTCGTGTAGTCGCGGACGTACGCCCACTCGCGGGAGAGCGTCCCGTCGTACCTCTCCACCTTCCCGTCCGTGCGCGGCGTGTACGGCCTGGTCCGCTTGTGCTTCGTACCGGTCGCGGCGAGCGCGTCAGCCCAGGTCGTAGACCGGTAGCACGCACCGTTGTCGGTGAGGCAGCGGCGGATCGGTGTGATGCCGTGGGCGGCGAAGAAGGCAACGGCACGGTGCCAGAAGGCGACCGCGGTGACGGCCTTCTCATCGTCCAGGGCCTCGGTGTAGGCGAGCCGGGAGTGGTCGTCGAGCGCCGAATGCAGGTACGTGTATCCGACCTCGCCGGTGCCGGGACCGGTGCGTTTGGAAGCGCGGGCGGACTCGGTGTCGACGCCGTGCATCCGCCAGCCGCCGCCGGTCGGGATACGTCCGAGTTTCTTGACGTCGACGTGGACCAGGTCGCCGAGCTGGTCGTGTTCGTAGCGGATGACCTCCCGCAGATGCTCGCCGGTCGGTGGATCGAGGTCCCGGAGCCGGTTGAGTCCTCGCCTCACCAGGATGCGGTGGGCGGTCACCGGCGCGAGTGTGACGCCGTGCAGCCGCTGTAGGTCGGCGGCGAGCCGGGCCGGCCCGCGCTTGGTCCGCCGCCGCAGCGCCTCCACCAGGTCGGCGATGTCCTCGGGGGTGCGGGCGGGGCCGGCAGCGGGGCGGGAGGAGTGGTCGAGCAGGCGTTCTCGCCGTGCGCCCGCCAGCGGGCGTACCACTTGGCCAGGCAACGGCGCGAGATCCCAGCTTCCGCAGCGACGTGCGCGATCGGACGTCCGGCGTCGATCCGCAGGCACAAGCGCAGACGTCCTTCGGGGGTCAGTGGTGCGTTCCGGTGCCCCCTGCTGGTGGCGCTCCTGGACTCGGCGGCCGCGTTCACCGGGAACCCTGGGATCTCAGGGCTCCCGCGTGAGCGGCTGTGCGTGGCGTCAGCGTGCGAACTTTTCGATAGCCGCCGGGGTGACGGGGGTGAAGAAGTTGACGAGGTTGCCGTCGGGGTCACGGAACAGCAGCGACCGGTTGCCCCAGGGCATCGTGGTGGGCTCGGTGACGAAGTCGATGACGAAGCCGGTCAGGTTCTGGTGAACGCGGTCCACGTCGTCGACGAGGAACTCGGTGATCACGCTGTGGTTGTCCGCCGGGCGGGCAGAGCCCGGGGCGAACAGTGGGACGGTGCGGGTGCCGGCGATCGCGAGGGTGGCGCCCGGGGTCTTGAGCTCGGCGAAGTCCTCGGTGGCCCACGTCGCCCGCACTCCTGTGGCTCGCTCGTAGAACTCGACGAGACGCGCTATGTCGCTGGTGATGATGCGGATCGAGACGAAGTCCATGGGGATCTCCTTGGCTGTGTGGAGGCGTGCACGTCGCAGGCTAGGAGAAATAGTGGACAGAATCGGTCCTGTATTCGCGTTAGGTTGTGCACATGCCTCGACCCACTGGCCGCGTGCTGACACTCCTGGAGCTGCTGCAGTCGGGCGGCACCCGGACGGTGGCCGAACTCGCCGACCGGCTCGGCGTCGAAGGGCGCACCGTGCGGCGGTATGTGGACCAGTTGATCGACCTCGACGTGCCCGTGGAATCGGTGCGCGGCCGCTACGGCGGGTACCGGCTCGCTCCCGGGTACCGCTTGCCTCCGCTCATGCTCAGCGACGACGAGGCGCTGGCCGTGCTGCTCGGCCTGGTCGCCGGCCGCCGGGCAGGACTGACGACGACGCAGCACACGGCAAGCGAGACGGCATCGGCCAAGATCCGGAGGGTGCTGCCCAAGCACATCGCCCGCCGGCTCGACACACTCCTGGAATCCCTCGCCTTCACGGACCAGCCCGGAGAGTTCGACACCCCGGACGCCGGGGTCCTGCTCACCATCGCCGATGCGGTGCGCCACCGCCGACCGGTCTCGATCCGCTACACCGACCGCGACGAACGGCGCAGCGAACGCACGCTGCACGCGTACGGGATCGTCGCCCACGCGGACCGGTGGTACGTCACGGGCAAGGACGCCCGGATCGGCGAGGACCGAACCTTCCGGCTCGATCGCATCGCAGAAGCGCGGACCCTGCCCGGCTCATTCGAAGCGTCGGCGGGCCCCGATCCGGCACAGCGCGTGTTGTCAGGCTTCGCCACGGCTGACTACAGGCATGAGGTGACCTTGCGGATCCACGGGACGGTCGAGCAGATCCGTGCCCACCTTCCCGCCAGCGTCGCGAGCCTGGAGGAGCACGAGCCCGCGGTAGGCGAGGACCGGGCAACCGAGCGCTGGCTACGCGTCGAGCTGCGGGCGGAGCGGCTCGACTGGGTGCCTCCGGTACTCGCCTCACTCGACCGGCCGTTCGTCATCGAGCGCCCCGATGAACTTCGCGACCTCGTCATCGAGCTCGCCGATCGCCTCGCGTCCTACGCCCGCCAAGCCTGACAGCGAGGAACCAATGTCATGAGATGGCACAGTTGAGGCTGGTGAATCTCCCGGGGAGGAACATCATGAAGCAGAATGCGCGTTCGAGTGAGCCGGCGGCCGAGGCCGTTGAGCCAGAGCTGGACCGGGCTCTCGTGGGTGGGCTGGTGGCCCAGGCGAAGGTCGACGGGATCCGGATGACCGGTGAAGGCGGCCTGCTGGCGCAGTTGACGAAGCTCGTGGTCGAGGGAGCTCTGGAGGGTGAGCTCACCGATCACCTTGGGCGGGAGAGCGGGGAGCGGGCCGACGAGGGCCGCAGCGGGAACTACCGCAACGGGCATGGCGCGAAGACGGCGCCGACCGAGGCTGCGGCGGTCGAGCGGTTCGCCGAATTCCGGAAGGAATGGGGGCTGAAGTATCCCGCGGCCATCCGGCTGTGGGAGAACGCGTGGGCCGAGTTCGTGCCCTTCCTGTCCTTCGGCATGGAGATCCGGAAGATCATCTGCACGACCAACGCCATCGAGAGCGTGAACGCACGCATCCGCAAGGCCGCCCGGGCACGAGGGCACTTCCCAACGACCAGGCCGCCCTCAAATGTGTCTACCTCGCCGTGATGAGCCTTGACCCGAAGGGTACCGGCACCAAGGCGTGGACACGGAGGTGGAAGCCCGCCCTCAACGCCTTCGACATCGCGTTCGACGGCCGGCTCACCGCCGGCATGACCAACCACTGAAATCCAACAATCGAGTTACACCACTCGCTGGACAAACCCGCTGTTGGTGACACTGAGCAACCGTGTTCGGAGGCCGTTGGGGGGCCGTGGAGCGCGCTACGACGCAGGTCGGCCGGCACCGAGTCGGCATGCCACGGACCCCGTGCTGGTTCCGTGCTGACCTCGAAGGCCGGAATCATGGAAAACCGCAGGTCCTAGCCCCGATCGGATGAGTTGTCGTACCACTCGATGGTGGTGCCGATGAGGGACGCGGCGACGATGCGCTTGAGGCTGTTCGGGGCTGGTGGAGCGGCTGCGGGCGACGACATCGGCACCACTTCCTGACGTTCGGCGGGGACGTTTGCGTGTTGCCACACCGTAGAAAGACGCAGGTCAGGCGCACATGTGGTCGGGCAACATAGTTCGAGGCTCACCTATGCGTGCGGCCACCATGTCGGCTCGCGGACAGGCGGTTCAAGGGCTCGACGACAGGCCAAACGAGCGTCGTCCGAGACGCGCGGTTTGCGGTGATATGGCGATGCGGTGCTGATTCCCGTGCCGGTTCGGTGCTGACTGAAAGCCCACGTCATCACCCCGCTTCACCCGTCCCGTGCTGACTTGGTGCTGACTATGCTCCGTTGAACTCGGACATCTGGGGCTGATGGGCGCGGAGCCGTGGGGCAGCGGGTGACCGGTCCGAGAGGCCGAGCCCGGTCTCTCGGCTCAACCTCTGCAGACACAGGTAAGGGGGCTGCGGCTGGGGGCGGTGCGCTGCCGGTGGATTTTTCGTCTGCTGGTGGTGCATCTTGCATGGCGCGGTGACCTGGAAAACGGAGGATGGATCTGCGGCGGGTGGAATATCGGTCTGCTTATGTCCGGATATTGGTGCTGATCGGGGCGGTGGGCGTGCGGCCCGGAGGCAGGTTCCGCACTGAGGTCTCCCGGATGACCGGTGTGTGCCCGCGGTCGGGGCGCGGGCCCGATTCTTGGCGGCGGACCCGCTTCTGTCACCCCGGTACGGGGACCGGCAAGGAAGCGCAGTCCAGAAGGCGGCGCCGGCGCCCTGCGGCTGTAAGTGCGCTTCCGCTGCTTTTCGCCATTCATCGGCAGAGCGCCGCCCTGGCGTGACCGGCGCTGTTCCTACAGCTGAGAGGCGGCCGATCGCGTACCTCGTATGGGCCGGCGGGGAGGCTGTGGTCAGCCGTCTGGCAGTTGAGCAGGGCGTTCGCCCTGCTGAGCCGCCTCAAGCTCGTCGGCTCCTGACCGGCTCGGAAGCGTGTGCCCTCCTGGCCGGATGGCGACTTGACCGGGAGCAGTCCCGTGATCATCCGTCAGTTGCTGTCAGTGCCCGCTGCTACACCCTTTGTCGGGATGAGCCGTGCTCCGCGGCCCACCGACGGGAGGGGAGAGCATGACGAAAGTGCCGGACGGGTTCCATCGGGTGCGTGGGCACATCCGTCGCAATCCGAAGTCCAGGGGTGCCAAGCGCATGAGCGGTTGGATGATTGCCGGCTTACTGGCCGGCGTGTGGCTGTGGGGGCAGGTTTTCGGGTTCAGTGAATCCAACGCCACTACACCGCCGACGGATCCGAAGCCGACGGCCGGCGCAACGGCCGACCGCTGATGGGACGGTCACGTCTGAGGCGTCCTCGCGGTGTCGCCGAACTGATCGCAGCTGCTGTAGTGGCTCTGGCCGTGCTCGTCCTGGTGGCGCGGACGGTGGCCACGGCGGTCGGCGTGCTGAAGCCGGCCTGGCTGGCATTGCCGGCTTTCGCCCTGCTCACGGGGATCTTCGCGGTATGCCGGATCATGCGGGCGACCACGATGCGGCGTCGGGAGAGGGAGCGGCTGGCCACTCTGCGGATCACGCTCGCGGAGTTCGACGCCATGGACGACCGTCGCTTCGAGTACGCCCTGCGGGATCTGCTGGTCCGCGACGGCTGGCCGGCCCGCAGGGTGGGGGGCGGCGGCGACCAGGCCGCCGACGTCATCGGTGACCATCCGCAGCGCGGCCGGATCGTGGTGCAGGCCAAGCACACCCGCGTCGGCGGGAAGGTGGGCTCATCGGTGATGTACGCGGTGAAGGGGACGGCCGGGCCGGTCCACAAAGCCGATCACGCCGTCGTCGTCACCAACGGGGCCCTCACTCGTGATGCCATGGTCTGGGGTGACCGGCACGGCGTCCACTGGATCGACCGGGAGAAGCTACGGCGCTGGGCCGAGGACGGTGCCGCTCTGCACGAGCTCCTCGGCCTGTCCGCGCGCTCCCGCCCGAGCCGGTTCAGACGTGCGGCCTGACCGGCGGAGTGCCTGACGCTGTCCGACCTCTTGCCGGCGTCGCTGCTCTTGATCAGCCCCTTGTCGCCGGGGCCCTTACCGCCGGTGCTGCGGTGCCCGCTGGCGAGGAAAGTCTTGTCCCCGACCACGGTGAAGCCCATGAAGTCGTCCTTGCTGCCGCCCACGAGTGTGGGTCGGCCTTGGGCGTCAGAGGTGTAGACGCCTTCGTGTGTGGCGACGTGCAGGCGTCGGTCGGACGGATCCAGACCGAGTCCGTGCATGTGGCTCACGGTGACGCCGGATCCGGAGTCGGCCGCGGAGGCGTCCGCACCGTCGCCGCTGCCGGAGCAGACGGTCAGGGCGGGGCTGAGAGCGGCCGCTGTGGCTGCCGCGGCGGCAAGGCGCTGGTTCATGGCTCCTCGGAGGAAGGGCGTGGGCGCACCGGGGGGATCGACCGGGCGTGCCCTCGCTGCGTGGACGAGAAGTCGCAGATCCAGGCCCTGGACCGCTCGCAGCCGGGGCTGCCGATGACGCCGGGCGTCCCGCAGCGGGTCACCCACGACTACGTGCGTGCCGACACCACGACGCTGTTCGCCGCGCTGGAGGTGGCCACCGGCAAGGTGATCGGTTCCCTGCACCGCCGGCATCGCGCCGAGGAGTTCAAGAAATCCCTGATCAAGCTCGACCGGGAGGTCCCGCGGGGCCTGGATCGCCGCATGGAACACCGATCCCAAGCCCTACGTGTGGACCGAGACCGCGGACGAGATCCTCGAACGTCTCGCCAGCTGTCTGAACAGAATTCCCGACTCAGAAGACTGGAGACGCGAGCGGTGGCGCCCGGCGCCCTGGAACCGCGAGAGGCAGCTCATCGGACCGGTGTGAAAGCGGACGCCCCTGCCGCCGGCCGGTGAATCCCTCCCGTTCCGGACGAAAGGATGACGCCGTGCAGCTCGGGCTGTTTCTCGCGGCTGACGAGGCGGCCGTGCACGGAGTACAGGGCGATCCGGTCGGAGAACCAGAACCGCGCGACGAGCAGGGCGGCGGCGATGACGACCACCAGGACGACGGACTCGAGCAGCACGATCAGCGCGGCGGCGAACGCCACGTACACCGGCCCGAGCAGGAACATCGTGACCGACATGCGGGCGGTCGGCTGCCGGTCGGGCTCGAAGCGGCCGCGCATCGTCATCACCCCGGGATCAGGCCCTCGTCGGAGAGCAGTTCGCGCACCTGCGTGAGGCTGGTGTCCGCGTCGGGCAGCACCAGATCGGACGGTGTGATCCTTTCGTCCGGCAGTGGTGTGCCGAGGCTGCGTACGGCGTCCAGCAGGGCCGACAGCGCCGCGGTGAACGCGGTCTCGTCGCCCCCGTCGGCGGCGGACTGCAGCGCCGTGTCCAGCTCGTTGAGCCGGTCCAGGTGCTCTTCGGTGATCTCGTACTGGCCCTCGCCGAGAATCCGCATGATCATGACGTCGCCTCCTGGTCCGGCGGTGCCTGCCTGGCCCCGCCGCCCTCCACGGCCGGCGGGGTGGAAGCCGCCGGGAGCCGAGCCTTCATCATGGCCAGTTCCCGTTCCACGTCGCCGCCTGCGGTGACGCGCTCGAGTTCGGCCTGGATGTCGTCACGGCCGGTCGGCAGGGTGGCGTCCTCCAGCACGCCGGAGGCGATCAGCTCGTCCAGTGCTCCGGCGCGGGCCTGCAGCTGCTCGGTCTTGTCCTGGGCACGTTGCATGGCCAGACCCACATCGCCCATCTCCTCACCGATGCCGGTGACGGCCTCGGTGATACGGGTCTGTGCCTCGGCCGCGGTGTAAGTGGCCTTGATCGTCTCCTTGCGGGTGCGGAAGTTGTCGACCTTCGCCTGCAGCCGCTGCGAGGCGAGGGTGAGCTTCTCCTCCTGGTCCTGCAGTGACGCCTGCTGGGTCTGCAGGTCGGTGATCTGGGAGGCCACGGCGGTGCGCCGGGTCAGGGCTTCGCGGGCGAGGTCCTCGCGCCCGGCCGCGAGCGCCTGCTGGGCCTGTCCCTCCAGCTTGCCGCCGGACTGCTGCAACTGGCTGATCTGCAGGTCGACGCGTTTGCGGCTGGTGGCCACATCGGCCACGCCGCGCCGCACCTTCTGCAACATCTGGAGCTGCTGCTCGTAGGAGTGGTCCAGGACTTCGCGGGGGTCCTCGGCCTTGTCCAGGGCCTTGTTCGCCTTGATCCGGAACAGGGCGGCGATGCGGTGAGCGATGCTGCTCATTACGGCCGCCTCCTCTCGACGGGATGAGGGATCAGCCAGGCCACTCGGCGGACACCTTCAGGCTCCGGCCCCATGGTCCGGGCCGCAACCGCGATCCCCGGTGTTCCCCGCCGTCCTCGCCCGGCGGTACCCGGCGGGGCAGGGGCCGGGGTCCCCACTCGGGGCCGGTCGGGTCCTGCACCGGGCCCGCATCCCAGGAGCAGGTTCGACGAAGCCGGCCGGTACCGCTGTGGCCGAGGTTCCCGCTCGGCGGCCGGCAGCCTGTTCGGGCCCGTGTCGTGCAGAACCCCGACGTCGCCGGCCTGCTCTTCCGCCCCCATGCACTCACGCACGGCAGCGTGCGTTGCACGAGAGGTGGCACCGGCGCAGGCTGCTTGATGACGAGGGGAGTCCTTCGATGACCCAGCACCCGCCCACCGCAGAGGTCGATCGGCCGGTCGTCGGCTCGTACCCGACCTGCACCGGCGCCCAGCGCGCGGTCGATTTCCTGTCCGACAGCAGATTCCCGGTGGAACACACCGCGATCATCGGTTCGGACCTCCGCATGGTCGAGACCGTCCTCGGTCGCCTCACACGCGGCCGGGCCGCCCTGGCGGGGACGGGCACCGGCGCCTGGTTCGGACTGCTGGTCGGGCTGCTGCTGTCGGTGTTCGCAGCCGGTGATCACCACATCCTGGTCCTGATGCTGAGCGGACTGGCCTACGGAGCCGTCTTCGGCGCGGTCTTCGGGTTCGCCGGTCACGCCCTCGGCGGCGGCCACCGCGACTTCTCTTCCCGCAGCCAGATCGTGGCCGCCCGTTACGACGTGGTCGCCGACGCCGACGCCGACGCCGACGCCGAGGTCGCCGAGGAGGCCAAGAACCTGCTGATCACACTCGCCTGGCGCGAAGAGTGACCTGCTCTCGGCCTTGCCACCTGGGCAGCGCTGCGGACGTCCCTGTCCCTCGCAGGGGCCCCTCCACCTGTCGGCCCGGCTCCACGTGCTCGACGGCGATGCCCTGAAGTCGTCCCGGTCTCACTCGCTGAAGGAGGAGTGACCGTGCAGCACCATGCGGATCACCACGATCACGAAACGTCCGGGCGCGAAGATCCCGGTAAGGGGCGGACCACGGCGGTTCTGGATGTCCGCGGTCTGGCCTGGGTGTCTCAGCAGAGCACCGTCAGCGCTGTGCTGGGGCGACGGCCCGGCGTACTACAGGTGGAAGTCAACCCGGTCGCGCAATCGGCGACGGTGGCCTTTGATCCGATGCGTACGTCACTGGCCGAGTTGCGCCGCTGGGTGACCGAATGCGGCTACCACTGCGCGGGCCAGTCCGTACCGTCCCACGTCTGTGATCCGATGACCGAACCGGACCCTGCCGTCGAAGCCACCGAGGGCCGTCATGCGATTCCTGAGGGCCGTGCCGCGCGGGTGGCGGCTCCAAGCGCACCCGCGGAGCACGCCCACCACGCCGAGCACGCGGCGGCCGAGGCTCCCGCCGAAGCCGAGGAGATGCCAGCCCCCCACGAGTTGACGGGGCACGGCGGCCACGAGGCCATGTCGATGGCGGCGATGGTGGCCGACATGCGCAACCGCTTCCTCGTGGCGCTGCTGTTCTCGATCCCCATCGTCATCTGGTCGCCGATCGGCGAGGACGTCTTCGGCCTGGACGTCCCCGTACCCTTCGGGCTGCGCCAGGATGTCTGGGCGCTGCTGCTGAGCCTGCCGGTGATCCTCTACTCGTGCTCGATCTTCTTCGACGGCGCGGTGCGGGCCCTGCGTGCCCGCACCCTGGACATGATGGTGCTGGTCGCGGTCGCCGTCGGCTCCGGATGGACGTACTCGCTGATCATCACGCTCACCGGGGGCGGCGACGTCTTCTACGAGGCGGCCACCGTGCTGGCCTCGTTCGTGCTGCTCGGCCACTGGTTCGAGATGCGGGCCCGGGGCGGTGCCAACGACGCCATCCGCACCCTGCTCGACCTGGCACCGCCCAAGGCACTCGTCGTGCGGGGCGGTGAGCCGGTGGAGATGCCCACCGCCGAGGTCGTGGTCGGTGATCTGCTGCTGGTCCGGCCCGGAGCCAAGATCGCCGTCGACGGGATCGTGGAGGAGGGGGAGAGCGAGGTCGACGAGTCGATGGTCACCGGGGAGAGCCTGCCCGTGCACAAAGCCCCCGGCTCGCAGGTCGTCGGCGCTACCATCAACGCCAACGGCACGCTCCGCGTGCGCGCCACCAAGGTCGGCTCCGACACCGCGCTGGCCCAGATCGTCAAGCTCGTCCAGGAAGCGCAGAACTCCAAGGCGCCGGGCCAGCGGCTCGCCGACCGGGCCGCGTTCTGGCTGGTCTCCGTCGCCCTGATCGGCGGCGCCGCGACGCTGGCCGTCTGGCTGCTGGCCACCGACCGCTCGCCGGGCACCGCGATGCTGTTCGCCATCACCGTCGTCGTCATCACCTGCCCGGACGCCCTGGGTCTGGCCACCCCCACGGCCGTCATGGTCGGCACGGGACTGGGAGCCCGGCGCGGGGTGCTGTTCAAGAACGCCGTCGCCCTGGAGGCATCGGCGGGGATCCAGACCGTGGTCATGGACAAGACCGGCACCCTGACCAAGGGCGAGCCGGAGGTGACCGACCTGATCACCGTCCCGGGAACGGACGAGGACCAACTGCTGCGGCTGGTCACGGCGGTGGAGCGCGAGTCCGAGCACCCCTTGGCCGAAGCCGTCGTACGGTACGCCGAGAGCCGGGCCGTGACGGCAGTGAGCGCGCGGCACTTCGAGAACGTCCCCGGCCACGGTGCGACCGCGGTCGTCGACGGCCACCGGGTCGCGGTCGGCAACCGCGGACTGGCGGTGCACGAAGGCGTCGACCTCGGCCGACTGGCCGCCCCGCGCGAGGCGCTGGCCGCCACCGGCCGTACCGTCGTCATCGCCGCCGTCGACGGACAAGCGGCAGGCCTGATCGGCATCGCCGACGCGCCCCGGGAGACCTCGGCCGCCGCCGTATCCGAACTGCACGCGCTCGGCGTCGAAGTGGTCATGCTCACCGGCGACAACCAGGCCACCGCCGAGCGGATCGCGGACCGTCTGGGCATCGACACCGTCATCGCCGAGGTCCTGCCAGGGGACAAGGCGGCCAAGGTGGCCGAACTGCAGCGCGGCGGCCGCAAGGTCGCCATGGTCGGCGACGGCGTCAACGACGCACCCGCCCTCGCCCGGGCCGACCTCGGCATCGCCATCGGCGCCGGCACCGACGTGGCCATCGAGACCGCGGACCTCGTCCTGATGCGCTCCGACCCCCTCGACGTGCCCACCGCGCTGCGCATCGGCCGCGGCACCCTGCGCAAGATGCGGCAGAACCTCGGCTGGGCCATCGGCTACAACGCCATCGCGCTGCCCATCGCTGCGGGTGTCTTCGAGCCCGCCCTCGGTCTGGTGCTGCGGCCGGAGATCGCCGCGCTGTCCATGTCCGGGTCCAGCATCATCGTCGCCGTCAACGCCCTCGCGCTCAAACGCCTCCGCCTGTCCGCCGCGGCACCGCCGCCCGCCGGCCCCCCCGGCGCGGCGGCTGTTCCCGCCACCGGCGAGAGCACTGGGCCCGACATCGGCCGCCGTGCCGCCTGACTTCCAGAGCCACAGGCCATGAACGGCCTGCCCGTCGCACCGAACGGCGCGCACGAGTCCGAAGACGAACAGCAACCAAGGAGACGACCAGGGCGACGACATCCGCAGGTCCCGTCGACGGCATGGCAGTCGAGGAAGGCTCTGCCAGGATTTTCGTGATGCGGTGACGGAGTGTCATGCGAGGAGGACTCGTCTGCACAGGCGTGGGAGCGAGGCCCGTCCGTACGTCTGTCGCTTGAGCATCCTGATCCGGTTGACGTGACCTTCGACGGGACCGCTGCTCCAGGGCAGGGTGGGGCCGGCCAGGACAGCGTCCCGGTCTCGTTCGAGCCCGTCGGCGAAGGCGTGCGGCTGGGGTGGACCATCGGTACGGACCGTGGAGATCCGGGAGAAGGGTCGGTGCCGGTGCGGTCGCAGATCACGCGGGCGAAGGCACGGACGTGGTTTCGGAGCGCGGCCGCCTGCGGACAGGGGTCGAGAACGATGCCGAGCCCCAGCCCGCCGGCCTCGGCGAGCAGGTGTGCCGGCGGCACAGCAGCACATTCCGCAGGCTCCCCGTGCAGCCTGCCCACCCGGTATCACCCGACAGGCCGCGGGGGTTCAGATGGTGGCCTGGGGTTGTTCCGGGATGAGGAAGGAGACCCGGACCTGCTCGGCGTGGGGGACGAGCAGGTCGTGCAGTTCGCCGGCGGCGGTCTCGAGGAGGTGTCCGTCGCGGCCGGCGTGGAGGGTTTCGAGGACGAAGGCGACGTGGGTGGAGTCTTCGGTGACGCGGGTGCGGTGGGCGTCGCGGTGGTTCCAGTGGCGGGTGAGGACGTCGGTGGTGTCGGTGTAGATGATCTCGCCGGCCCTGGGGTGCTCGGTGGTGTCGGGTTCGCCGAGGGGGGTGAAGGTCTCGGTGCCGTCGGCGTGGCGGATCTCGATGTCGCCGGTGACGTGGCCGAGGTCGAAGGCGCCGGCGGGCAGGGCGTGGCGGACGGAGACCGTGTTGTAGGAGTCGACGGCCGGGTTGATGCGGGGCAGGGTGCCCTTCTTCGCGAGTCGGCGGCCGAGGGCGTCGACGCTGGGCCGGATGCGGCGGGGGTTGGTGCCGAAGGAGCGGTAGGCGGTGTGCCATGCCTCGATGCGGGGGTCGCTCTCGTCGGCGGGCTCCCAGGTGCCGTCGGCGAGCTGCTGTTCCAGGTGCTCCAGGGCGGCGGTGGTGGCGGGCCAGGGTTCGTGGCCGCGCAGGCCGGTGGCGGTGACGGCGGCGATGAGGGTGTCGGGGAAGGCGTCGGCGACGGCGGGGTCGATACGGAGGATGGTCATCGAGGGGAGTCCGTTCCAGGGTGGTGCGGGCGTGGGGGAGAGGGCGTGGTCAGGGTTTCCAGGTGCCGATGCGCTCCAGGCGGCGCAGCTGCTGGTTCGCGGTGGGCCCGTCCAGACCGGTGCCGCGTTCGGTGAGGCGGCGGGCGGTGTCGGTGCGCTGTTCGACGGGTTTGTGGTCGTCGTACTTGAACTTCGCCCGTACCTCGGTGACGGCCAGACGCAGGCCGCGGATGCCGGGCAGCATCCGTCCGTAAGGGGGCCGGTCGACCTCGATGGGGGCGTGGTCGCCGTCGGGCTGGAAGTGGGTCATCTGGCGGCGCAGCAGCTCGGCCTTGGCCTCGGGGTCGTCGACGATCGTGGCCTGGCAGGTGAACTGGACGGCCGCGTAGTAGCTGGTGGGGACGCCGTCGGTGGGCGGGGTGCCGGGCCCCGCGCGCCAGGGCCCGGGGACGAAGGCGTAGGCGCCGGTGACGGTGAAGGTGACGTTGGGGTCGACCTCGATCGTCTTCCAGACGGGGTGGGGACGGGCGAGGTGGATCAGCAGGTCGGCGTTGTCGACGGTGAAGTGGGTGGGCACGACGATCGGCGCCTGTCCGAGGAGGCCGTTGACGCTGAGCAGGCCGAAGTCGTGGCCGTCGGCGATCCAGGTCCGCCACTCGGCGTCGTCGAGGGCGGCGTCCCAGGGCTGGATGAACATGCGGGGGTCCTTCCGGCGGGTGCGGGGGGTCAGGTGAGGGCGAGGAGGCTCACGGCGACGGCGGCGGTGCCCAGGCCGATCAGCTGCCCGCGGTGGACGCGCTCGGCGAGGACGCTGCGGGCGAGCAGGACGGTGCCGGCCGGGTACAGGGCGGTGATCACGGCGACGACGGCCAGGTCGCCGCTGCGGGCGGCGAGCAGGAACAGCAGGTTGGCCACCGAGTCCAGCACGCCGGCCGTCGCGGACATCGCGTACGCGGGCTTCTCCGGGCCGAGCCTGCGGTGCACCAGTCCGGCCGCGGCCAGTGTGACCGCGCAGGACACGGCGCGGCCGATGATCAGCGGGCCGACGCCGCTGTCGGAGGGTGCCTGGTGCAGGAAGATCAGCTGCAGGGCGATGGCGGCCCCGGCTCCGAAGGCCGGCAGCAGTGCGGTGCGCGACGGGCGCGCGCTGCCGGCACCGTGTCCGGCGCTGACCAGCACCACCGCCGCCAGCGCCAGCGGCAGGCCGATCAGCCCGGCCGGGCCCAGGTGCTCGCCCTGCAGCAGGCCCACCCCGACCGGCAGCATGGCCGAGACCAGCGCGGTGACCGGGGAGAGGACGTTCATCGGGCCGATCGCCAGCGTGCGGTAGAGCAGGGCGAACGCGGCGGCCGACGCGACGCCGGACGCCGCACCCCAGGCGAGGGTGGCGGGGGCGAAGGAGGCGCCGAGGAAGGGCCACAGCAGCAGCTCGACGGTGAGCGAGGCCGGGGCGGCGATCATCACGGTGCGCAGGACATGGGCCTTGCGGGCGCCGAGGCCGCCGAGGAAGTCGGCGCATCCGTAGGCCAGGGAGCTGCCCAGGGCCAGCAGCAGAGCGATCACGGGTACATCCCTTACTATCAATGGAACGACTACACCGTACAGCGCACCGACCGGAAGCCGTCAACCGAACGACCGCACGGTGCAGTGCAGTGATCCACCTGTTGGGAGGAGTGAAGCGATGGCCGAGACCGAGGCGGCACTGCGGACGCTCGCGCACAACGTCCGCGCGGCCCGCACCCGTGCCGGACTGTCCCTGGACGAGCTCGGCCGCCGCGCCAAGGTCAGCAAGGGCGCCCTGGTCGGGCTGGAGAAGGCCCAGGGCAACCCGAACTTCGCCACCCTGGTCCGCCTCGCCGACACCCTGGGTGTCCCGGTGTCCGCGCTGATGGAGGGACCGGTCGAAGGCCGGGTCCGGGTCGTGTCCGCCGACGCCGTCATGCCCTTGTGGGCCGGGGAGGAAGGCGGCGAGGCGCGGCTCATGCTGACCACCTCGGGACCGGCGCCGGTCGAGGTCTGGCGCTGGAGACTCGAACCGGGCGAGGAGTACCCCAGCCATCCGCATCAGGCCGGCGTCGTGGAGACCGTCAGCGTCACCGTCGGACGGATGGTGCTCGTCGTCGACGGCGCCGAGCATGCCGTCGAGGCCGGGCAGACCGCCACCTTCGACGCCGACACCCCCCACACCTACCGCGGCGCGGGCACCGGGACCTGCCACCTGATCATGACCGTTCACATCCCGCCCGGCCCTGGCTCCGCGAACTGACCTGCGCGGCAGGGCGGCATTCGCGCCCGGGTTCTGTCTCTTCGGTCGGTCCCGGGTCCGGATGAGGGCGCAGACGAGGTGGAATCCACCGACACGGTCCAGGCGATGTCGTCGTCGAGGTCCGCACCACCTGTCCCACACGATCCGAAGCCCCGGACCGCTTCCGCGGACCGTTCGACGGTCTGCGGAAGCTTCAGTGAACACGGGCATGGACCTCTCGATGCCGGGCAGTCGCAGGCCTGTCGGACGTTGCCCGGAGGTGAGCCGTGACGTGGGGTGCCATGGACACAGCCAGTTCCCCGTGGTGCGGCCGGCGGCTCTGTGGACGGGCTTCGAGGGGAGAGGTATCACCATGATCCTTCCGGCGGAGAAGGACCTGCGCGCTGTGCTGGCCCGGTTCTCTCAGGCGCGCATCGAACACGACGTGCGCCCCACCGGCCGCACCAGCAGGGCTCTGGAGGACTCCGCGTACACGCTGTGCGTGATGACCGGAGCCCGCACCGTCGAGCAGGCCCTGCTCGCGGCGGACGCACTGCTCGAGCAGTACGGGGCGAGCTGTGCGAGTGTCTCCCGAGAGGACGAGACACTGGCCGCGTAGGGCTGAGTACATCTGTGCCGCTGCTGGTCGGCGGAACGGCACTGCTGAGCCTCTGGGCTCGCCAGAGGTTCCTGCCGAGCGCGAACACCAGAAACGACGGCTGAGGCCTCATACGGCTGCCCTCCCCGTCGGAGGCCGGGCACCAGCCGGGGGCCGCAGGCACGCGAGACGCAGATCGGCATGGTGCTGGTGGGGGACGCGTTCGTCGCCGTGTCCACCACCCACGACGGCGTGCGGGGCTACAACGGCACCACCCCTCGTCGAGCACCTGGACACCAGCCTGCGCCGCATCGCGATCGGAGTCGGCCTCGGCGTCGCACTCGGGGTGTTGTTCGGGCTGCTCATGGGCACCGTGAGCTGGTTGCGCTCGCTGTTCGAGCCCTGGATCACCTTCCTGCGGACGCTGCCGCCGCTGGCGTACTTCTCGCTGCTCATCATCTGGCCGGGCATCAATGAGGAGCCGAAGGTCGCTTTGCCGGCGGTGGCGGCGTTCCCGCCCGTGGCGGTCTCCACCACCACCGCGGTCGCCGCCGTGCCCAAGAGCCTGATCGAGATTCAACTCATGTTGAATGATCAGTGGAACAGGCACTGGAAGGGGGGCACCCCGTGACGTGGAACTCGTTCCCGCCGGCATCGAGGAACTCGCCGGGTTCCCAGTCGGGTCGGGTGACCTCCAGCCGAAGCCTGTTCCGCGCCTCCTTCGGCGCCGCGGGTGACCCCATCACCAGCGAGACCGTGCTGGTGGCCCCCCGGCGCAGCCGGACACCCCAGTCGTGGGATTCGACCGCGTGCCAGTCCGCCTGGGACTGCCAGAAGGCCCACTGTGCGTGACGATCTTCCTCCGCGACGTCGAGGCAGATCGCGACGAGGCCGGAGTCGGCCAGCACGCCGGGGTGACCGGGACGCAGTACGCAGAACTCGTTGCCCTCCGGATCGGCCAGCACGTCCCAGGGGACGTCCCCCTGACCGATGTCGACCGGCGTCGCACCGAGGGTGAGCAAACGCGCCACCTCGGCCTTCCAGTCCGGCCCGCCGGCCAGGTCGAGGTGGAGCCGGTTCTTGTGCGCCGTCTTCGGCTTCGCGGTCGGCACGAACCGCAGTTGTAGGCCACCTGCCCGGCCCCGCGTCGCCTCCAACCAGAAGCGCTCCACACGCGCGACATCCAGTGCGTCGATCACGATCCCAGTCAGCATCACATTCCCCCAATCCCTGAAACCGTCGCCTGCTCGTTGTGGCCGCCGCGTCGGTGCCAGTGCTGGATCCCAGGCCGTGAGCACGCGTCCCGGACACCCTGCCGACCAAGATCGCCGAGCACAGGACCAGCAGCTCGACTCATTCTGAAACGATCAGTAAGGGCGTGCAGATCATCGACTCGTAGCTTTCCGCTCGGTGGGGCGTTGGTCTGAGATGAACGGGTCAGAAAGACAACAGGCTGTACTGGCAGCCAAGTTCGAGGCGATTCTGCCGCACCTCGACGAGCGGCAGCGTCGCTTGTCGACAGGGGCGGAGGCCCAGTCCCTCGGCCACGGCGGGATCCGAGCAGTCGCCCGTGCCGCCGGTGTCCGTGAGGCCACTGTGTCTGTCGGAGTGCGGGAACTCGACTCCGCAGAGGTGCCGTTGGGACGCATCCGTCGGCCCGGCGCCGGCCGCAAACGACCGCACCTTCGCCCACGAGTGGATTCGCGACGTCACCCTCACGCGCAGCGGTGATGTCGCAGATCTGCCAGCCTTCGCTCCGATCCGCCTGTTGGACTGATCACGCAACAGCACGCTCATCACAGGACGGAATCCATGGCTTCATCCACCACCGCCACGACGTACGACTCCGGCGGAGCCGCTTCACCGCACCGGTCCCCGGTGATCGGATGGCTGGCCGTCGTTGCGGTGATGCTGGGCATCTTCTCGATCGTCACCACGGAAATCCTCCCGATCGGACTTCTCACCAAGATCGGCGCCAGCTTCACCATCTCCGACGGCATGGCCGGACTGATGATGACCATGCCCGGCTTCCTCGCGGCGATCGCCGCACCGGTCGTCACCGCGGCGACCGCGCGGATCGACCGCCGCCTGAGGCTGTGCGTGTTCACGGTCCTGCTCGCCGGAGCGAACTTCCTGGCGGCAGCGGCGCCCGATTACTGGCTCGTCCTGGTCTCCCGCGTCATCGTCGGCATCGTGATCGGCGGCTTCTGGTCCATCGGCGCCTCACTGGCCGAACGCCTGGTACCCGCCGAATCCGTCGGGCGTGCAACAGCGGTGATCTTCTCCGCCGTGCCACTGGGCTCCGTACTCGGCGTCCCCGCCGGCACGTTCATCGGCGACCTGGCCGGATGGCGCGCCGCGTTCATCGCCATGGGCGGCCTCACCGTCGCCGTGCTGATCATGCTGCTGCTCGTCATGCCGCCGCTGCCGCCCCGCCAGAGGACCCGCCTGACCGTACTGCGCGGCATGCTCAACAGCGTCGCCACCCGCTTCGCGCTGCTCCTGACCGTGTCGGTCGTCCTGGCGCACTTCGGAACCTACACCTACGTCACCCCGTTCCTCGAACAGGTCACGGACGTCAGCTCCGGGCTCGTCACCGTATTCCTGCTCGTCTACGGCGCGGCAGGCATCCTCGGCAACTTCCTGGGCGGCTCCCTGGTGGCCCGCCACCCGCGGGCCACCTTCGGCACCGCCGCCGGCATGATCGCAGCCGCCACGCTGCTCCTGCCCGTGCTGGGCCAGTGGAAAGCCGGAGCCATCGCTCTCCTCGTCGTCTGGGGCGTGGGATACGGGGCGGTCCCCGTCTCCTCCCAGACCTGGTTCACCAAGGCGGCCCCCGCCACCCCTGAAGCCGCTTCCGTCATGTTCACCGCCTCCTTCCAGGCCACGATCTCCCTCGGAGCCCTGGTCGGCGGACTCGTCGTCGACGGCAGCTCACCCTCGACGGTCATGCTCCTGGGCGGCATGACAGCCGCACTCATGATCGTGGTCGTGTGGGCTCACTACGCCCGACGCCTGACATGGCCGGACAACACCTGAGCCGTACGCCCTCCTTGAACCCCCTGGCAAGCCCCGGACCCCACCGAACGGTGCACGGTCCGGGCGGCCGATCGCAGATCTCCGGTCCCCGACACACCATGGAGAGGACGACGCACATGTGCGGAACCGCCGGATGGGGGGACGACGCCAGCGGCTTATGGACCGACCGTCACGCCGCCATCGGCCACCGCCTGCTCGGCGCGCTGACGAGCCTGAGCACGGCGATCGGTCCGACGGCCGGACTGGCCGCGCCTGCCGAGGCGGCTGTCACGACGCCGGTCGCCGTGACGAAGTACAGCCACACCAGCGAGAGCGGGGACTGGGTCGGCCAGGGCGGCAGCGTGGCCCACACCCCGAAGACGGCGACGATCACCGTCGAAGGGGCCGCCGAGACGCTGACCGTCCGGATCGAGAACGACGCCGACTGGTGGACCGTCGAGCTCGAGGCGCCCGCGGGGGAGAAGCTCCACCCCGGCATCTACCGCGACGCCGAACGTGCCGGCTTCACCACCGGCCGAGCCCCCGGCCTGGACGTCGGTGGCCAGTCGCGCGGCTGCAACAGGGTCTACGGCCGGTTCGCGGTCAACCAGATCGAGGCGGACGCGTCCGGTGCGATCACCGTGCTGGACGCCACGTACACACAGCGCTGCGAGTCCGCCGACGCGCCCGCGCTGAAGGGCGTGGTCAAGCACCGCGCGTACCCGCTGTCCTTCTCCTACGCCAGTGAGCCCGGTGATTACGTCGGCCAGGGCCGCACCGGCACCCACACCGGTGCCACCAGCCTCTTCTCCCTCCGCCCCTGGGGAATCGGAGGCCTGTCCCACGAGGCTTCCGGCAAGAGGGAGAAGTGGTGGGCACTTCTGGTACCGCCCGTGGGCGAGTCCTTCGAGGCGGGCCGCACCTATACGGCCGAGCGCGGCAACGGTCCCGGTACGGCCGGACTCGACGTCTCCGGCTTCGGCGGCTGCAACGCCGGCAACGGTGAGCTGACCATCACCAAGCTGGCCCGCGGCACCGACGGCGAGGTCACGGCGCTGGCGGCCACGTTCGTCCAGCACTGTGAGGGCGCCGAGCCAGCTCTACGAGGGACGATCCACTACTACGCCTGACGAGCTCGTGCACGGCCGCCGTCGAGGGCCGGGCCCCGCCCTTGCCGTAGTCCTTGACGCAGGCCGGGCGGGTGCCCGGTACGCGGCCCGCAGCGAGCCGCGCGGTAGCGGCCCGCTTTCCCCGCCGCCGTCCTTCCCCGGGCACCGCAGCCGACGACCACCCGGAGCGGCGCCCCGGCGTCGCCGTTCACCGCGCCGGACTTCGGGCCGGCACTCCGGCCGGGGAGGGGAACGGCTCTTCCGTCGGCTGCCGCGGCGCAGCCGATCAGCGGCCGTCGCCCGGGCGGTGGACACTGAGGTCGCCGTAGGCCGACAGGTCGCCGGCCAGGTCGCCGGGTTCGTGCCGCAGAACGGCGTCCAGGAAGGCGAGAGTGGGGGCGGCGACGACGCGCGGGCTCTCGGTGCGGCCCAGGGACCCGACCAGGGAGGGCACAGGCGGCAGGTACAGGGGGCCGTCCATGAAGGTGAGGTGTGCGGCGCCGGGGATGGTGAGCCGGTAGCTCGTCGCGGTGTTGAGGGTGAGGGCCTCGGTGAGGCGGGGCAGGTAACGCGGGTCGGTTTCCGGGGTGATGGCCTGGGTGAGCGCGAGCGTCGGCCGGTGGAGGGAGGGGGAGGCGGGGCCGTGGGGGTAGCCGTCCAGATCGATGACGGCGTCGAACCGGTGGTCCCGCCGTGCGGCCTGCAGGGCGGCGGCACCACCCATGGAGTGGCCGGTCACCGCGACCCGGCCGGTGTCCAGGCGTCCGGTCAGCGGGTCGGCGATCCCACCTCGGTCCAGACGGCCCAGTTGAGTGAGGACGAAGCTGAGGTCGGCGGCCCGGACAGCCGTCCAGCCCGCCGCCAGCTTGTCGTCCTTGCCCCGGTCGCCGGTGGAAGCGAGCTCGGTGTCGATCGTCCGGCCGTCGGCCAGGACGACGGCGGCGGAGTCGTACGGGTGGTCGAGGGCGGCGACCACATAGCCGTGGCTGGCCAGTTCCTCCGCCCAGGCGGTGTTCTGGGTGCGCACTCCGCCCGACCCGGGAGAGAACAGCACCACCGGGAACCGTCCGCCCCCGCCGGCCACCGGGGCGTCGAAGACCGAACGGGTGTGGGCACGCGGGACGCCGTCGACCAGGAAACCGGGCAGGCCGACCTCGCGGGCGAGGGCGTCGGACACGGTGCGCGCCTCGTGCTCCGTGCGTCCGAGGTACCGGGCCCGCTGCGCGCCTGCGGGACCCTGCCGCGCGGGGTACCAGAGCTGGACCACGACCGTGCGCCGGTCGTGCGCATCGGCGGTGAAGCTCTCGGGACGGCGTGGGTCGGTCCACTGCACCACGCGGGTGCCGACCGCGAAGTCGCCCGACGGCTCGGGGAACACGGGTACGGGGAAGGCCCAGGCGGCCACCGGGCCCGTGGCGATCAGGCCGACGCAGGCAGCCGATCCCGGCAACGCCAGCCACCACCGGGCCCGCCAGGCCGGCCGGCCGCTACGGCGTCGCAGCAACGGAGAGACGGCGAACGGCAGCGCGAGAACAGCGCCTGCCAGCACCGGCAGCATCTGCCAGCGGATCCCCGCCACGCTCAGCACGATCGCGGACGGCACGAAAACGACCCCCGCCGCGATCGTGACGCGTGGGCGGGCGGCGGGCGGAAGCCAGCGCGCCCCCACCACCGCGCCGGCACCCAGCAGGGCAAGGAATTCCAGGGGGGACATGTACAGCCCCGTGATGATCTCGGTCACCCGGCCATCCTCGGCGCAGGGCACGCGCTGCCACATCGATCCCCGGGCGCCATCGTGTGCGACCTGAGTCGCATCCCGGTACGCCGCCTGTGCGACCTGAGTCGCATCCCGGTACGCCGCCTGTGCGACCGGGGTCGCGATCCAGCACGCCAGTTCGGTCTCGACGCGGTGTCGGCGATGACTCCACGAGCCCCCGGACGGCTCGGCTCTCGCGCGTGCCCCGTCTGGTCGCCGCGACGGCGAGGCGGCGGCCGTCCGCTCCGAGTCGTCGGGGCCCGGGGAGTTCGTCCTCTGCGGCCCGGCCGGTCCTACCTGCTTCCCGGCCCGTCGTCTGCCGTTCGGCCGTCGTCCGCGGTGCGGTCGGCCTCCACGCGCAGGCGGATCACCGCGTACGTCTCGCCGTCCCCGGGCGGCCGCGTCCAGGAGCGGGTGGTGAACGTGTGCAGCCGCCCGTTGACGATCGCATGGCGCGGCAGACGGACGCCGAACTCCCCGGCCACCGCCTCCAGCAGCGACCGTTCCGCCTCGGCGCCGTCCTCCCGGTCACCGAAGAACCGGCTCGGGTCCAGTGCCTGCGGTAGCCGCCCACGTGACCGGACCTCTCCGTCCGCGTACGTGAAGGCGTATTGCTCGGCGCCGCCTCGCGCCACCGAAAGGTGGAAGAACGGTTCCCCGTGCCATGTCCTCAGGCCGCTCCACACCACCACCGCGCGGGTGTCCGAGCCGGCGGACGCGGACGCGGCCGGGGAGACGAACCGCCGTCGGTCGAACGGGGCGGGATCGCCGTCGAAGGCGAAGCTCCAACCGGCTCCGGCCCGGCCGACCGCCACGAGGGCCCTGTCGTCGTAGGACGAGAACTCCCTCTGGTCGTGCAACAACCTGCGGCGCGCCTCCCAGAGGGTCAGGGGTTCGTTCAGCACGGTGCCGTCCCCGTCCCCGTCCCCGTCCCCGTCCGCAAGACGTTCGGGCAACTCCTCCGGGGCCGCTCCCTCCACCAGGACGAACCGGTAGGACGTGCGGTTGTTGCCCGGATCCGGCTCCGCGAGCCACGCCAGGTCACCCGGGTCGAGCCCGGCCGTCGGCCTCGGTGCCCCGCCCGTCTGCCCGCCCCGTGGCGTGGACAGCAGCTCGCGGCCCCGCTCCGGGGTCAGCAGCGGCCCGAGCACGGGATCGGCCACCCATCCCAGGGGCGCCAGGTGGTCCGGTCCCAGCGGTTCCCACAGCGGCAGAGCGTCGATCAGCGTCCGCCACGCCTCGTCGGTGTCTCCCCACCGGGCCAGCTCCCGTGCCCGCTCGACCGCCTTGCCGAACGGTCCGGCCGCCGTGTACCGGTACGTGCCGCCGCGCACCTGCTCCAGCGTCGCGTAGGCCAGTGACACCAGGTCCTCGTCGGCGCCCCGCAGGTGGAACGTCAGCGTGGAGTCGTCCCGGTACGAGTGCGCCGCGTGCTCGGCGACCAGGGGTGGCAGCAGCTCGGGCGCGTACCGCGGGTCCGTCACCAGGCCGTCGAAGTACACCATGTAGGTCTCTCCGAGCAGGCGGCGTATCTGGTCGCCCAGTCCGGCGGCCCGCGGTCTGCCGTAGCCCTTGGCCTCGTCCAGCTCCTTCCCGGCCCGTTCCCAGTCGCCGCGCAGCGCCGCCGACCGGGCCTGCGCCACCTGGGCGTCCAGCTTCCGCGTCGTGTCGTTGGCGAACTCCGGCTCCCCGTCGCTCCGGTGCGTTCGCAGACTGTGGAACTGCCGGTACATGTCGCGCATGAACGCGAGGAAGTCGGCGTGCCGCTCGGGTGGCGCGGCCCGCCAGCTCGCCCACGTGTACACGGCCCACTCACCGTTCTCGTCCACGTCCTCGGGGTCCATCAGGACGTGGGTGATGTCGGACTCCACGTCGAGCTGCAGCCCGCGCCGCCAGATGTCCGCCTCCCGCCGCTCCTCGGGCCCGGCGTCCTCGTCCAGGTGCTCCTCGAACATGTCCGCGAGTCCCGACTCGTTGCCGTGCCAGCGCACGTCCTCGGTCCCCGCCAGCAGCCACACGAATCCGCCCGCGTGCCGCCATCCGTCGCTGACCTTGAGGAACTCCCGGTACGACGGGGGCATCCGGCGGCCGAGGCGCTCCTCAGCGGCCGCGATCCGCTCCTCGGACGCGGGTGGGAATCCCAGCCACCGCGCTCGTCGCGCATCCTCGTCCTCCTCGTTCCGCGTCTCGCCGTCCGGCAGGGAATCCGCCCACTCCCCGCTCCAGTTGAGCAGGAAGGATCGCCAGTCGAATGCCGTGGTGTCCGTCATGCGCCCGATGCTGCCACCCACCACTGACAGCGCCCCGCCGCCGGCCGGAGGAAGGCCGTCGACGAGGCCGTCGGCGAGGCGGTTCACCTCGTCCCAGGCCGCTGACCGGGCCGCGCGGGCGGAGGCCCGGTCACTCCGCTGGACGCACGACCCGACCCGTCCGCCCGGTGGGCGCTGTCGGGCGGGTGCCGGACATCCAGCAGGATGGTCGTATGGACGCTTCCAGAACCGGTGCGGGCACCGGCAGCGAGACGAACCGAGTGCGTCTTGCGGCGGCCGTGTCCGCGGCGTTGGTGGTCGGCGCGGGACTGGGGCTCAGGGCCGTGGCGGCGGGAGACGTGGCCAAGTACGGCGGGGACGCCCTGTACACGCTGCTGCTGGTCGCCCTCGTCGTCCTCGTGGCACCGCGGGTGACGGCGCGGAAAGCCGGCGTCGTCGCGCTGGCCGTCAGCTGGGGGGTCGAGTTCCTCCAGCTCAGCGGGCTTCCGGCGGAGCTCTCCCGGCACAGCGCCGCCGCCCGCCTGGTCCTCGGTTCGACCTTCAACGCACCGGACCTGTTCTGGTACGCGGTCGGCGCGCTGGTCGGACGGCTCGTCCTGGCCGCCGTACCGCGGCCTGCGTGCCGGCCCTGAGCGGCCGGCGCCGTCCGGACCGAGAGGCAGCACGGTCGCGCCGGCCCCGGAACGGCGGGGCCGGCGCGCCGGGGCCGTCACGTCGCCCCCGTCCGGGCCTCTCGGACCGGGCGGCCGCTCCGCGATGCCCCGAGGGGGACCGGCGTCAGCCCTGGCCGGCCGTGCCGCTCCCGCTCTTCAGCGAGGACAGGACCTGTGCCGTCAGCTTCTTCGCGCTCGCGGCCCCGTTGTCGGCACCGTCGGTGGACAGCACGCTGACGACGGCCGTGCCCGCGCGGGCGGCGATCAGCGTGGTGCCGCTCTCCCACGCGTCGTCGGTGAGGGTGATGGTGTACGCCTCGTCCCCGAGCCCGGGTGTGGCGGCACCGGTCACCGTCACCGTGCTGTGGGTGTCGGAGTCCGGGTAGGTCGGGCAGGCGGCGACGACGTCCGCCAGGCCCTTCAGCACGTCCGAGGCGGTGGTGTCGCGGTAGACGTCGATCTCCTGGTCGAGTTCGGCGGACGTGTTCTGGTTGAGGTAGGAGTTCTGGGCGAACGAGACGCCTTCCACACCGGTGAGGCTGATCCAGCTCGTGGCCCCCAGGTCGGCGCAGCGCGGCTCGGCGGCGTCGTGGGTGGCCGGTGCCTGGTAGGTGTCCCCGGTGTCGCGGGCGAGGCTCGGGTCGGCGGCGAAGCCGGAGGGGAAGTACGAGGCGGGGGCCAGTGTCTCCTTCAGCTGCGCCCCCGTCAGGAGACCGGCGTTGGGGTCCTTGGCCTGCGACGGTGACGCGGCCGCGGGGGACGCGCCGGTGGAGTCCGCGGACTCGGCGGAGCACGCGACCAGGGCCACGGGAAGTGCCGCGACGGCGAGCATCTTGGCGGCAGGGGACGGGAGACGCATGGAAGTCCTCGAAACTGAAGTGCATGTGCGCCGGGTCCGGGTGGGGGCTGGGGGCGGGCGCGCCACGGAAGCGCGTGTGGTCCCCGGAGCCGGGTCGGCGGGGACGGAAGATCACCGAGCCCGGAGTGACCTTAGAAGGGTGTAGGCCACAGATTGATCACCGGTTGCTCAAAGCGGAGTCAAAGCTTCCGCTCTCCCCCGAGGTTTTGCCGGGTCTTGGGAAGGTCTTGAGGGCGCGGGCCATCGGATGGTCGACTTCGGGGTGCTCACCCCGTCCTCCCCGAGCTGAGCCGTTCGTCCTCCGCGAGCGTCGTCGGCGGCCCTCTTCGAGGCGAGCCGCTCATGCTCCGCTCAGGCCGGCGACGGCACGCGCAGCAGCGCCGCCGGACCCGGTGTGCCGCCCAGGCGGGTGGTGAACGCGATCCCCGCGGCGTACTCGTCCCCCGCGCACCGCCCCTTGAGGCGTCCGACGGCGAAGTCGCCACCGACGCCGTCGGACGGGCGGTCGTCGTTCCGGTCGAACCAGACGGTACGGCCCGTGCGGCCCGGGGCGACGCTGGCGGGCGCGCACGGTGCCGCCGACACCCGGTTGTCCCGGCGGCTGTGGCCGATGGGGAACTCGCCCGCGGGGCAGTGGAGTTTGGTGTAGCCGCTCGCCCAGTCGCCCCCCCCCGCGGGCACATGGCGTCCGTCGGTGACGACCGTCCGGGCGTCGGCGGCGGCCCGCAGGTCGCCCGTCGTCACGTCGGTGCACAGGGCACGCCCGCCGATGTGGCCGAGGCCGATCAGACGCAGACCGTCGGGACGGACGGCCTTGCGGGCCCCCGGGTCCCAGTCGCCGCCCGCCCGCTTCCGCAGCGACTGCACGGCGTCGCCGTGGTCGGTGGTGAGCATGCGCCAGGCGGGCACCGGTGCGACGGTTCCCGTGCGGCTCGCGGCGGTCATGAGGTGGTTCCAGGCGGCGGCGCGCCAGCGTTCGTTGCCGTCGACGCCGCGGCACCAACGGGACGTGTTGGTGTGGTTGTTGAGGACGACCGCGAACCCGTCCCGGGTTGAGGGCTGCCACGACGGCGTCGAAGACCTGGAGCGGTGTCCTGCCGCGCAGGTGCGGATTCGCCGTGACGGCGGAGTCCGGGACGGGCGCGGTGGCGCGGATCATCGCGTTGGAGAACGGCAGCCGGACGCTGGTGGTGCCGAGCGCGTGGAAGTCGGCGAGCAGGGCGGACAGCGGGGCGCGGTCCAGGCCGAGGGAGATGTCGTGGGAGTCCTGCCCGGCGTGATGGTCGGTTTATGGCGGAACACCGGTCGGGTCGACCCTGATGTCGGCCACGTCGTAGCCGCAGTCGCAGTCGCAGTCGCAGTTCCGGGCGGGGCGGGCGGCCAACTCCCGTCGGCGGTGGAGTTTGCCCCTACTTCCCCAGGAAATAAGCCAGTTGGGCCTCGTGCCGGGAGCCGCTGGAAGATGTCGGCGGGCCGAGTCGACGCTCCGCGGACGACCGGACCAGGAAGGGCCGCGCTCCGGATCGCCCCGGGAAGGGAGGAGCGTCGTGCCGCAGTCCGACGACGAGTGCCCGGCCGTCCCCGAGGGACGGTTCCCGCCCGACGATCTCCGACCCGCGCGGCCTCGCCGGCGCCGCCGTACCGGGGCCCGGTGGACGCTGGCGTCCGGGGTCACCGCCCTGGTCACCGGCGTCGCCCTGGCCGAGGGCCTGCTCATCGCCACGGGCCTGGTCCTGGCCGGTATCGGCGTGCAACTGTTCGACGCGCCGGACGCGCCGGACGCGCCGGCCGGGCGCCCCGGTCGGCCTTCCGGCTGAGAGTGCTCCCGCGCACGGGGGCCGTGCGCCGTCGTGCGAGGACGGGGAGCGCGACTGCGGCGTCGTCCCGGCGGCAGGACGCCGAAGGAGCCGGGCGTCGGGGACGCCGTGGACGCCGGGGGTGTCACCCCGCCGTCCACCCCGGCACCGTCCCCGCCGCGCGGAACGGTGCCGCTCCGTCGGGCACCGCACCGTCCTCGCGCTCCCGTCAGTCCACCGGCCAGGTGTGCGCCGGGGCGTTGAGATGCATGTAGTCGATGTACTGCCGCGTCATGCGCCGCAACGCCTCGTCGCGGCCGACACCGGGGGAGGCGGCCAGGTGATGGAACATCTCCTTCTGCCAGACCGCGCCGTTACGGGCCGTGACGCACCGCTGCTCGATGACGCCGAGCAGAGGCTCCCGCCAGGCCGTGTCCATCCCGGTCAGCTCCAGGCCCCGGTGCGCCAGCGGCAGCAGCCGACGCAGGACCAGCTCGGGCACCGGCACCTCGCCCATCCCCGGCCAGTACAGGGCCGCCTCGATGCCGTGCCGGGCCGCCGTGTGCAGGTTCTCCTCGGCGGCCGCGAAGGACATCCGGGACCACACGGGCCGTTCCTCCTCCACCAGGGCGCGGGTCAGGCCGTAGTAGAAGGCGCCGTTGGCCAGGGTGTCGGCGACGGTCGGGCCGGCGGGCAGTACCCGGTTCTCCACCCTGACGTGCGGGGTGCCGTCGGCGACCGCGTAGACCGGGCGGTTCCAGCGGTAGATGGTGCCGTTGTGCAGGGTCAGCTCGGCCAGCTCGGGGACGTCACCGCGCTCCAGCGTCTCCGTCGGGTCCTGCTCGTCGCACAGCGGCAGGAGCGCGGGGAAATAGCGCAGGTTCTCCTCGAACAGGTCGAAGACGCTGGTGATCCACCGCTCCCCGAACCACACCCGGGGCCGTACCCCCTGCTCCTTGATCTCCTGCGGACGGGTGTCGGTGGCCTGCTCGAACAGGGGGATCCGGGTTTCGTGCCACAGCTCCCTGCCGAACAGGAACGGCGCGTTGGCGGCCAGCGCTATCTGCACGCCGGCGATGGCCTGCGCCGCGTTCCAGTACGCGGGGAACTCCTCCGGGGGGACCTGGAGGTGGAACTGGGTGCTGGTGCACGCGGCCTCCGGGGTGATCGTGTCCGCGTACGTGCGCAGCCGGTCGACGCCGTCCACCTCGATGCGCAGGTCCTCGCCCCGCGCCGCGAACACCTGGTCGTTGAGCAGCCGGTAGCGGGGGTTCTCCGACAGCGCGGACTCGCCGATGTGCTCCTGGCGCAGCGTCGGCAGGATACCGACCATGATCAACTGCGCGCCGACCGACCTGGCCCGCTCGTCGGCGTGGTTCAGCGCGGCGCGGATCTCGGACTCCCACGCGTCGGGGCCGCCCTCCGTCAGACGGCGCGGCGGCACGTTGATCTCCAGGTTGAACCGGCCCAGCTCGGTGTCCCAGGCCGGGTCCGCGATCGCCTCCAGCACGTCGCTGTTGCGCATCGCCGGCTCGGCCGCGTCGTCGACCAGGTTCAGCTCGATCTCCAGCCCGACCCGGGGCCGCTCGGACGCGAACCGGTCCTCGCGCAGCATCTGGGCGAACGCGTCGAGGCACTCCTGCATCTTGATCCGGTACCGGCGCCGGTCCTCGCGCGTGAAGACCATCGCCGGGACGTCCCGTCCCATGGGGCCTCCCGGTGTCCGGGTCTGTCCTCGGACAGCTCTCCCGTCCAGCGTCGCACCACCGGGCGCCCCCGACCACGTGAGCCGGGGGCCGGCTCCGGTGTCAGCCCCAGCCGAAACGGCGGTCCACGACCGCCGTGAACTCCTCCAGGCTGAGCACCGCGTCCCCGTTCTGGTCGGCCGCGTCGAACAGGGCGGAGGAGGCCTCGGCGTCCCCCAGCGCCCAGAACGGCAGATCCCCGGCGGCGGCCAGGGTGGGACCTTTCCTGTGCAGCGCGGTGATCACCTCCTCGCGGGTCAGCGTCCCGTCGGCGTCGAGGTCGAGTGCCTCGAACAGCTTGCGTGCCTTGTCGCTCATGATGCTTCCCCGTTCACGATGTCTGCCGGTCCCCGGTCCCCGGTTCCCGGGATTTCCGGGGTTTCCGGTCCCCGGTCACCGTCCCTCGGTCGCCGGCGGGCGGGAAGGCCCCGGCCCGCTCCCGGACGGCAGCGCCCGCGCTCCCGTCCGGGTCCCCCGCCGCCGGCACCGCCGCCGGCACCGCGGCCGGTCACGGCTTGCGGGCGAGGCCTCCGTGCTCGGCGATGATCTCCGGGGCGGTCGCGGAGGGGTCCGGACGCCAGAGGGGCACGGAGACCACGCCGGGCTCGATCAGCTCCAGCCCGTCGAAGAACGAGGTGATCTCCTCGACGGTCCGCAGGTTGTACGGGACGGCGCCGCTGGCGTTGTAGGCCTCCTGGGCCGCCTCGAAGACCGGGTCGACGCCCCGGGAGCCGTCGTTGATCGAGAGGTGGCTGCCCGACGGCAGGGCCCCCATGAGCCGGGTCACCAGCTCGCGCCCCCGGTCGTAGTCGGCCACGTGACCGAGGATGTTGCTCAGGATGAGGGCGGTGGGCCGGCTGAGGTCCAGCGTCTCGGCCGCCGCCGCCAGGATGCGGTCCGGGTCGAGGACGTCGGCGTCGATGTAGGCGGTCGCGCCCTCGGGGGTGGAGTAGAGCAGGGCGCGGGCGTGCGCCAGGACCATCGGGTCGTTGTCGACGTAGACGATCCGGGACTCGGGGGCGATCCGCTGGGCGACCTCGTGGGTGTTCTCGGCGGTCGGCAGGCCGGTGCCGATGTCCAGGAACTGCCGGATCCCCGCCTCGGACACCAGGTACGTGATGTTGCGGCGCAGGAAGGCCCGACTGCTGCGGGCGATGGTGACGATGCCCGGGAAGACGGCGGTGTAGGCGTCGCCGGCCTCCTCGTCCACGGGATAGTTGTCCTTCCCGCCGAGCCAGTAGTTCCAGATCCGGGCCGAGTGCGGCACCGAGGTGTCGATCTTCTGGTGCACCGACGATCCGGGCGTCGTCGCTGAGTCGCTCATGGGTGGCGTCCGTCTTTCAGCCGAGGCGTGCAGGTTCCACCGCACAACGTACGTCCCAACGGCCACGGCGTGCACACCAGTTCACCTCTTCGAACGACCCGGCTCATCAGGTCGGTCGTCCCGGACCCTTGACTCGTGACCCGCCGGTGGCGATCCTCGTCGCATCTCTTGCGCGGTCATGACAATTTCGTGGGGGTCGTGGGCGTCCCCGGATCCCCGGCGCCCGCCGGCTCGTCACCGCGCGCTCCCGCCGACCCAGGGACGTGGGCAGTGACCAGTACCGGCCGCCCGTACCGCAGACACCGGCGGATCACCGTCGTGTCGTTGCTCCTGCTCGTGCTCTCCATGACCTTCGGCCCGACGCCGAGTTCGGCGGCCGGGGCCGACTGGTGGAACCCGACCGCCCGGCCCGCCCCCGACTCCGGGATCGACGTCACCGGGGAACCGTTCACCGGCACGAATGCCCGGGGGGAGGTGCGCGGCTTCGTCGACGCGCACGACCACCTGTTCGCCAACGAGGCCTTCGGCGGACGCCTCATCTGCGGCAAGGTCTTCTCCGAGGCGGGCGTCGCCGACGCGCTCAAAGACTGTCCCGAGCACTACCCCGACGGCTCCCTCGCGATCTTCGACTACATCACCCGGGGCGGCGACGGCAAGCACGACCCGGTCGGCTGGCCCACTTTCGAGGACTGGCCGGCGCACGACTCGCTGACCCACCAGCAGAACTACTACGCCTGGGTGGAGCGCGCCTGGCGCGGCGGCCAGCGGGTGCTCGTCAACGACCTCGTCACCAACGGCGTGATCTGCTCGGTGTACTTCTTCAAGGACCGCAGCTGCGACGAGATGACGTCGATCCGCCTCCAGGCGAAGCTGACGTACGACCTCCAGGCCTACGTCGACAGGATGCACGGCGGCGCCGGCAAGGGCTGGTTCCGGATCGTCACCGACAGCGCCCAGGCCCGCCAGGTGATCGCGCAGGGCAAACTCGCGGTGGTCCTCGGCGTCGAGACCTCGGAGCCGTTCGGCTGCAAGCAGGTCCTCGACATCGCGCAGTGCGACGAGGAGGACATCGACAAGGGCCTGGACGAGCTGTACGCGCTCGGCGTGCGCAGCATGTTCCTGTGCCACAAGTTCGACAACGCGCTGTGCGGCGTCCGCTTCGACGAGGGCGGTCTCGGAACGGCCATCAACGTCGGGCAGTTCCTGTCCACGGGCACCTTCTGGAAGACGGAGAAGTGCACCGGCCCGCAGCACGACAACCCCATCGGCACCGCGGCCTCCGGGGCCGAGAAGGACCTGCCGGCGGGCGTCGAGGTCCCCGCCTACGACGAGAACGCCCGGTGCAACGTCCGCGGCCTCAGCGACCTCGGCGAGTACGCCGTGCGCGGCATGATGAAACGCAGGATGATGCTCGAGATCGACCACATGAGCGTCAAGGCCACCGGTCGCGTCCTCGACATCTTCGAGTCCGCCTCCTACCCCGGCGTGCTCTCCTCGCACAGCTGGATGGACCTCGGCTGGACCGAGCGGGTCTACGGCCTCGGCGGCTTCGTCGCCCAGTACATGCACGGCTCCGAAGGGTTCAGCGCGGAGGCGAAGCGCACGGACGCCCTGCGCGACAAGTACGGCGTCGGCTACGGCTACGGCACCGACATGAACGGCGTCGGCGGCTGGCCGGCCCCCCGCGGCGCGGGCACCTCCAACCCGGTGACGTACCCCTTCCGCAGCGTCGACGGCGGGTCCGTCATCGACAGGCAGACCACCGGCGACCGCACCTGGGACCTCAACACCGACGGAGCCGCCCACTACGGCATGGTCCCCGACTGGATCGAGGACATCCGGCTGGTCGGCGGCCAGGACGTGGTCGACGACCTGTTCCGCGGCGCCGAGTCCTACCTCGACACCTGGGGCGGCACCGAGACGCACCGGGCGGGCGTCGACCTCGCCGAGGGCGCCGCCGCGAAGGCCAGTTCGCAGGAGTGGAACCTCCTCACCAGTTACGCGGCGGGCCGCGCGGTGGACGGCGACCCCGGCACCCGCTGGGCCAGCGACTGGAGCGACGACCAGTGGCTGCAGGTCGACCTCGGCGCCACGCACCTGGTCGGACGCGTCACCCTCGACTGGGAACGCGCGTACGGGAAGTCGTACCGGATCCAGCTCTCCACCGACGGTGAGAACTGGCGGACGGTCTGGTCCACGGTCTCCGGTGACGGCGGCCTGGACACCGCCCGCTTCACCGGCACCCCCGCCCGCCACGTCCGGGTTCAGGGCCTGGCACGCGGCACGCAGTGGGGGTACTCGCTGCGCGAGGTCGGCGTGCACAGCGGCTGACCCCCACCCCGCCCGCCCGCGGGCGGGCCGCCGCGGACGCGAAGGACGCGCACATGGCGCGGATGCCGTCGGCCGAACGGCGCCGGCAGCTCACCGAGGCGGCGATCCGGGCGATGGTCCGCGACGGCGTCGCCGGGACGACGACCCGGTCCATCGCCGCCGAGGCGGGCGTGTCCCTGAGCGTCTTCCACTACTGCTTCGACTCCGAGCAGGCCCTCGTCGAGTCCGTCATCACGGCGATCACCGACCACTACGTCAGGGTCGTCCGGGAAGCGATCCGGCCGCGGGCCACGCTGGAGGAGACCGTCCGGGCCGGCTTCCAGGCGTACTGGGACCACGTCCGAGCCCACCCCGAGGAGCACCTGCTCACCTACGAACTGACCCAGTACGCCCTGCGTCGGCCGGAGTTCGAGCATCTCGCACGACGCCAGTACGAGCTGTACGCCGACACCTACGCCGAACTCGTCGAGCAACTACGCGCGAGCACGGACCTCGGGCTGCGCGTGCCCGTACCCGTCCTGGCCCGCTACCTGGCCGCCATGACCGACGGACTGACCCTCAACTGTCTGGTCCTCGGCGACGAAGCCGTCTGGACCGGCATCCTCGACACCGTCACCGCCCACATCGCCGGCCTGGTGCGGTCCCCGTGACGGGCCGTCACCCGGCCGGGGAGCGGGCGCTTCGCCCACCACCGGCCCGCTCGGGTCCGCCTCCGCTCCGCCGGGACCGGCGGGGCCCGTCCAGCAACCGGGCCGCCTGCTCCACCCGTGCGGGCAGCGGCCGGCGCCGGGCGAGCGCGGCGGGCAGCCGCGCCGTGACCTCGCGCAGGGCACGGCGGGCACCGGGCTCGCCGCGCACCGCGGAGGCCGCCAGCCGGACACCGGCCCGCAGGGCCAGTGGGAACGGACGCCGCAGCACCAGTGTCAGCACCTCGTTGCGCCGCACCTGATGACTGCGCCCGCTCCTGCCGCCGGGCTCGGGAACGTGCCGGGCGGTCAGCGAAGGCTCGTAGGTCACGCCCCAGCCGTCGGCCGCGAGGTCGTAGGCGAGCAGGGTCTCCTCCCCGCCGAAGAAGAGCAGCGGGTGGTAGCCGCCCGCCTCGAGGAAGGCATCGCGGCGTGCCACGCAGGCGCACGCGAGGAAGCCCAGCACCGGTCGGCCCGGCAGGTCGGGTTCCGGTGGCAGGGGCGAGGCCGCGAGCACGGCGTTCAGGGGGTCCTCGCCCCGGCCGGAGCCGACGAGGGTGCGCGCGGCGACCAGGCCCAGCCGCGGCCAGGCGTCCAGCAGGTCCGCCGCCCGGCGCAGGCTGCCCGGCTCCCACCACGAGTCGTCGTCGCTGAACGCCACGTACGGCGTGACGGCCTGCCGGACCGCGAGGTTGCGGCCGACGGCGCCGGTGTTGACGCCGGGCCTGATGAGACGGGTGACCGCCGGATGCGCGCGCACCGTCTCGAGGGCCGCGCCGTCGGAGCCGTTGTCGACGACGACCACGGGCGGGCGTTCCGGCAGCGCGGCCAGCACGTCGAGGGTGCGCAGCAGGCTCTCCGGCCGGTCGCGGGTGATCACCGCGACCGTGACCCGGCCGTCAGGGGCGGACGGGTGTGACACGGGCTTCCGCCCCCTTTCCCGCACAGGCGCGGTCCCGTCGCAGAAGCGTCCGCGCCGCGGCGGCGGCCTCGTCGACGTCGATGCGCAGCAGCCGCGGGTCTGGCACGGCGGCGTGCGGGTCACCCGGCGGCCCCGCCTTCCACAGGGCGACATGGCGCGGCGAACGGGGCGGGCCCCACAACCGCGGCGCCACCGGCCCGCAGAGCGTCACCGACGGTGTCGCGTGCGCCACGGCGAGGTGCGCGAGCCCCGTGTCGCCGCTGACGACGAGCGCGGCCCCCGCGACGAGCGCCGACAGCCGGCCGAACGGCAGTCCGCCGTACAGTGCGTCCCGCTCCGGCAGGCCCGCCCGCCCGGCGACGTCCAGGACCAGCGCGTCCTCCGTCGGACCGCCGGTGACGACGACCCGGTGGCCCTCCCCGCGCAGCGCCCGCACGAGGGCGGCGTAACGCTCGGCGGGCCAGCGACGGGCCGCGGACTCCGCGCCGGGGTGCACGACGACGGCCCCCGGCGCGGGCGAGTCCGCGGCCGGCGTCGGCAGCCGTACGTCGGCAGGGTCGGCGGCGATGCCGTAGGCCGCGAGGAAGCGGCACCAGCGGTCGCGTTCGTGCTCGTCCGGCCGCCACTCGGGCGGCGGCGGGTCGGGCTGGGCGAAGGCGAGCAGCCGACCGGGGGAGAGGGCGGCGAGCGCGTCCCGGCTCTCCGGTCCATTGCCGTGCAGGTCGACGGCGACCCGCGGCGGCGGTCCCGTCCAGTGGGCCAGCGACGGCACGCCCCGCCGCGGCGCCTGCGCCGGCAGGACCGTGTCCACCGCCCCCGTGGACAGCGCGGCCTCGCGCAGCGCCGGCGGCAGCGCCAGCACCACCTCGTGGCCGGGGAAGGCCCGGCGGACACCGCGCAGCGCGGGCACCCCGGCGAGCAGGTCGCCCAGACCCAGCGCCCGCAGCACCAGGACCCGAGGCGTCACCGGTGCCCCCGTCCGGGCGCCGGCCCCGCAGACCGCGGGGACAGAGCCGCCTTCTCGGCGATGCCGCTCGTCGAGCGGCCGTCCAGATAGGGGAAGAGGACGACCTGCCCGCCCCAGCTCTCCACCAGCGGGGCCTCCGGCAGCCGCTCCAGGGCGTAGTCGCCGCCCTTGGCCCAGATGTGCGGGCGCAGTTCGGCCAGCAGCCGCTCCGGGGTGTCCTCGTCGAACACGGCGACCGCGTCCACGCACTCCAGCGCGCGCAGCACCCTGATCCGGTCCGCGACCGGCACCAGCGGCCGTCCGCCGCCCTTGCGGCGGCGCACGGACGCGTCCGAGTTCACGCACACCACCAGACAGTCCCCGGTACGGCGGGCCGCCTGGAGCAGGGCGACGTGGCCGGCGTGCAGCAGGTCGAAGCAGCCGCCGGCGGCCACCAGGGTGCCGCCCGCCGCCCGCACCCGGGCGGCCGTGCGCAGGGCGTCGTCCGTCGGCTCGGCGTCGGCCGCCGGAGGCTCGGGCATCGGCAGCGCGGACACCGCGCGGGCGCCGCCCTCGGCGACGTACCGGGTCGCGGCGTGCACGGCTCCCCGGACCGCGGACTCGGTCAGCTCACCGTCGGCGAGGAGCCCGGCCGCGGTCGCCGCGAACCGGTCCCCGGCGCCGCAGGCGTCGCCTTCGGCCGTCACCGGCGACGGCACCAGCAGCGGGGTGTCGCCGTGCGACAGCAGTGCACCCCGGCCGCCCAGCGTCACCGCCACCGAGGCCGCTCGCCAGGCCCGGACGAGAGTGTCCGCGTCACGCGCAGCCGTCTGCAGCGTGCCCGCGCCCTCGGGCGGCTCGTCACCGGCGAAGCCCCGCGCCTCGCTCGCCGACGGCGTGACCAGCCGTACACCGGGCACCGGCCGCTCCCCGCGCGGATGCGGGTCCCAGACGACGGGCACCCGGGCCGCCGCTGCCGCCAGCTCCTCCCGCAGAACCTCGGCGGTGCCGCGGCCGTAGTCGGAGACGAGGACCGCGCCGGCCTCGGTGACCGCCCGGCGCGCCTCGTCGGTCACCCCGCCGGCCCGGCCGTCGCCGTCGTCCAGCCGCAGCAGCGGTGTGCCCTCGGCGAGGACCCGGGTCTTGCTGGACAGGTCGCCGGTCAGCGGCAGCCGCACCAGCCGCACCCGGCCGCCCAGCGCCTGCACCAGACAGGCGCTGGACTCGTCGTCACCGAGCGCGGTCACCAGGGTGACGGGCCTGCCGTCGGCGGCGGCGAGCCAGGCGGCGAGGGCCGCCCCGCCCGGCCGGGTGGTGCGCCGCGTCGAGCCGACCACGGGCACGGGCGCGTCCGGTGCCAGCCGCTCGGCCCTTCCGCACAGGTCGTGGTCGAGGAGCGCGTCCCCGACGACGAGCAGGGGGGCCGGGGCGCTCATACGCCGTCCCTCCCCGCCCCGCCCGCCCACCGGCCCGTGCGTGGACGCCGCCGTTCCACGGTCCGGTCGAAGGACTCGCAGAGCATGTGCACGGCCACCAGGTGCAGCTCCTGCACCGTGGCGGACGTCGCCCCCGTCACGCACAGGGCGTCGTCGGCCGTGCCCTCCAGGGGGTTGGGCGCGGGTCCGGTCAGCGCCCAGACGGTCATCCCGAGGCGGGCGGCCTCCTTCGCCGACACCAGCAGGTTCTCGCTGGCACCGCTGGTGGACAGCAGCATCAGCACGTCCGCGTCCCGGCCGTGCGCGGAGACCTGCCGGGCGAAGATCTCCTGCACGCCGTAGTCGTTGGCGATCGCCGTGGTGGACGAGGTGTCGGCGTGCAGGGCGATCGCGGAGAACGGCGGGCGGTCGTCGCGGTAGCGGCCGACCAGTTCGGCGGTCAGGTGCTGGGCCTGGGCGGCGCTGCCGCCGTTGCCCGCGACCAGCAGCCGCGAACCCGACCCCAGCCGGTCGGCGAGGGCCGCGCCCCACCGCTCCACCACGGGCGTGGCGTACTCGCGGAAGCCTGCGAGTGCCTTCATCAGGTCGTCGCAGTGAGCGACGGCGGCGGCGATTTTCATCGGACCACTCCCGAGAGCGAAGGGACGGAGGAGACGGCGCCGTAGACCCGGGTCACCCCGTCGGCGACGCGGTCCCAGGTGTAGCGGGCGAGGACCCGGCGCCTGCCCGCGGCGCCGTACCGGGCGAGCCGGGCCGGGTCGTCGAGCAGGTCGCGGATCGTGGCGCCGAGGTCGTGGTCCTCGGCGGGCGGCACGAGGAGGCCCGTGACGTCGTCGACGACCGTGTCGAGCTGGCCGCCGACGGCGGTGGCGACGACGGGGGCGCAGCAGGCCATGGCCTCGACGGGGACGATCCCGAACGGCTCGTAGCGGGGCAGGGAGAGCACCAGGTCGGCGCCGGACATCAGCCGGGGCATCCGGTCCGGGCCGATCCCGCCGAGGAGGGTCACCCGGTCGTCCACCCCGCACTCCTCGGCGACCGCCCGCAGTCGCTCCGCCTCGGGCTCGGCGCCCAGCAGGGCGGGCTCGGGTCCTCCGGCGATGAGGAGCTCGGCGTCGGGGACGTCGGCCAGGGCGCGGATCGCGCGGTCGAAACCCTTGCGGGGGACGAGCCGGCCGACCGACAGCAGCCGGCGGGGCCCGGAGCGGGACCGCCGGGCCCCGGCGACGGGCGCGAACCGCACCGGGTCGACCCCGCAGGGGACGACGGAGATGCGGTCGCGCGGCAGCCCCATGGCGATCAGCTCCGCCACCTCGTCCTCGCAGGTGGCGATGATGCCGCCGCATTCCCGTCCGACGGCGGACTCGATCGCGACGCGCTGCGGCGGGCTGGTGTCGGCGGCGCCCTGGTACCGCTTCTTCACGGTGCCGAGCGCGTGGTACGTCTGCACCACCGGCACTCCCAGGGCGCGTGCGCCGGCCACCGCCGCCATGCCGGACATCCAGAAGTGGGCGTGCACCACGTCGGGCGGCCCGGCCGCCCACTCCTGCGCCAGCCATGCGCCGAACTCCGGCATGTACGGAAGGAGTTCGTCCTTGGATATGGGCGCCGGAGGCCCGGCGGGCACGTGGACCACCTTCACCCCGTCCGGTGTGGTGACCCGCTCCGGCAGCCCGGGGCCGTCGCGGCGCGTGTACACGACGACCTCGTGACCGCGGCGGGCCAGCCGCCCGGCGAGCTGGGCCACGTACACGTTCTGTCCGCCCGCGTCCGGGCCGCCGAGTTCGGCCAGGGGGCTGGCGTGCTCGGAGACCATGGCGACGCGGCCGGCGGTCGGCTGACTGGGGCTCATCGGGTGACCTCCTTGATCAGGCGTTCCCAGTCGTCGCGGAAACGCCGTTCTGCGTAGCGGGCCTGGACCGCGGCCCGGCCGGCCTCCCCCGTCGCGCGGGCGTACGCGGAGTCCGCGACCAGGCGGCGGACGGCGTCCTCCAGCACGTCGAACCGGTTGGAGACCACCCCCGCCCCCTCGGGCACGGCCTCGCGCACCTCGGTGGTGTCCAGTGCCACCACGGGCATCCCGAGGAACATGGCCTCCAGCAGCGACAGCCCGAGCGAGGTCCAGCGGATCGGATGGAGGTAGAGGCGGCACCCGGCCATCGCCGGGTGCAGTTCGCCCTGCGGGAGGTCCCGGCTGCGGCAGCGCTCGGGCGGCAGCCCGAGGTGCCCGGCGAGTCCTTCGGTGCGCATGCCGAAGACGTCCAGGGGCGCCCACCGGGCGAACCGGGGCAGCAGATCCGTCCCGGTGGTACGGCCGCGCCGCACGGGCTCGTTGACGACGACCGCGGCGCGGGCCTCCTCACCGGTCCACAACGGGCCCGGGTCGATGATGCCGTGCTCGATCACCGTCGTCGGGGCCCGGCCGTTGTCCCACATCAGGCGGTTGAAGTGGGTGACGTGCACGACCGGCACGTCGGTCCGGCCGGCGAGGGGGTGGCGGGTGCCGACGGCCGACCCGTGCGGGCTGTTGTGCTCGACGTACACGGCCGGGACGTCGATCCCGGGGCGGCGGCCGGTCCACGCGCGGGCCAGCTCCAGCTCGTGCGGGCGCTGCAGCACCATCAGGTCGATGTCGGCCTCGCGCAGTTCGCCGGGCCCCGCCTCACGGACCGTGGCCGGCCAGTCCCAGGTCCTGGCCCGGCCCAGACCGTCGGGCCCGCGGTCCGGGGTCACCGGGACGAGGAAGGTGTACGGGCCCTGGACGAACGACGTCAGCCATGAGCCGTGCACATGCCAGACAAGGATGTTCATGTGTGCTCCTCGAGCAGTTTCCGCACCGCCTGCACCACGTCCTGGCCGGTGACCTCGTCCAGGCAGGGATGGCCCGCCACGGGACACTGCCGGGCCCTGCTGTCCGCGCACGGCGCCCGCTGGTCGCCGAGCAGCACGTTCGGCACGCCGTACGGCCCCCAGCGCTCCGCCGGGACGACGGGCGCGAACAGGGACACGACCGGGGTGCCGACCGCCGCCGCCAGGTGCGCGGGGCCGGTGTTGCCGCACACCACGACGTCGGCGGAGCGCAGTACGCCCGCCAGGGTGCGCGGCTCGGTCCGGCCGCCGAGGTCCACTGCCGTGCCGCCGCCGACCCACCGGGTGAGGTCCCTCTCGTCGGGCCCGCCGGTGACGACCACCCGGTGACCGGCGTCGGCGAGCAGCGCCACCGCCTCGGCACAGCGGTCGGGGCTCCAGGTGCGGGCGGGCGCGCTGGCACCGGGGTGGACGACGACGTACGGTCCGTTGCCGGTCAGCGCGACCGTGTCCGGCGGCGGCAGCACGCGCAGCCGCCCGTCGTCGCCGGGCGGTAGGGGAAAGCCCAGCGCGGCGGCGGTGTCGAGTGCTGCCTCGGCCTCGTGCCGACCGGGCAGCCGCCGGTGGCGCACGTCGAGGAGGCTGCCGGGGGCGTCGGCGCTGTCGGCGCCGATCCGGCCGACGCCGGCCAGCCGCAGCACCAGGGCGGTGGGCAGCGGGCTCTGGTGGAACGACGTCAGCACGAGGGCGACGTCGAACGCGGCCCGCCGCAGCCGCCGCACCAGCGCGTCGACGTCGGCCGCCCGCACCGGGGGCGGGTCCACGCCCTCCCACGGCGCCGACCACACCAGGACCTCGTCGACGCCGGGCAGCAGCCGGGCGGCCGGTTCGCCGCGCGGCCCGCACAGCATGGTCACGTGCGCGCCGCGGGCGGCGACCGCGCGGACGGCGGGCCCGGCGAGCAGCACGTCGCCGAAGCTGTCGAGCCGTACGACCAGTGCTTTCACGGCCGTCCTCCCGGTCTCCGCGCCAGCAGTCGGTCGACCGCGGTGAGCAGGTCGGGGGCGGTGGCGGGCGCCGACTCGACCTCCTCGGGCAGGGTCACCGCCGTCGGGACCAGCACGCACCGGGCGCCCGCGGCACGGGCGGCCAGCACATCCGCGCCGATGTCGCCGATCACCACGCAGTCCCCGACGGCCACGCCCAATCGGCGCGCCGCCTCGATCACCAGGCCGGGACGCGGTTTGCGGCAGGCGCAGCCGTCGCCGGGCGCGTGGGGGCAGTACACCCACGTGCCGAGACCGCCGAGCAGGGCGTCCACCCGGTCGTTGACCCGGCGCACGTCGGCGTCCGTGAGCAGTCCGCGGCCGATCCCCGACTGGTTGCTGACCACGCCGGTCGGGATGCCCTCGGCCCGCAGCAGGTCCAGCGCCCGCCGCGCGCCGGGCAGCAGGCGTACCCGGTCGGGGTCGCCGTTGTAGGGCACGTCCTCGACGAGGGTGCCGTCCCGGTCGAAGAGGACGGCGGCGACCCGGACCCGGCCGGCGGCGCGGCGGGTCACGGCCGGCCTCCCGTCGGCAGCACCCGGCGGTGGCGCACCAGGCCGTGCAGCCAGTGGCTCACCGCGAGCGGCGGGATGACCACGCTGGTGACCACCATGGTGGTCACCTCGTCCGGGGACCGCGGGCCGGGACGGATCCGGGCCGCGGCGAACTCGGCCGTGCCCAGCAACCACAGGGCGCCGGCCGCGGCGGCGGCACGGCGCCGGCCCGCCAGCACGCACAGGGAAGCGCTGAGCGCGGCGGACGTCACCAGGACGTGCCGGGGGAGCCGTCCGCGGGGCGCCTCGGCGCGGCTCCACCAGTCGGGGCCGTGCAGCCGGTTCATCAGGACGTCGTCGGCGTTGCCCCGCTGGGCGCGGACCGACACCCAGCGACCGGCCGGCCGCACCGGGTGCGCGGTCGTGCGCCGGCCGCGCCGCAGCGTCCAGCCGGCCTCCAGGACCCGCAGTGCCAGGTCGGCGTCCTCCCGGAAGGCCCGCCGGAACCGTTCGTCGAAGCCGCCCACGCCGACCAGTGCGGCCGTGCGGTAGGCCATGTCGGCGGTCGCCCAGGCGGCCTGCTCCAGCCCCGCCGTGCAGCGCTCCCAGTCGGTGGGCCTGCGGTTCTCGGGAAGGGGGACGGTCAGCCGGCCCTGGACGCCGCCGGTGTCCGGGCCGACCGCTCCGAGATCGTCGGCGAGGAGTCGGGACCACTTCGGCGGCACCCGCACGTCGTCGTCGAGGAACACCGTCCAGGGCGTGCCCACCGTGCGCCAGCCGGTGTTGCGGGCGGCGGCGGGGCCGCGTCCGCCGCTGCACAGGGTGCGCACCCGTCCGCGCAGCGGGCCGGCCGCCTCCAGCGGCAGCTCCCCGGCGGGCTCGGGGCGGTCGTCGACCACCACGACCTCCTCCGGCGGGTGGCCCGCGGCCGCGGCGAGGGCGCGCAGGCAGTCGGCGAGACAGGGCCGCCCGATCGTCGGGATCACCACCGAGTAGGCGGGTGCGCCCGTCACGCGAACACCTTCTTCCGCCGGACCGCGAACGGGCCGAGCGCGAGCAGGTCCACGGGCGCGGACCCGAAGCACTCCAGCGCGTCCCGGGGGTCGTCGACCATCGGCCGTCCCGCCGTGTTCAGGCTGGTGTTGACCACCACCGGCAGCCCGGTCCGCCGCTCGAACCCGTCGATCATCCGCGCCACCAGCGGTTCGGCCGCCCGGTCCACGGTCTGGATGCGGGCCGTGCCGTCCACGTGGACGACGGCCGGGATCCTCTCCCGCCACTCGGCGGCAACCTCGTGCACGAACAGCATGTACGGGCTGGGCAGCGGCCCGTCGAACAGGTCCGCTGCACGCTCCGCCAGCACCATCGGGGCGACCGGACGGAACTCCTCCCGCCCCTTCACCGCGTTCAGCCGCTCCAGGTTCTCCGCCCGCCCCGGATGGGCCAGCAGCGAACGGTGGCCGAGCGCCCGCGGCCCGAACTCGCTGCGCCCCTGGAACCAGGCCACGACACCGTCCCGCGCCAGTTCCTCGGCGACGGTCTCGGCGATGTCCGCCGGCTCCTCGTACGGCACGGCCGCCCGCTCCAGCCGGTCCCGCAGCTCCGCGTCGCTCCAGCCGCGGCCCAGGGCGGCCGTCGGCATGGCCTCCACCGCCTCCTTCTGGTGCGCGACGTGCAGCGCGGCCCCCAGCGCCGTGCCGGCGTCACCGGCCGCGGGCTGCACCCAGACCCGCTCGAACGGTCCCTCCCGGTACAGCCGGGTGTTGGCCACGCAGTTCAGCGCCACCCCGCCTGCCAGCGTCAGCACGTTCTCGCCGGTGCGCTCGTGCAGCCACCGCACCAGGGCGAGCAGCACCTCCTCCAGACAGGCCTGCGCGCTGGCCGCGACGTCGGCGTGCTCCTGCGTCCAGGGCGCGCCCGCGGCACGGGGCGGGACCAGCGAGGACCACGGCACGGGCCCGGCCCGGAAACCGCCCTCGCCGTCCGGGCGGACGTACTCGCGCAACCGGTCGAGGAAGCGCGGGGTGCCGTACGAGGCGAGCGCCATGACCTTGAACTCGTCGCTGCTGCGGAGGAAGCCGAGATGCTGGGTGAGGTCCTCGTAGAACAGGCCCATCGAGTCGGGCAGCGACTGCGAGGCCAGGACGGTGAGCTCACGGTTGGCGTAGCGGCCCGCCAGGTGGGAACCGCACTCGCCGCGGCCGTCGAGCACCAGGACGGCGCAGTCGGGGTACGGGGAGGCCTGGCCGGCCGAGGCTGCGTGGGCGACGTGGTGGGGGACGAAGCGGACCTTGGCCGGGTCGAGGCCGGGCAGCGCCTCGGCCAGGAACTCCGGGGCGCGGCGCGCGTACTCCTGCCGCAGATGGTCCCAGGGGTCGTCCAGTCCGAGTCTGTCCGCCGGGCGCGTCAGGTCGGGGTGGTAGGAGTAGGCGACGGCGTCCAGCTCGGACGGGTCGAGTCCGGCCTGCTCCAGGCACCAGCGGGCGGACAGTTCGGGCAGCTCCCATGCGGAGAAGGGAACGGGGCGCTTGCCGTGCTTGCGGCGGCTGAAGCGCTCTTCCTCCGCCGCCGCCGCGATCCTGCCGTCCAGGACGAGCGCGGCGGCGGGATCGTGGAACAGGGCGTTGACACCCAGTACGCGCATGCGATGCCTCCGTGGTGGCGGGGGTGGGACGGGGCTCGGCGCCGCGGCCTACAGCTGCGGATCCCGCGTCGGCTGCGTCGCGGCGAAGTAGGCGATCGTGTGTTTGATGCCCTCCTCCCAGGGCATCCGCGGGGCCCAGCCCAGCAGCTCCCGGGCCAGCGTCGTGTCAGGGCGGCGCCGCTGCGGGTCGTCGACGGGACGGTCGACGAACTCGATCCGCGAGCCGGATCCGGTCAGCTCCACCACCCGGCGCGCGATGTCGCGGACCGCCACCTCGTCGGTTCCGCCGATGTTGACCGGTCGCACCGACTGACTGGCGGCCACCAGCAGGACCCCCTCGACCGTGTCGTCGACGTAGCACAGCGACCGCGTCTGACCGCCGTCGCCCGCCACCGTCAGCGGCTCACCGGCCAGTGCCTGACACACGAACGTGGGCACCGCGCGCCCGTCGTGCGCCCGCATCCGCGGCCCGTACGTGTTGAACAGCCGGACGATGCCCGCGTCGGCGTCGCGGACGCGGACGTGGGCCGTGACCAGCGCCTCGGAGAACCGCTTGGCCTCGTCGTACACGCTGCGCGGGCCGACGGGATTGACGTTGCCCCAGTAGTCCTCCCGCTGCGGATGCACCAGCGGGTCGCCGTACACCTCGGACGTCGAGGCGAGCAGGAACCTGGCCCGGTCCCGTTCCGCGACGGCCAGCACGTTGCGGGTGCCCAGGCTGCCGACGTCCAGCGTCTCCAGCGGCAGCCGCAGGTAGTCGGCCGGCGAGGCCGGACAGGCGAAGTGCAGGACCAGGTCGTACGGTCCCTCCAGGCGTTCCGGGCAGTCCGGCGCGGACACGTCGCACTCGACGAACCGGAAGCCGGGCCGGCCTTCGAGGTGAGCGACGTTCGCCCGTGAACCCGACACCAGGTTGTCCGCGCAGTCGACTTCGACACCTGAAGCCGACAGGCGCTCGCACAGATGGCTGCCGAGGAAGCCGGCGCCGCCGGTGACCACGGCACGGCGCCAGGGCAGACTGGTGGTCGCATCGTTCATGGGACGTCCTTCGGTCGCGTGCGGAAGAGCGCCGGCCAGGCCTGCGCGCCGGTCCGGTGCGGCACGGGGGTGAGTCGAACGGTGAAGGAGCGGGACGCGCGGAGGGCTGCGCAGCGGTCCCGGCCGGCTGCCGTGTTCCCGACGGCACGGGTGCGGGATTCCCGTACCAGGTGCTTTCACTTTTCGATCTTCATTGTGCGGAGACACCGGAGGTTCCGCGACCGCAGCCGACGGCACCACCCGCATCGTCCGCCCCGGCAGCACCACAGCCCGTGCCACCCGGTCGAACCGGTGTCAGGGGGGCGGCGCCGGGCACCCGGGGCCGTGGCGGGCCCGTCCCGGGCCCGAGGTGCCGAGGCTTGGAGGTACAGGACATGGGGCACGGTGGGAACGTCATCGACGAGCTGATGGCCGATCATCGCGAGGTCGAGGAGCTGTTCGGCAAGATCGAGGGGCTGCCGTCCGGCCACAAGGACCGCAAGATGTACGCCGATCAGGTGACGATGGAGCTGGTCAGGCACTCGGTGGCCGAGGAGGCCTACCTCTACCCGGCTGTGCGCGAGCACGTCGCGGGCGGGGACGCCCTGGCCGACAAGGAACTGGAGGACCACGCCGGAGCCGAACAGATCATGAAGGACCTGGAGGGCTGCGAGGCGGACGACCCGCAGTTCGACCTGCTAGTCGGCAGGCTGATGAGCGAGATCCGGGAGCACGTCGCCGACGAGGAGGGCAACCTCTTCCCGCGACTGCGCTCGGCCTGCCCCGCGGACGCCCTCGACGACCTGGGGGACAAGGTCCGCATGGCGAAGAAGACCGCACCGACACGCCCCCACCCCTCCGCCCCGGACAAGCCGCCCGCCAACAAGATGCTGGCCCCGGGGGTCGGCCTGGTCGACCGGATGCGCGACGCGCTGAGCGGGCGGGGCAAGCACGGCTGACGCCCCGGACGCAGGGTGCCGGGCCCGTCGCATTCCGCGACGGGCCCGTCGGCGTCCCGAGCGGACGACCGGGGCCCCGGCGGCCCTGTGAGCAACCGCACTCGGCACGGCAAGTACCCCACGGGCGCCCCTGTTTGGGCCGTCGGCGGTGCCGCGGCGGGGGCGGCCTGTCCTCGACCCGCCCGGCCCGTCTGCCACGATGGTCCGCGCCGTGACCGATCAGGCGGAGTGGCCGCGCGACGCAGCCGACGTTCCCCGGTTCCGCGGCCCGTGACCTCCCCTTCGCACCCTCGGGTACCGCACTGTGTCTTCGCCCCCCGTCTCCGCGCCCGCCCCTGCCCCCGGCACCTCCTCCCGCGCCACCTCACGCTCGCCGTGGCGGTCCCTGCGGCACCGCAGCATGCGCTGGTGGTCCGTCGCGAACTTCGTGTCCAACGCCGGCACCTGGATGCAGCTCACCGTCCAGAACCTGCTCGTCCTCCAGATCACCGGGTCCGCCGCCGCCACCGGCCTGTCCATGTCCGTGCAGGCGGCCCCCGCGCTCTTCATGAGCATGCTGGGCGGTGCCGCCGTCGACCGCTGGCCGCGCAAGGCGACGGCCGCCGTCAGCCAGGCGCTGCTGGGCGCGGTCGCGTTCACCACGGCCGTGCTCGTCGCGACGGACCGGCTCGACATGACCTCGCTGATGGTGCTGGCCGCCGTGACCGGCACCATCGCCACCGTCGACGGACCGGCCTGTGCCCTGCTCGGCAACGACCTGGTGCCGCTGGAGGACGTGCCCTCCGCGATCGGCGTGGGCGCGCTGGTCCACAACGCCGGCCGGCTCGTGGGCGCGGCACTGGCCGGTGTCACGGTGGGCTTCCTCGGCACGGCCGCCGCCTACGCGGCCAACGGGCTGTCGTTCCTCTTCGTCGCCGCGGTCGTCCCGTTCCTGCGCCCGGCGGCCGGCGCCGCGCGGCGGGCGGCCGGCCCCGGTCCCCGCACCGGGAAACGCGACGACATGACCATCCGCGAGGGGCTGGCCTTCTTCGCCCGCCGACCGCGCCTGGTCGCGCTCGCCGGCATCACCGGCGTCAGCGCGGTCTTCGGGCGGAACTACGGGCTCACCCTCGCGGTCCTCGTCACCGGCCCGCTGGCCGGTGGACCGGGTGCCTTCGGCACCGTCTCGACCGTCCTCGCGGTCGGCGGCATCCTGGGCGCCGTGCTCGGTGCCCGGCTGCGCCGTCCCTCGGTCCGCGTCGTGGGAACCCTCGCGGCGGCGGGCGCGCTGCTCCAGGTGGTGGCCGGACTGTCGCCCTCGCTCGCCGTCCTGCTCGTGCTGGTGCTCCCCATGGCCGTCGTCGAGTCCGTCTCGGACACGGCCGGTACCGCCGTGCTCCAGACCGACCCGCCCCCTCACCTGAGGGGACGCGTCCTGGGCGTCTGGAGCAGCATCGGCACCGTGTGGGGCCTCGGCGGTCCACCGGCGCTCGGCCTGCTGATGGAACTCGCGGGCCCGCGCGGCGCGCTGGTGACCGGCGGCGTCGTCGTCGCCGCCACGATCACCGCGGGCCACATCCTGCGCGCCCGGCGCACCCCGCGACCGGTGCCGCTCCCGACGCGGCCGGGGGAGGAGATCCCGGGGCGCGAGGCACTGGGGACGGCGGCCTGAGGGATTCCCCCCTTGCCTCCACGCGCCCGCACCCTCAGGCGATCAGCGCCTGCCCGGGGCCCAGCAGGTCCCTCAGCCGCGGACCGTGCAGGTCGGCGACGTGGGCCAGGAGGTCGGGGTGGCGGAGGAGGGCCGCCGCCTCGCGGTCGCGGGTGTCCGGGGTGAGCAGGCGGCGGAACTCCACCGGCACACCGGTCGTGTGGTCGCCACCGTCCAGGCGGGCCACCGCCAGCGCGGCCAGCCCGGGGTCGGCGAGCAGGCAGGCCGCCCAGCTCGCCACCACCTCGTCCACCCAGCTGCGCCAGGCGTCCGTACCGTCCGCTCCCGTACCGTCGGCGTCGCTCCCGCAGATCCGGTCCAGTCCGGCCGAGCCGCCCGGCCCCGCCATCCCGACCAGCGCGGCGTCCATCACCGTCGGATAGCGCAGCCAGGCCGCGACGGTCACCGCCTGGCGGGCCTGGGCCTCGCACAGGGCGGACGCGAGCGCGCCGCCGCAGGACGGGTAGGCCCGCGTCAGCCACCGGGCGGTCGCCGCTATGACAGGGGAGAGATCTGCGCGCACTGATGGCCGTCCGAGCTGCGTACGGGGGAGGGGACCTGCGGGAAACCGTAGCCCGCGCCCCACGCGTGAGGACATGGCCGAGCGCTCGGGAACGACGTGGCTTCGGCCACACGCCGGCCGTGGCCGTCGTGCTCAGTGGCGCAGCAGGTAGCGGGTGAGCAGGGAACGGGCCCGGTCCGGGCTGACGCCCAGCGCCGTGCCGACGGACGCCCAGGACAGCTCGTCGTCGCGCACCGCCTGGGCCGCCTCCTGCCCGATGTCGGGCAGCAGCCGTTCCAGCGTGGTCACGGCCTTGAGCGCGGCCACCGGGGCCCGCTCGGTCAGAGCGGTCAGCTGCTCCTCCAGCTGGTGGATCAGGTACGTGAGCTGGTCCGGAAGCGGCACGGTCCGGCGCTCGACGGCGCGGATGTGCCCCCTCCAGTCACTGCGCGCGGCGGAGACGTCCAGTTCGTGGAGCCGGCCGTCGGCCGTCCACACCCCGTCGATCGGATGGGTCTCGCCACGCCAGCCGCACGCGCAGGCCGCGCGGAAGCCGGCCGCTCTCGGGCGACGGAGCCTTCCGTCGTACGCCCACCACTCGCTGGTCTCCAGCACGCTGTCGGCGCTGCTGCCGAAATCCAGGTACACCGGCTTGGGCTCGCTGCCGTCGGCCAGGACCGCGCCCGCGATGCCCTCGTGGGACTCCCCGAACTCCTCCGTCGTCCACCCCAGCGCGTCTTCCCCCTTGTCCGTCGCCTGCCCCGAGCGGGACGCCACCGCACGGCGAGGGCCGCCCCGGAGACGAACATGCCCCGGGCAGGTCACCGGTGAACCGTCCGCCCCAGGCGTCCACCGGCCGGTCGGCGACCCGCAGGACGCGCCCCGCGAGGCAGGACTTCGACGAGGGGGACGCGCCGGCCGGCGCGTCCCCCGGTTCCGCGATCGCCTGCGCCGCCATCGAGACGATCCGGCCTCCTGGCCGTATCTGGGGGCACGAGGGGCCGTGCGCCCCCGGCACCGCCGTCGAGCCAGTCGATCCAAGGGAATCCGCCTCATGAACGCAACCGCCGCCATCGGTGTCACCGGTCTCGGTGTGATGGGCCGCAACCTCGCGCGGAACTTCGCACGCAACGGGTACACCGTCGCCGTCCACAACCGCACCGCCGGCCGCACCCGTGCGCTCGTCGAGGAGTTCGGCCACGAGGGCGCGTTCGTCGCGGCGGAGACGGCGCGGGAGTTCGTCGCCGCGCTCGAACGCCCCCGCCGGCTGATGATCATGGTGCAGGCGGGCGCCGTCACGGACGCGGTCGTCGACGAGTTCGTCCCGCTCCTGGAGCCCGGCGACATGATCATCGACGGGGGCAACGCCCACTTCGCCGACACCCGCCGCCGCGAGGAGGCCCTGCGCGCGCGTGGCCTGCACTTCGTCGGCACCGGCGTCTCCGGCGGCGAGGAGGGCGCCCTCGACGGGCCGTCGATCATGGTCGGCGGCTCGCCCGAGTCGTACGACGTGCTCGGGCCGATGTTCGAGGCGATCAGCGCGCGGGTCGGCGGCGAGCCCTGCGCCGCGCACGTCGGCACCGACGGCGCCGGGCACTTCGTCAAGATGGTCCACAACGGCATCGAGTACGCCGACATGCAGCTCATCGCGGAGGCCTACGACCTGCTGCGCCAGGTCGCCGGCTACACCCCGGCCGAGATCTCCGACATCTTCCGCGCCTGGAACCAGGGGCGGCTCGGTTCCTACCTCATCGAGATCACCGCGGAGGTCCTCGCGCACACCGACGAGGCCACCGGAGCGCCGTTCGTGGACATCGTGACCGACGCGGCCGGGCAGAAGGGCACCGGCCGCTGGACCGTGCAGACCGCCCTCGACCTCGGCTCGCCGGTCACCGCCATCGCCCAGGCCACCTTCGCCCGTGCCGCCTCCGGCCAGGCCGACCTGCGCGCCGCGTACTCCGGGCTGCCCGGCGGCACCACCCCCGTGATCAGCCGCACGGAGGCCGCGCGCTTCACCTCGCAGGTGGAGCACGCCCTGTACGCCTCCAAGGTCATCGCCTACGACCAGGGCTGGAAGATGATCCAGGACGCGGCGGGCGAGTACGGCTGGAAGATCGACCTGGGCGCGGTCGCCCGGATCTGGCGCGGCGGCTGCATCATCCGCGCCTCGTTCCTGGACCGCATCCGCACCGCGTACGCCGCCGACCCCGAACTGGTCAGCCTGCTCGGGGAGATGGAGTTCGCGATGGAGATCACCGACGCCCAGGTGCCCTGGCGCGAGACGGTGGCCTCCGCGGCCCGCCGGGGCATTCCGGTCCCCGCGTTCTCCGCGGCCCTCGCGCACTACGACACCCTGCGCGCCGGCCGGCTCCCCGCGGCCCTGCTCCAGGGCCAGCGCGACTACTTCGGCGCGCACACCTACGGCCGTACCGACCGCCCCGGCGCCTTCCACACGCAGTGGGCCGAGCCCGGCCGCCCGGAGACGGTCTCGGGCTGAGACGCACGACGTGTCCGGCCCGGCGGAACCGGGCCGGACCGCCGGTCAGGCGCGCGGCGCCGGGAACGTCGGGTACTCGACGCCCGACACGTGCTGGACGACGCGGACGACCTGGCAGGAGTAGCCGAACTCGTTGTCGTACCAGAGGTAGAGGATCGCATTGTCGCCCTCCACCTTCAGGGCGCCGGCGTCGACGATCGAGGCGTGGCGCGAGCCGATGAAGTCGCTGGAGACCGCGTCGGGGGCGCTGATGAAGTCGATCTGGCGCTTCAGCGGCGAGGTCAGCGAGACGTCCCGCAGGTAGTCGAGGACCTCGTCGCGGCCGGCCTCGCGGGCCAGCTGGAGGTTGAGGATCGCGATCGACACGTCCGGCACCGGTACCCGGATCGAGCTGCCGGTGATCCGCGCGTCGAGGTCGGGCAGCGCCTTGGCGACGGCGGAGGCGGCGCCCGTCTCGGTGATGACCATGTTGAGCGGCGCGGAGCGGCCCCGGCGGTCGGACTTGTGATAGTTGTCCAGCAGGTTCTGGTCGTTGGTGAACGAGTGGACGGTCTCCACGTGGCCGCGCAGCACGCCGTACTCGTCCGCCATCGCCTTCAGCGGCGGGACGATCGCGTTGGTGGTGCAGGACGCGCAGGACAGGATCCGCTCGTCCGGCTTGATCGTGTCGTGGTTGACGCCGTGCACGATGTTGGGGACGTCGCCCTTGCCGGGCGCGGTCAGCACGACCTTGTCGATTCCGGGACGCAGGTGCTTCGACAGCCCCTCGCGGTCGCGCCACTTGCCGGTGTTGTCGATGAGGATGGCGTCGGTGATGCCGTACGCCGTGTAGTCGACCTCGCTCGGGTCGTCGGCGTAGATCACCTTGATCTCGTTGCCGTTGGCGACGATGGTGCTGTTGTCCTCGTCGACGGTGATCGTGCCCTGGAACTGTCCGTGCACGGAGTCGCGGCGCAGCAGTGACGCCCGCTTGACGAGGTCCTGCTCGCCGCCCCCGCGCACCACGACGGCGCGCAGCCGCAGGCCGTTGCCGGACCCGGACTTCTCGATGAGCAGGCGGGCGACGAGGCGGCCGATGCGGCCGAAGCCGTACAGCACGACGTCGCGCGGCTCCCGGCGCTCGATCTTGTGGGCGCCGGTGGCGCCGGCGACGGCCTCGGCGGTGAACTCCGGCACCGACAGACCGTGGTCGCCCGCCCGGTAGTGCTCGGCGAGCAGGCCGATGTCGATCTGGGACGGGCCGAGGTCGAGCGCGGTGAGGGCCTGCAGGAACGGCAGGGTCTCGGTGACCGAGAGTTCCTCACCGGCGATCTGCCGGGCGAAGCGGTGGGTCTTGAGGATGCTCACCACCGACTTGTTCACCAGGGAGCGGCTGTGCAGCAGGACGGTGACGTCCCGCTCCCGGTGGAGCTTCCCGATCATCGGGATCATCGACTCCGCGATCTCCTCGCGGTTCTTCCAGTTGGTGAACGAGTCGTCGTTGACAGTCACAGGATTCTCTTTCGAGCTAGGTGGCGCTCATATGCTAACCACCCCCTCCTCCGATCATTCAAGCGGCCCCCCGCTCAGGTGTGCGCGGCCCTCCGGAGGCGTCCCGAAGCCTGCTTTCCGGGTCCTGAGCCCCGCCTTCCGGCGCCCGACCCGATGAGGGCCGCCGCGCGTCGCCGAAATGCGCCGCCCCTCTTGGTGCGGAAAGGGAGATACCCGCTCAGGCTGCCCGTAGGTTTGGCCCCGAGTCACGGCGGTGAGGTCGGGCGCGGCCCCGTGGCTGATCACGGGGGAAGTGCCGTGTCCGATCCTCGGCTGGGGAGCGGCTCTCGGCCGACGGCCCGGCCCGGGCCGCCCGGCTCGGTCCCGCTGCGGCCTGCGCGCGACGGCGGCGCGCTGGGACCCGCGGGTGGGCGTGCCGTTCGGGGAGGAGTTCCGCCGCGCCCTCACGCCTCCTTCGCCGGGGCCCCGGCCCGCGGCCGGCGCGGGATGCCGAGGGCGCACAGCGCGCCGAGCAACACCACGGCGACCCCGGTCCACACCGCGGGGCGCAGCCCGTCCACGAACTCCTGCGGCCCCCGCGTGCCGCCGTGCGCCACGAACACGGTGCTCAGTACGGCGATGCCGAGCGCGCCGCCGATCTCGCGGACCGTGGTGTTGGCACCGGACGCCTTGCCCGCGTGCTCCGCCCGGACCGACCCGAGGACGACCGCCGCCGTCGGCGCGAACACGAAGCCCATGCCCGCTCCGGCCACGATCATCGGGGCGACCAGGGCCGAGTAGGCGGTGCCGGTGCCGGCGAGGAGGTTGAGCCAGGCCAGTCCGACGCCCTGGAGGAACAGCCCGAGCGCCATCAGCCGGCCGCCGCCGACCCGGTCGGTGAGCAGTCCGGCGACCGGGGCGACGAACATCGGCATCAGCGTCCAGGGCAGGGTGCGCACCCCGGCCTCCAGCGGGGTGCGCGGCGGCACGATCTGGAGGTACTGGGCGAGCAGGAACAGCGAGCCGAAGACACCGAAGTACATCGCGGCCGAGACGACGTTGGTGAGGGTGAAGGCCCGCACCCGGTAGAAGGACAGGGGCAGCATCGGCTGCGGGACGCGGGCCTCCCAGGTGACGAAGGCCGCCAGGAGCACGAGGCCCGCCGCGAACGCGCCCAGCACCGTGGCCGAGGTCCAGCCGTCCGGCTCCCCGTGCACGATTCCCCACACCACGGCGCACAGTCCGGCCGCCGCGAGGACCATGCCGACCAGGTCGAGGCGGGCGTCGGGCAGGGCGCTCTCCCGCAGCGCGAACAGCACCAGCGGCACCGCGATCAGGCACACCGGCACGTTGATCCAGAAGATCCACCGCCAGTCCAGGCCCTCGACCACCGCGCCGCCCACCACCGGTCCCATCGCCACGGCGAGCCCGCTCACGCCGGACCACACGCCCAGGGCCACGCCGCGCATCCGTTCCGGCACCGCTGCGGACAGCAGGGTCAGCGACAACGGCATCACGGCCGCCGCGCCGAAGCCCTGGACCGCGCGGAAGGCGATCAGCCGGCCGCTGGTGTCGGCCAGGCCGCAGCCGACGGAGGCCAGGGTGAACAGGGCGATGCCCACGACGAAGACCCGTCGCCGTCCGAACCGGTCGCCGAGCGCGGCGCCCGTCATGAGCAGGCAGGCGAAGCCGAGGACGTAGGCGTTGACGAACCACTGGAGTTCCTGGGTGTCCGCCCGGAGGTCGACGGCCAGGGTGTGCAGGGCCGTGGACACGACGAGGTTGTCGAGCGCGACCATGAACATGGGCACGCTGCAGGCGACGACCGCGAGCCACAGCGGCACGCGCCGTCGGGCTCCGGCGGCGGCGACGGGGTTCCCGTCGAGGACGGGCGGGGACACGGTCATGGCGGGCTCTCTCCTCGGGAAGGGCCGGGCGGGGTCTCAGGCGCCGGTGCGTTCCTGCTCGGCGAGCCGGCGGCGGGCGTCCGCCCAGTCGACGGGCAGTCCGGCGGCCGGGACCCGCCAGAAGGTGAACGCCGAGGCCTTCGTCGTGGAGCGCAGTCCGGTCATGACCGACCGGTGCGGCTCGGTCCGCGCGTACCGGTACAGGGCCTCCTCGCTCTCCCAGGCCGACAGGGTCCAGAAGGTGCGCTTGAGGGGCTGGGCGACGAGCGAGGCGCCGTACGCGCCCGGCGCGCGGGTGACCTGCCGCCACGCGCCGAGGGACTTCAGGAGGAAGCGCGGGACGTCCTTGAGGGAGCGGACCTCGAAGCGGGAGGCCATGACGACGGCCTCGGCGCCGGGGGCGGGCTCGTCGACCGTGGTCCAGGGCAGGGTGGGCATGGCTGTGCCCTTCCGTGAGACAGGCGGGACAGGGGGAGGGATCCACGCGGAGTGATTGGATACCTTCACTATCCATGTTAGACAGTGGAGGTATCCAATTTCTAGAGCGGAGCCGTCCCGATGCGCATGTCCGAGCTGAGCCGCCGCAGCGGCGTCTCCGTCACGACGATCAAGTACTACCTCCGCGAGGGCCTCCTCCCGCCCGGCCGGCAGACCTCCGCGACCCAGGCCGAGTACGACGACCAGCACCTGCGCCGCCTGCGCCTGATCCGGGCGCTGACCGGCGTACGGGGGCTGTCCGTCACCACCACCCGCGAGGTGCTGGACGCGCTGACGGAGCGCACCGGCGACACCCACGTCCTGCTCGGCCTCACCCTGGGCTCCGTGTCGCTGTCCGGCGATTCCCCCGCACAGGACCCGGCGGCCGGTGAGGTCGAGGCGCTCGTCGAGGAGCTGGGCTGGCGCGTGCACGAGGCGGCGCCCGCCCGCGCCACCCTCGCCGAGACCCTGACCTCGCTGCACTCGCTCGGCGTGCCCGTGGACCGGCACACCCTGCTGGCCTACGCCCGGCTCGCCGAACGGATCGCCGTCCTCGACCTCGACCAGCTCGACGGCCTCACCGATCCGCTGGAGACCGCCGAACGAGCCCTGCTGCTGACCGTCCTGCTGGAACCCGCTCTGATGGCGCTGCGCCGCATGGCCCAGGAGAACGAGTCGGCCCGGCGCCACACGCCGTAGAGGCGGCGCCGCGCATCGTGGGGGAGGCGTCCCGCGACGCGGAGGTGGCGTCCCGTGGCGTGAGGCGGACGGCGGAAAGGACGAGGCGAATGGCCGAAGACCCGATTGCCCGCCGGCGGACGGGGTACGCGTGGCCGGACCCGCCAACCACCGCTACCCGGGGAGTTGCCATGGAGACACCCGCCCACGACACCGCCGCCGCGCAGGCGCTGGACGCGCTGGCCAAGGACACCGGCGACACGACCGCACTGGACACCCTCGCGCACTGCGAGGTCCTGGTGCCGGTGCCCGAGGACGCCACCGACGAGGACGTGACCAATCCCAGCATGCTGGCCCTGCCCGTCCTGGAACAGCCGGGCACGACGCCCGTCGTCCCGGTCTTCACCTCCGAACCCGAGATGGTCGACCTGCTCCCGGGGGTGGACCGCTACCGCCTGGTGCCCCTCGGCGCACTGGCCCATCAGTGGCCGGAGGGCGAGCTGTCCCTCTCCATCGACGCCGCGGGCGACCACCCGCTGACCCTCACCTCGGAAGGGGTGCGCACCCTGCTGGCCCGCTGAGCCCGGCCGTCACACGCCCGCCGGGCCCGAAGGCGTCACACCCGCCCCCCGTGCCGGGCTCAGCCGGCCAGCATGCGGGTCAGCACCGCGCGCTGGAGCGGCAGCACCTCCTCGTGCAGGGCCCGGCCCTTCGGGGTGAGGGCGACCCACACCCCGCGCCGGTCGTCCGTGCAGACGGAACGCTCCACCAGACCGTCCTTCTCCAGTCGCCCTATGAGGCGCGAGAGCGCGCTCTGGCTCAGATGGACGCGTCCGACGAGGTTCTGCACCCGGCACTGGTCACCCGGCCGGGGCGCCTCGGTGGCCAGGATGTCGAGCACCTCGAAGTCGCTCGCCCCGAGACCGTGCGGATGCAGTACGCGGTCGATCTCGCACGTCGTGCGCGCGTGCACCGACAGAATGTCCCGCCACCGGTCCTCGAGGTCCGTTCCGGCCGTCTTCGCTGCCATACCTGCACGGTAACACCGAGAACCCGGTTTGTTTACTGTGCAACTAGTGCGGGTGCAAGGGAATCGCGGACCGCACGGGAGGCGGACGAGGACTCAGGAGGCCGCCGGGTCCTGGGTCAGCCCGACGAGGTTCCCGTCGGCGTCCTTCACGAAGGCGATCAGCTTGCCGCCGCCGACGTCCTGCACGTCCTGGAGCACCTCCGCCCCCGCCTCCACCAGCGCCGCCAGCCGCGTCCGGATGTCGGCCACGTGCCAGTACGGCACCGGACCGGTCATGCCCCTGGCGTGGCCGTTGGGGTCGAGCCCGACGTCCTGCCCCGCCGATCTGAAACCGACGTAGTAGCTCTCGTCGGCGTAGGGCTCGACCTCGAGCAGCGCCCGGAACAGGGCCTTCGCCCGGTCGAGGTCCTTGACGGGGTAGATGACGGTCTGCAGGCCGGTCTTCATCGCGCACGCTCCTCGCCGAGATCGGGACCGACGGACACCGTCGGTGGTCCCACGCTAGGCGAGGGCCGCACCGGGCGCTTCCTCAGTCCCGTCCGCACCTCACGTCGACTCGCGGGTGACCAGTTCCGTCGGCAGGATGACCGCGGCCGGGTCCTCGCCGCCGATCTGCGCGAGGAGGACGCGGACCATCTCGCTGCTGATCCGGTCCCAGGGCTGGCGGATCGTGGTGAGCGCGGGGGTGGAGGAGGTGGCCGCGGGGGAGTCGTCGAAGCCGCCGACCGCGACGTCCTCCGGCACCCGGCGGCCGGCCCGCCGCAGCGCGGCCAGCGCACCCTGCGCCATCAGGTCGGACGCGACGAACACCGCGTCCAGGTCGGGGGCCTGCGCCAGCAGCCGCTCGGCGCCCGCCTCGCCGCTGGCCCGGCTGTAGTCCCCGGACACGACCAGCCGCTCGTCGATCCCGATGCCCGCCTCGGTGAGAACCTCCTTGTAGCCGGCGAGCCGTTCCACACCGCCGGGGGTGTCCAGCGGGCCCGTGACCACACCGATCCGGCGCCGGCCGCGGTCGAGCAGGTGGCGCACCATGTCCCGGGCGCCGTCGCGGTCGTCGGCGGCCACGTAGCTGACCTTCGACCCGATCCCGATCGGCTTGCCGCAGGCGACGAGCGGCACGCCCGCCTCGCGCAGTTCGGTGGCGATCGGGTCCCCGGAGTGGCTGGACACCAGCAGCACCCCGTCGACGTGCCCGGCGGTGATGTACCGGGTGATGCGCCGCCGCTCGTCGTCGGTCCCGGCCAGCATCAGCAGCAGGGGGACGTCGTGCGTGGCCAGTGCCTGGGTGCAACCCCGCAGCAGCACGTTGAAGTTGGGGTCCTCGAAGAACCGCTCCTGAGGCTCCGTCAGCAGGAAGCCGACGGAGTCGGAGCGGCCCGTGATCAGGGAGCGGGCGTGCCGGTTCACGACGTAACCCGTCCTGCGGATGGCGGCGTTGACCGCCTCCTGGGCGGCCGGACTGACGTAGTGGCCGCCGTTGAGCACGCGCGAGACGGTCCCTCGTGAGACCCCCGCCTCGCGCGCCACGTCGTGGATGGTCGGCGGCCTGCGCCTGCCCCCGGTGTTGCTCATGGTCATGACTTTACGGCCCCGGACAGCAGGTCCAGGCTCCAGAACCGCTGAATGACCAGGAACAGCGCCACCAGCGGAAGCACCGCGAGGAACGCGCCGGTGATCACCAGGGTGTACAGGGCCGGAGTGTTGGCGCCCTGCTCCAGCAGCGTGAACAGCCCGAGCGTGATCGGGAACTTCTCGTCGTCGCTGAGCATGATGTACGGCAACAGGAAGTTGTTCCACACGGCGACGAACTGGAAGAGGAACACCGTCACCATGCCGGGGACCATCATCGGCAGTGCGATCCGGGTGAAGATCCGCCACTCGCTCGCCCCGTCCATCCGGCCGGCCTCCACCACGTCGGCCGGCACGGCCGCGGCCGCGTAGATGCGCGAGAGGTAGACGCCGTAGGGGGAGAGGAGCTGCGGCAGCAGCACGGACCAGTAGGAGTCCGTGAGATCGGCCTTGGCCAGCAGCAGGTACTGCGGCACGGCCAGGATGATCGGCGGCATCAGCACGCCCGCCAGCAGGACGTTGAACATCGTCTCGCGGCCGCGGAAGCGGTACGTCGCCAGCGCGTAGCCGCTGAACGCGGACACGCACGTCGACAGCAGGGCGCCGAGACCGGCGTAGAGGGCGGAGTTGCCCATCCACTTCCAGTAGACGCCGTCGCGGTAGGCGTTCAGGTCCGCGATGTTGTCGGTGAAGCCACTGCCCGGCAGGAACGTGAAGGTGGAGAATAGTTCGCTGCCCGACTTGGTGGACGCGATCACCACCCACGCCACCGGCAGCAGGCAGTACAGCGCGCCGAGCAGCAGCGTGATCGTGGGGACCAGGGCGACACGACGGCGCAGCGGCGGTCGGCCGCGGTCGGCGTCCGTGGTGCCGGCCGCCGACGGGGTCTTGTGGACGGCGAGAGAACTCACTGGGCTGCCCCCTGCTTGTTGCGACGGTTCGCGGCCCGCAGGAAGCCGAAGGACAGCAGCAGCGTGGCGATGGCGATGATCACGGCCTGGGCGGCCGCCGCGTAGATGTCACCGGTGCCGAACGCGTCCCGGTACACCTTCATCAGCGGACTCCACGTCGTGGAAACGGAGTTGGTGAGCGGTTTGAGGGTCGTCGGCTCGTTGAACACCTGGAGCGTCGCGATGATCGAGAAGAAGAAGGTCAGCACCAGCGAGGGCGCCACCATCGGGATCTTGATCCTGAGCGCGATCTGCAGCGGGGTGGCGCCGTCCAGCTTGGCCGCCTCGTACACCTCGGCCGGAATGGCCTGGAGCGAGGTGTAGATGACGATCATGTTGAAGCCGGTGCCGCCCCACACCGCGATGTTCGACAGGGCGAGATACAGCGGTCCGCCGTCCAGCAGGTCCGGCTGCGGCAGGCCGAGCCGGTCCAGCACGAAGTAGAACGGGCTGACGTCCGGCAGGTACAGGAAGCCCCACAGCAGCGCCGCCACGACGCCGGGGATGGCGTACGGCAGGAAGATCGCGAGGCGGGTGAACGGGGCCAGCCGCACCTTGTCGGAGTCCAGCATCAGCGCGAAGACCAGGGCGAGGCCCAGCATCACCGGGACGACGATGCAGCCGTAGCCGAGGACGCGCAGGGCGCCGTCCAGCAGCTCGCTGTCGGTGAAGGCGTCGGTGTAGTTCTCCAGGCCGGCCCAGACCTCCTTGCGGGCGCCGGAGCCCAGGCCGAGGCCGGACACCTTCACCTTGTGGAAGCTGAGCCAGACCGCGTACCCGATGGGCAGCGCGAAGAACAGGGCGAAGAGGACGGTGGCGGGGAGGAGGAAGGCGTACGGAGCCCCCTTGACTCCGTACGCCTTCCGGCGTGCGCTGGTCACTCGGAGACCTCGAAGCCCTGCTTCTTCATGTCGGCGACGGTGTCCGCCTGCATCTTGTCCAGGGCGGCGGAGAAGTCCGACTTGTTCTTCGCGGCGGCGCCGAAGGCGTCCTTGAAGGTCGTGTAGGCGACGTTCACGTTCGGGCCCCAGGCCGAGGGAGCCGTGGTCTTCGCGATCTTCGCGGCGGTGGTGTAGAAGTCCGCCTGGTTCGAGAAGTACGCCGGCGGGTCGATGAAGGCGCCGCTGAGCTGGGCGGAGGTGGAGGCCGGGTAGATGCCGCTCTCCTTGGCCAGCGCGTTGAGCGCGTCGCCGTCGGTGTTCAGCCAGGCGGCGAACTTCGCGGCGGCCTCCTTGTTCTTGGAGTCCGTCGTGACGGCGGTGGACGAACCGCCCCAGCTGCCGGTGACGTCGTCGGTCTGCGACCATTGGGGGAGCGGGGCCATGGCCCACTTGCCCTTGGTGTCCGGGGCGGCGGTGGTCAGGGTGCCCGGCGCCCACACGGCACTGACCCAGGCGATCTGCTTGCCGGTGTTGAGCGCCTTGTTCCAGGCCGGGGTGTACATCGGCTGGTTGTCGACGGCGCCCTCCTTCACGAGGCCGCCCCAGAAGTCGGCGACCTTCTTGGTGGCCGCGTCGTTGATGCCGACCCGCCACTTGTCGCCGGCGGTGGTCCACCACTTGGCGCCGGCCTGCTGGGCCAGGCCCGCGAAGAGTCCGGAGTCGTTGGCCGAGAAGGTGGTCAGGTCCGTGCCGGGGGCCTTCTTCTTCAGCGCGCGGGCGGTCTCGGCGAACTGCTCCCAGGTGGTGGGGACGGTCAGGCCGTACTTCTCGAACAGGTCCTCGCGGTAGTAGAACATCATCGGGCCGATGTCCTGCGGCACCGCGTAGACCGCGTCCGTGCCCAGCGTCGTCTGCTGCCAGACGCCGTCGGCGAACTTGCTCTTCACGTCGCCGACGTTCTTCGCCATGTCCGCCAGCGCGTCGTTGCTGACCAGCGTCGGCAGCGCCTGGTACTCGGCCTGGACCAGGTCGGGGGCCTTGCCCGCCTTGTGCGCGGTGAGGATCTTGGTGACCAGCGTGTCGCCGGAGGCCTGCTTCTTCACCGTGACGGTGATCTGCTCCTTCTTGCCCGGCCCCTTGTTCCACAGGTCCACGACCTTGTCCATGCCGGGCGTCCACGTCCAGTACGTGAGCGAGACCGGCCCCGACCGGGCCTCGTCGTCGTCGGACGAGCCGCAGGCGGTGAGTGCGGTGGCGCCGAGCGCGACGGCGACGGCGGACGCTGCGACCTTGAAGAGCCGCCGGCGCTGGGTGTTGGGCATGGGTTTCTCCCCTGACCTGGGTTCCCGCCTGCTGCGGGAACCTGCCATGCGTCACATGAACCGGTGTCCTCGCCCGTCGCGAGGCCCTGCCATGCTTCTGTGAGCGTTCACAGTAGAGAAACATCCCGGACACTTGTCAATGGTTGTTGCTGTGCGGTTATGTTGGGCTCGCATCGCCGAAAACATGTGTGCACGTTCCCAAATGATCGATTAAACGGGAGAGATCCATGCCGGAGACCACCCCCAAGGGCCTCACCAGGCTCGCCTTCGGTGGGGACTACAACCCCGAGCAGTGGCCGGAAAGCGTCTGGCAGGAGGACGTCCGGCTCATGCGCGAGGCCGGCGTCACCATGGTGAGCGTCGGGATCTTCTCCTGGGCGCTCCTGGAACCCGCGCCGGGGGAGTACGACTTCGGCTGGCTCGACCGGATCATCGGCCTGCTGCACGAGAACGGCATCCGCGTCGACCTGGGCACGCCCACCGTGGCCCCGCCCGTCTGGTTCTACCGCGCGCACCCCGAGGCCCTGCCCGTCACCGCCGACGGCGTCCGCTACGAATTCGGCTCGCGCGCGGCGATCTGCCACAGCAACGCCGACTACCGCGCGGCCGCGGCGAACATCGCCACCCGGCTCGCCGAGCGCTACGGCGACCACCCGGCGCTCGCGATGTGGCACGTCCACAACGAGTACGGCGTCCCCGTCTCGGCCTGCTACTGCGAGTCCTGCGCCGCCCACTTCCGCCGCTGGCTGGAGACGACGTACGGCACCGTCGACGCGGTCAACGAGGCCTGGGGCACCGCCTTCTGGGGCCAGCGCTACGCGGCCTTCGGCGACATCAACCCGCCGCGCACCACCCCGACCGTCGGCAACCCCGGTCAGGCGCTCGACTACCGGCGCTTCGCCGACGCCACCATGCGCGAGAACTTCGTCATGGAGCGCGACATCCTGCACCGCCTCGCGCCCGGCGTCCCCGTCACGACCAACTTCATGACCGCGCTCAGCCAGTGCGACTCGGTCGACTACTGGGCCTGGGGCCGTGAGGTCGACATCGTCACCAACGACCACTACCTGATCACCGACGGCCGCCGCACCCACGTCAACCTGGCGATGGCCGCCGACCTCACCCGCTCCGTCGCCGGCGGCGCCCCCTGGATCCTCCTGGAGCACTCCACCTCGGGCGTCAACTGGCAGCCCCGCAACCCGGCCAAGGCCCCCGGCCAGATGGCCCGCAACTCCCTCGGCCACGTGGCCCGCGGCTCCGAGGGCGCCATGTTCTTCCAGTGGCGGCAGTCCCGGCGCGGCGCCGAGAAGTTCCACTCCTCGATGGTCCCGCACGGCGGCACCGACACCCGCGTGTGGCGCGAGGTCGTCGAACTCGGCGCCGCTCTCGACTCCCTGAACCCGGTCCGGGGCACCCGCACCGAGGCCGACGTCGCCGTCCTGTGGGACTGGCACTCCTGGTGGGCGCAGAACCTCGACTGGCGTCCCAGCGAGGACCACGACGCCCGCGAGCGCGCCGACGCCTTCTACGAGGCCCTCTACGACCGCCACCTCACCGTCGACTTCGCCCACCCCGAGGCCGACCTCTCGCCGTACCCGCTGGTCGTGGTGCCCGCCCTGTACCTGATGACGGAAGCGGCCGGGAACAACCTCCGGGAGTACGTCGAACGCGGCGGCACGCTCGTCGTGTCGTACTTCTCCGGCATCGTCGACCAGCACGACGCCGTGCACGAGGGCCCCTACCCGGGCGCGCTGCGCGACGTCCTCGGCCTCACCGTCGAGGAGTTCTCCCCGCTGCTCGGGGGCGAGCGCGTCCGGATCACCGGCCCGGACGGGGCGGAGCTGAGCGGCGACGTGTGGACCGAGTTCGTCGAGCCGCGCGGCGCCGAGACCGTCTGGACCTACGCCGACGGCCTCACCGCCGGCCGCCCGGCCGTCACCCGGCACCGCCTCGGCGAGGGCACCGCCTGGTACGTCTCCACCCGGCTCGGCGCCGAGGGCCTGGACGCCCTGCTGGGCCGGGCCGCCGAGGACGCCCGCGTCGCCCCGCGCGCCGGCCTGCCCCGCGACGTCGAGGTCGTGCGCCGCTCCGGCGAGGGGGGCGGCTACCTCTTCGCGATCAACCACACCGCCACCGACGCCAAGGTGCCGCTGGAGGCGTCCGGCACCGAGCTGCTCACGGGCGAACACGCCGCCGGCCGCCTCGCGGTACCGGCGGGAGCCGTACGGGTCGTACGACTCGACGGCTGAGCCGACTCCCCCTCCGCCCGTGGAGCCGCGAGCCGCGGGCGGAGGGGGTCCCTCATCCCGAGGGAGACCCACCCCCATCACGTCGAAGGGACGACGGACGAAGATGTTCCATCCCAGACGCACGCTCAGAGCCCTGCTGCTCCCGCTCACCGCGGGGCTCGCACTCACCGCCCTGCCGGCGCAGACCGCACAGGCGGCCGCCATGCTCACCAACGCCGGCTTCGAGGCCGACGGCGCCGGGGCGGCCGTCCCCGGCGGCTGGTCCGAGTACGGCGACACCGGTGCCTCGTTCACCGAGTCCGGCGGGCACGGCGGCAGTTACCGCCTCAGCCACTGGGCGTCCGCCGCCTACAAGGTGGAGACGTACCAGTACCTGTCGGGGCTGACCAACGGCGCCTACAAGCTCACCGCCTGGGTGCGCTCCGGCGGCGGCCAGAAGTCGGCCTACCTGGCCCTGAAGAACTGCGGCGGTGCCGAGCAGCGCACCGACCTGCCGGTCTCGGCGAGCGGATGGATCCATGTCGTCGTCCCCGTCAAGGTGACGAACAACCAGTGCACGATCAGCGTCAACAGCGACGCGAACGCCGGCAACTGGATCAATGTCGACGACCTGGCCTTCACGTCCGGCACCACCGGACTGTCGATCAAGGGTGCCGACATATCGTCCCTCGCCAAGAGCGAGGCCAAGGGCGGTGTGTACCGGACCGCGTCGGGCACGACCGCCGACCCGATCACCGTCCTGAAGAACGCCGGCATGAACTACGCGCGCCTGAAGGTGTGGGTCGACCCCGCCGACGGCTACAACAACAAGGCGCGCGTGCTCGCCACGGCCAAGCGGGTCAAGGCGGCCGGCCAGAAGCTCCTGGTCGACTTCCACTACTCCGACATATGGGCCGACCCGGGAGCCCAGACCAAGCCCAGCGCCTGGGCGGGGCATTCGTACAGCCGGCTCAGGACGGACGTGTACCACCACACGTACGACGTGCTGAGCGCGCTCAAGGCCCAGGGCACCGCCGCCGACATGGTCCAGGTGGGCAACGAGATCAACGGCGGCATGCTGTGGAGCGAGGGCTCCACCGACAACTGGGGCCAGCTCGCCGGACTGCTCAACTCGGGCTACGACGCCGTCAAGGCGGTCGACTCCGCCACCCCGGTCGCCCTGCACCTCGCCAAGGGCGGTGATCTGGCCGGCACCCGCTGGTGGTTCGACAGCGCGGTCTCCAACGGCGTGAAGTTCGACGCCATCGGCCTCTCCTACTACGGCTACTGGCACGGCACCCTGGCCGACTTCCAGACCACGCTGGACGACGCGGCCTCCCGCTACGGCAAGCCGGTCTTCGTCGCCGAGACGGCCTACCCGTTCCGCCTCGACAGCGACGACGCGCACGAGAACATCATCGACCTGCCGAGCGAACTGGTCTCCGGCTACCCGGCGACCGCGGCCGGACAGCTGGCCTGGATGAACTCCGTGGCCGACATCGTGGAGGCCGTCCCGAACGGCCGCGGGCTCGGCGTCTTCTACTGGGAGGCGACCTGGACCGCCGTGAACGGCAACGGCTGGGACCCGGCCGACGCCGCTTCCGGCAACGGCTGGGAGAACCAGGCCCTGTTCGGCTACGACGACCGGGCGCTGTCCTCGATGGCGTGGTTCGGCCACCGCTGACCCGCGATCACCCGGCCTCGTGACGGCGGGGCCCGGCCGCGACCCGGCGGCCGGGCCCCGCGCGTTCCCGTCTCCCTGCCCGACTCCCCTGAACGAACGGTGTCCGCACCTCCTGGAACGGCTGAAGGAACCGGCGCGGCACTTCCCGCCGCAACGACGCGCCGACCTCGTCGAGGACGGCGCCACGGCGGACTCCGTGGCGGCGAAGCCGGGCGTGCACCCCAGGGTGGCGGACACCCACCTCACCCCCCTCGCCGACCTGGGTCTGCTGCGCGCCAGGCGGATCCGGCGCCGCACCCACCACCGGCGCGACGAGATGCGCACCGATGCGCACCACCGAAGTGGCCCGCATGGTCGACAAGGGCTGGTGGGCGGCCCGCGGAGGACCCTCGGACGCCGGCCGGAGGCCGCCGGCGTCGAACGATTCGGCGTTACCCTGTTGACCAGCCGTGATCACCCCGCGCGCCGGGGCGACCGGGGATCGAGGCAGGAGACGTACGACATGACGGCCCCGGAGACCGAGAGCCTCCGCAGCAGCGCCCTGCGCCGGTCCGCCGGGTCGGGGCAGCTGCCGGCGGTCGCCGTGGTCGCGGCCGGCGGCGGGCTGGGTGCCACCGCCCGCTACGCGGCCTCGCTGTGGTGGCCCTCGACGGCCGGCGGGTTCCCGTGGACGACCTTCTGGGTCAATGTCGTCGGCTGCGCCGTGATCGGCGTGTTCCTGGTGCTGATCACCGAGGCGCTGACCGTGCACCGACTCGTGCGCCCCTTCTTCGGCACCGGCGTGCTCGGCGGTTTTACCACCTTCTCCACCTACGCCGTCGACCTCCAGCGCCTGTTCGACACGGGGCACCCCCGTACGGCGCTGGCCTACCTGGCGGCGACCCCCCTCGCGGCGCTCACGGCGGTGTGGCTCGCGGCCACCGCGACGCGCCGCGTCCTGACCCGGAGGCAGCGATGACGAGGCTCACCGGCAGTGCCCTGCGCGTGACCGTCTTCGTCGGCGAGAACGACACCTGGCACCACAAGCCCCTCTACACCGAGATCGTGCACCGGGCCCATGCGGCGGGCCTGGCGGGTGCCAGCGTCTTCCGCGGCATCGAGGGCTTCGGCGCCTCCTCGCTGATCCACACCTCGCGCCTGCTCTCCCTCAGCGAGGACCTCCCGGTCGCCGTCGTCGTCGTCGACACGGAGGAACGCGTGCGGGCCTTCCTGCCGCAGCTCGACGAGCTGGTCACCGAGGGGCTCGTCATCCTCGACCCGTGCGAGGTCATCAGGTACGCCGGGCGCGCCCCGAACCAGGGCGAACCGGACGGCAAGGGTAAGAGGTCGTCGTGAACTGGCTGCTGGTCGTCGCCGGAGGCATGGCCGGTGCGCCCCTGCGGTACCTGACCGACCGCGCGGTGCAGGCCCGGCACGACTCGGTGTTCCCCTGGGGCACCTTCGTCGTCAACGTCGTCGGCTGCGCCGTCCTCGGGCTGGTGACCGGTGCCGGCGTCGCCGGGGTGGCCGACCCCCACCTGCGGCTTCTCCTGGGCACCGGCTTCTGCGGGGCCCTGACCACCTACTCCACCTTCTCCTACGAGACGCTGCGGCTGACCGAGACCGGAGCGGCACTGCACGCCGCCGCGAACGTCGTCGCCAGTGTGGCGGCGGGCGCCGGGGCCGCCTTCGCGGGGGTGTGGATCGCACAGACGGTGTGGTCATGACCGGGAAACACACCCACGGCTGGTAGGACTGTGCACCGCACCGTCGACCCACCCGCAGAACTGGATCCCATGAGCGCCATCTCCGTCGGTCAGGCCGTCGTCCTCGGAGCCGTCGAGGGAGTGACCGAGTTCCTCCCCGTCTCCTCCACCGGACATCTGAAGATCACCGAGGGCCTGATGGGCATCCCGGTCGACGACGACGCGGTCGTCGGGTTCTCCGCCGTCATCCAGGTCGGCGCGATCGCCGCGGTCCTCGTGTACTTCCGCAAGGACATCGCGCGGATCGTCTCCGCCTGGTTCCGCGGTCTCGCCGACAAGGGCGAACGGCACCACCACGACTACAGGTTCGCCTGGTGGGTGATCTGGGCGACGATCCCGATCGTCGTCGTCGGCCTGGCCGCGAAACCGCTCATCGAGGGATCTCTGGCCTCGCTCTGGGTGGTCGCGGGTTCGCTCGTCGCCGGCAGCGGCGTGATGTGGGTGGCCGACCGGACGGGCCGGCACAAGCGGGGCGAGGGCGACATCTCGTTCAAGGACGCCATGCTGGTCGGGAGCTCCCAGATCCTGGCACTGCTCTTCCCCGGCTTCTCCCGTTCCGGCGCCACCATGTCGACCGCGCTGATGCTCGACCTGGACCGGGTCGCCGCCACCCGGCTGTCGTTCTTCCTCGGCATCCCGGCCCTCACCGGCGCCGGCCTGTACGAGCTGAAGGACGCCCTGGGCACCGGGGCGGGTGCGGCGCCGCTGGCCGTCGGCACGGCCGTGTCCTTCGTGGTCGCCTACGCCTCCATCGCCTGGCTGCTGAGGTTCGTCGCCAAGCACTCCTTCAACGCGTTCGTGATCTACCGGATCGTCGTGGGCGTGCTGCTGTTCGCCCTGCTGGCCACGGGAGTCCTCGACAGCTGACCCGCGGCGGGGGCGGCCGGCGCGGGCCCGGAGCGGCAACCGGGCCCGAGGTGCCGGCACCGACCCCGCCCCCGGACCCGAGCGGAGGCGGGAATCCCGCTTTCACGCCGACCGCCGCTGAATTCTTCCTTTCACCCGCCTTGACAGCGGCCTCCGGCCACCCGGAGTATCACTCCCGTGAACCTGTCAGACAGCCAGACAGGTGGCCCGGCACCCCGTCGCGTCAGTGCGATGGAAGCGGTGCTCACCCACCTCCGCGGCGCCATCGAGCGCGGCCACTACGCCATCGGGGACAAACTCCCCTCCGAGGCGGAACTGTGCCGCACCCTCGAGGTCTCCCGGCCCGTCCTGCGGGAGGCCCTGCGCGCCCTCCAGACCATGGGCCTGACGGTCTCCCGGACCGGCAAGGGCACCTTCGTCGTCGCCAACACCGTCGAGGACCCCACCTTCGGCGACTACGCGGCCAGCGACCTGCTCGAGGTGCGCCGCCACATCGAGATCCCGGTCGCCGGGTACGCGGCCGTGCGCCGCACCCCGGAGAACCTGGACCACCTGGCCCACCTCCTGGACCGGATGGAACGGGAGACCGACACCACCGCCTGGGTCGCGATGGACACCCTCTTCCACCTCGCCGTCGCCGAGGCCGCGCAGAACCCGGTCTTCCGCCGGGTCATCGAGGAGATTCGCGACGCGCTGGCGCGCCAGTCGGCCTTCCTCAACGAGCTGGGCGGGCGCCGCGAGCAGTCCAACCGCGAACACCGGGCCATCGTCGAGGCGCTGATCGACGGTTCCGAGTCCGACGCGCTGGAGGCCATGAGCCACCACCTCGACCGCGTCGAGACGACCCTCACCGACATCGTGCGCCCCCCGCGCACCGACTCCCCCCTGAAAGGCGGACCCGAGCGTTGAGCGAACAGCACCTCAAGGACGGGACGCGCCCCGCGCCCCGTCACGTCGACGCCGGAGACGCGGGCTACAGCAAGTCCCTGAAACACCGGCACGTCAACATGATCGCCATCGGCGGCGCCATCGGCACCGGCCTCTTCCTCGGCGCCGGCGGCCGCCTCGCCGACGCCGGCCCCTCCCTCTTCATCGCCTACGCGGTCTGCGGCGTCTTCGCCTTCCTCGTGGTGCGCGCCCTCGGCGAACTCGTCCTGTACCGCCCCTCCTCCGGCGCCTTCGTGTCGTACGCCCGCGAGTTCATGGGGGAGAAGGGCGCCTACACCGCGGGCTGGATGTACTTCCTGAACTGGGCCACCACCGGCATCGCCGACATCACCGCGGTGGCCACCTACACCCACTACTGGGGCATGTTCTCCGACATACCCCAGTGGGTGATCGCGCTGGTCGCCCTGGCCGTGGTCCTCACGGTGAACCTGATCTCCGTGAAGATCTTCGGCGAACTGGAGTTCTGGTTCGCGATCGTCAAGGTCGGCGCGCTCGTGATCTTCATGTGCATCGGCATCTTCCTGCTGGTCACCCAGCACCAGGTCGACGGCACCACCCCCGGCCCGTCCCTGATCACCGACAACGGCGGCGTCTTCCCCAACGGCCTGCTGCCCCTGCTGCTGATCGTCCAGGGCGTCGTCTTCGCCTACGCCTCCGTCGAACTGGTCGGCGTCGCCGCCGGCGAGACCGAGAACCCCGAGCAGATCATGCCGAAGGCGATCAACTCGATCATGTGGCGCGTGGGCCTGTTCTACGTCGGCTCGGTCCTCCTGCTGTCGATGCTGCTGCCGTGGAACAAGTACACCTCCGGCGAGAGCCCCTTCGTCACGGTGCTGTCCAACATCGGCGTCCCGGCCGCGGGCGGCGTGATGAACCTCGTCGTGCTCACGGCGGCGATGTCCTCCCTCAACTCGGGCCTGTACTCCACCGGCCGCATCCTGCGCTCCATGGCCGTGAGCGGCTCGGCACCGCGGTTCACCGGGAAGATGAGCCGCACCCAGGTCCCCTACGGCGGCATCCTGCTCACCAGCGGCGTCTGCGTCCTCGGCGTCGGCCTCAACTTCGTGGTCCCCGCCGACGCGTTCGAGATCGTCCTGAACTTCGCGGCGCTCGGCATCCTCGCCACCTGGGGCATGATCATGATCTGCCACCTGCTGTTCTGGCAGAGGACCCAGAACGGCCACCTGACCCGCCCCGGCTACCGGCTGCCGGGCTCCCCCTGGACCGAACTCGTGACGCTGGCCTTCCTCGCCTCCGTCCTGGTCCTCATGTACGCCGACGGCGGCGCCGGACGCACCACCGTGCTGTGTCTGCCGCTGATCGCCGCCGCGCTCGTCGCCGGCTGGTACGCCACCCGCGTCCGCCGCGCGCGCACCTCTTCCGGGACCGACGCGTGAACCCGCCGCCGGCCCCCGCCCACCCACCAGTGACCAGGCAGTGATGTACACCAGCCCTCTCGCCGACGCGCCCGCCATCCGCGAACCCCTCCACGCCCCCGTCGCCCACCTCGTACGCGGCGAGGTGACCGAAGGCGTCCACTACGGCTCCGTCGTCGTCCTCGGCACGGACGGCGAGGTCGACTTCCAGCTCGGCGACGTCGAGGTCGCCTTCTACCCGCGCTCCGCGCTCAAGCCCGTCCAGGCCGTCGCCATGGTGCGCGCCGGGCTCCCGCTCGACGGCGAACTGCTCTCGCTCGCCGCCGCCAGCCACTCCGGCGAGGAACGCCACCTCGCCGGCACCCGGCGCATCCTCGAACTGGCCGGCGTCACCGAGGACGACCTGCGCAACGTCACGGACCTGCCGTACGACCCGGTCGTCCGCGACACCTGGACACGGCAGGGCCGCCCGCCCTCGCGCCTCGCCCAGAACTGCTCCGGCAAGCACGCGGCCATGCTGTACACCTGCAAGCTCAACGGCTGGTCCCTCGACGGCTACCTCGACCCCGGGCACCCGCTCCAGCAGGCGATCGCCGAGATCGTCGAGGACCTCACCGGTCAGCGGATCGCCCGGGTGACCGTCGACGGGTGCGGCGCGCCGCTCTTCTCCGTCTCCCTGAGCGGTCTGGCACGTGCCGTCGCCCGCGTCACCACCGCCGTGCCCGGCACGCCCGAGGCGCGGGTGGCGGACGCGATGCGCGCGCACCCCGAGATGGCCTCCGGTTCCGGCCGGGACGTCGCCGCCCTGATGCGGGCCGTTCCCGGTCTTCTCGCCAAGGACGGCTTCGAGGGCGTCGAGGTCGCCGCGCTCCCCGACGGCCGGGCCGTCGCCGTGAAGATCTCCGACGGCGCGAACCGGGCCCGCGTCCCGGTCACCGCGGCCGCCCTCGCCCGGGCGGGCGTCGACCCCGTGCTGCTCACGCCCTTCGCCGGCGAGCCGCTCCTCGGCGGCGGCCGGCCCGTCGGCAGCGTCCGCACGGTTCGCGCCCTCGACCCGGTCACTCAGCCGATCCGCGTGTGACCCCCGGCGGTGCGTGAGCCGCCGGCCCGGCCGGGGGAGGGGCCGGCGGCGGCTCGGCCGGGGGAGTCCGCGCCGGCGGCCGCCTCCCGTCCCGTCCCCGGCGGCCCCGCACCGTTCCGCCCTCCCGAAGCCCGACGCTTCCGGGGCCCGACGCTTCCGGGGCCCGAGGCCGCAGTCCCCGGTCACCCACCCTCCCTCCCGCTCCAGAAAGAGGCCGCACCCTCATGACCGTCGTCGTCAGCCGCCGCGAACACGATCTGCTCGGAGACCGGGACGTCCCCGCCGACGCGTACTGGGGCATCCACACCCTGCGCGCCACCGAGAACTTCCCGATCACCGGCACCACGATCTCCGCCCACCCGCACCTGATCGACGCCCTCGCCGCCGTCAAGGAGGCCGCCGCCCTCGCCAACGAGGAACTGGGGCTGCTGGCCCCGGAGAAGGCCGCCGCGATCGTCGCCGCCTGCCGCGAGATCCGCGCCGGCAAGCTGCACGACCAGTTCGTGGTGGACGTCGTCCAGGGCGGCGCGGGCACCTCGACCAACATGAACGCCAACGAGGTCGTCGCCAACCGGGCCCTGGAACTGCTGGGCCACGCGAAGGGCGAGTACCGGCACCTGCACCCCAACGAGGACGTCAACCTCGGGCAGTCCACCAACGACGTCTACCCGACCGCCGTGAAGGTCGCGACCGTCTTCGCGGTGCGCGGGCTGCTCAAGGCCATGGCCGTCCTCCAGGACGCCTTCGCCCGCAAGGCCGTCGAGTTCCGCGACGTCCTGAAGATGGGCCGCACCCAGCTCCAGGACGCCGTCCCGATGACCCTCGGACAGGAGTTCTCCACGTTCGCCGTCATGCTCGACGAGGACCGCAGCCGCCTCGCCGAGGCCGTCGAGCTGATCCACGAGATCAACCTCGGCGCCACCGCCATCGGCACCGGGCTCAACGCGCCGGCCGGTTACGCCGAGTCGGCCCGCCGCCACCTCGCCGGGATCACCGGCCTGCCGCTCGTCACCGCCGCCAACCTCGTCGAGGCTACCCAGGACTGCGGCGCGTTCGTCCAGATGTCCGGCGTGCTCAAGCGGATCGCGGTCAAGCTCTCCAAGAGCTGCAACGACCTGCGCCTGCTGTCCTCCGGGCCGCGCGCGGGCCTCGGCGAGATCAACCTGCCGCCCGTGCAGGCCGGTTCGTCCATCATGCCCGGCAAGGTCAACCCGGTGATCCCCGAGGTCGTCAACCAGGTCGCCTTCGAGGTGATCGGCAACGACGTCACCATCACCATGGCCGCCGAGGCCGGACAGCTCCAGCTCAACGCCTTCGAGCCGATCATCCTGCACTCCCTGTCCGAGTCGATCACCCACCTGCGCGCGGCCTGCCTGACCCTGGCCGAGCGCTGCGTGTCCGGCATCACCGCCAACACCGAGGTGCTGCGCGCGAGCGTCGAGAACTCCATCGGCCTGGTCACCGCCCTCAACCCGCACATCGGGTACACGGCGGCCACGGACATCGCCAAGGAGGCCCTCGCCACCGGCCGCGGTGTCGCCGAACTCGTCCTGGAAAAGGGCCTGCTCCCCGCCGAGCGGCTCGCCGCCCTGCTGCGCCCGGAGATACTCGCCGGCAGCGGCAGGACGCAGGCGCTCTGAGGAACGACAGCCCGCGCGCGGCCGGGGCCGGGCGCTCCGCAGCCGGCCGACACGCGGGCTGTCGTCACACCCAGGGATGAAGCCCGTCCGACGCGGCGCGGCTTCCGGGCCGCGGATGGTGATCCCGCTCGTGTTGTTCGCCTCGATGGCGCGCGTGCCGCTCGCCGGGATCATCGCGCGGCCCGTTCCGCAGGACTCGGTCACGACGGGTTCACGGAGGTCGCAGGCGTCCCCCGCCCGATGCTCAGCGTTCCCGGCAGCCGATCGCCCGCCTTCAGCCGCAGCAGGTCACCCGGCTTGGACCGCCGGGCGTCGGCAGGGCGAAGGGGGGCGCCAGGCGGTCCGCAGGGTCCGGCCGTCGTCGCCTCGGGGACTGGGACAGAACGTCGGTCCGCCCTGTGGACTCTCCCGCCCTGCGGACTCTCCCGGACGGGGGACGGGGTGGACGGGGACGTGCGGGCCCGGCCAGCACGCGGAGTCCGCGGCAAGACACGCCTGATGGGACGGCACGTCGAGGGCGGCCCGGCGCCCCGGGACACCCGGGGCCGGCGTGCGGCATGATGACGATCATGTGCTCGCAGTTCCAGCCGGTCCTCGACCGCATCGCCGAGGAGATGGCCCGCACGCCCGGCCGCGGGCGGCCCGCCGACTACATCCCGGCGCTCGCCGCCCGCGACGCCCGCAGCTTCGGGATGGCGGTGGCGGAGCTGGACGGCACGGTGTACGGGGTGGGGGAGTGGCGCGAGCCGTTCTCGACCCAGTCGATCACCAAGGTCTTCACCCTCGCCCTCGACCTGGCGCGCGAGGGGGACGAACTCTGGGAGCACGTCGGCCGCGAACCCTCCGGCAACCCCTTCAACTCGCTGGTCCAGCTGGAGTACGAGAACGGCATCCCCCGCAACCCGTTCATCAACGCGGGCGCGCTCGTCGTCACCGACCGCCTCCAGACCCGCACCGGGGACGCGGCGGGCGAACTGCGTGACTTCCTGCGGGCCGAGAGCGGCAGCGAGGTGCTCGACTTCGACCTGGAGGTGGCCGCCTCCGAGTCCGCGCACGGCGACCGCAACGCCGCCCTCGCCCACTTCATGGCGTCCTACGGCAACATCGACAACCCGGTGCCGGTCCTCCTCGACCAGTACTTCCGGCAGTGTTCCCTCACCGCCTCCTGCGCCGACCTCGCGCTGGCCACCGGCTTCCTCGCCCGGCACGGCGTCCGCGCCGACGGCAGCCGCCTGCTCAGCCGCAGCCAGGCCAAGCAGGTCAACGCCGTCATGCTGACCTGCGGCACCTACGACGCGGCCGGCGACTTCGCCTACCGCGTGGGTCTGCCCGGCAAGAGCGGGGTCGGCGGCGGCATCATCGCGGTCGTGCCCGGCCGCTGCACGCTGTGCGTGTGGAGTCCGGGCCTGGACGAACGCGGGAACTCGGTGGCGGGCGTGGCCGCCCTGGACCGTTTCACGACGCTGACGGGCCTGTCGGTGTTCTGAGCGGCCGCGCTCACCGGCTCCCGCCGTCCCCGCCGGCCGGTCGACGCCCCACGCGGCGGCGGGCTTCGAACCGCAGTACCAGGGCGACGGCGGCGCCGCCCAGCGCGGCGGCACCCGCGATGACCGCCGCCTTCGACCAGCCGGACCCGTCGTCGGCCACGGCGACCGCGGGGGCCGTGGGAGCCGTTGTGGCCACAGGTGTCGCCTGCGGTCCCGGACCCGGCCTCGGCCGCGCCCGCAGGGCGTCCAGCGAGCCCACGGGATCGACCCGCCCGGCGGCCCCGAACCCCCAGTCGAGCAGTTCGCGCGCCTCCTCGTAGACGGCGAGGCCGCCGCCGGACCGGGGGTTGAGCACGGTCACGACGAGGGTCCGGTCGCCCCGCCGGGCCGCGGCCACGAGGGTGTTGCCCGCGTTGCTGGTGTAGCCGTTCTTGATGCCGATCAGCCCGGGGTACGGCTCGACCCCGTCCGTTCCGCTGAGCAGACGGTTGGTGTTGACGATGCCGTACGTCCCCCCGTCGCGCGCCGGGAACCGGGCCTCGACGGTGGCGCAGTACCGGGCGAAGTCCGGGTTGCGCAGACCCGCCCGTCCGAACACCGCGAGGTCGTACGCGGAGGACACCTGGCCGGGGGCGTCGTACCCGTCCGGGGACAGCACGCGTGTGTCCAGGGCGCCCAGCGAGCGGGCCTTGTCCTGCATCCGGGCGGCCGTGGTGCGCCAGCCGCCGTTGAGCGCGGCCAGGACGTGCACGGCGTCGTTGCCGGAGTGGAGGAACACCCCCCGCCACAGGTCGGAGACCTGGTACGACTGCCCTTCGGCGACTCCCACCAGGCTGCTGCCGGCTCCGATCCCGGCCAGCTCGGTCTCGGTGACCCGGTGCCGGACGCCGCCGGGCAGGACCGGCAGCACCGTGAGGGCGAACAGGGTCTTCAGGGTGCTCGCGGGAGGCAGCCTGCGGTGCGCGTTCGACGCGGCGAGCACGTCGCCGGTGTCGGCGTCGGCCACCAGCCACGACAGTGCGGAGACGTCCGGGACGCCGGGTGCTCCCGGGTGTGGCCGGACCTGCGTACCGGAGCGGTACAGCAGGGCGGGCCGCGGTGGCGTCACACGCGCTCCGCCCGCCGGGCCGGGGTCCGCGCCGACGGGAGCGGCGGACGCCGCGGGCCCGAGGACCAGGACGCCCGTCACGCAGAGCGCGCGGGCCGAGGCAGCAGCCCGAGAGGAGAATCCGATTGTCATACGAGCAACGTAAGAATGAAGTGGGCTTTCCCCGCGCTGTCCGTGCCGCACATCGCGGCGCGTGCACCCGGATGCCGCATGCGACGGCACCCCGGCCCCACCGAGCGGCCCGCTCCGCGCGCCGTACCGCGTCCTCGCGGTCGGTGTCGTCGGTCGTCGTACCGCCCCCTCCGCCACGGCACCTCCCGCCGGGGCCCCGCGGAGCGAGGCGATCAGGCGGCCGGGAGGGTCGGCTGGACGCGGCGGACGAACGTCGCGTTGTCCGGGGTGGCGCGCATCCGCTCCAGGAGGGTGTCCAGGTTGGCCTGGCCGTCCCGGGTCCGCAGGGCGCGGCGCAGACCGCGGGAGGCGGCCAACTCGGCCGGGGGGAGCAGGAGTTCCTCGTGGCGGGTACCGGAGGCGGTGATGTCGACGGCCGGGAAGACACGGCGCGAGGCCGGTTCGCGGTCGAGGCGCAGCTCCATGTTGCCGGTGCTCTTGAGCTCCTCGAAGAAGAAGTCGTCGGCGCGGGAGCCGGTTTCCACCAGCGCGCTGGCGACGATGGTGAGCGAGCCGCCCTCCTCGGCGGTCCGCGCGGCCCCGAAGAACCGCTTGGGGCCGATGAGCGCGGTGGCGTCGACGCCGCCGCTGAGGGTGCGGCCACCGGGGGCGGCCGCGTTGTTGTGGGCCCGGCACAGCCGGGTCAGGGAGTCCAGCAGGATCACGACGTCCTCGCCCGCCTCGACGAGCCTTTTGGCCCGTTCGACGACCAGGTCGGCCAGGGCGATGTGCTGCCTGGGCGTCCGGTCGAACGTGGAGGCGTAGACCTCGCCGCGCACCGAGCGCCGCATGTCGGTGACCTCCTCCGGGCGTTCGTCGAGCAGCAGCACCATCAGCCGGGCCTCCGGGTGGTTCCCGGCGACGGCGGCGGCGAGCTGCTGGATCAGGACGGTCTTGCCGGTCTTGGGCGGCGCCACGATCAGCCCGCGCTGGCCCTTGCCGACGGGCGCGAGCAGGTCGACGACCCGTCCGGCGAGCCCGGCCGCCGGGTGTTCGAGGCGGAGCCGCTCGTGTGGGTACAGGGGTGTCAGGTCGCGGAAGTGACGGCGGCCGCGCAGGGCGTCGGGCGTGCGTCCGCCGACGCGCGCCACCTCGGTCAGCGTGTGCCGGCCGTCGCGCGTCCCTTCGACGAAGTCGCCCTTGCGCAAGTCGAGTCGGCGGATCAGCGCGGCCGGGACCTGGACGTCGTCGGGGGCGGGCAGACAGGTCCGGGCGCGCAGTTGCCCCTTCCCGTTGCCGTCGACGTCCAGGACGCCGCCGACGAGCTGGGTGGGGGGCTGCTGCCGGACAGGGGGATGTTCGAGTGCGGTGGTCATGGTGGTCTGTCCTTTCGGGGACGGAAGGCACGAGGCATGCGAAGGAAGGGGGTGGATCCGCGAGGGGAGGGCGGTGTACGCGCGCCTCCGGCGGTGGGAAGCAGGACCTCGGACGCGGCCGAACCGCTGTTCACGAGGTTTCCGCGGAAGATCCGGCGCACCGGCCGGGACCGGCGGGCGCAACGGTGATCTGGGAGAGGAACCGCACCGGCGCCCCGGAAAGGAGGAGGCGTACACAGGTGCTGCAGGGGAGCCTAGCAGTCGCCTGCCGTCGTGGCGAGGGGAACCGCGTCTCCACCCGCCTCGACACGGGGTCGGCCCCCGTTGTTCCCGGGTGTTTCCCCTCCTGGTCCGGACCGCGATGTCATCGATCGGCATCAGATGTCCCCAGACCATAACGATCCTGGACGACAAGGGACTTGGCCTCCGACGCTGCACTATCTTCACGTCATGTCCACGCCGCCCACGCCTCCGCAGGAACCCGAGCAGCCGTCCGGGGCGCCGGCTCCTCCGAGTGCGTATCCGTATCCGAATCCGCAGTCGCCGGGCCCAGGAGCGGCGGGGGGTTTCCCGCCGCCGGCCGCGCCCGTGCCGGGCCGGCAGAACTTCTACGCCACTCCGACCCTGGCCGGTCAGCCGGGCCCGCCCGGGGGACCGGGGCAGCCGGCGGCCGGCTATCCGTACGGCCGGCAGGGTCCGTATCCGACCGTTCCGCCGCCGCCGTCCGGCGGTGGCGGGGCGGGACGGGCGGTGCTGTGGGTGGCCGTGGGCGCGGTCGTCGCCTCGGCGGCCTGGGCGGCGGGTGTCTTCCTGACCGGGGGGAAGGACGCCGACGCGGACCTGCGCGGCTACACGGCGCCGGCGAACCTCTGCTCCAGCACGGACTACTCCTCCTTCGAGACGGAGTACCCGGACAACGACGGCACCCCGACGCACAACGCCCTCAAGGACGCCGCCCTCGACGAGAGTTACTGCAGCATCAACCTGAAGAAGACCGGGTCGAGCTACGCCGACGCCTACCTCTCCACCCAGGTGGACCTGCACAAGAAGTCCGACCCGGGCCCGGAGTTCACGGCCATGTGGAAGAACTACCAGGAGAGGTACCCCGGTTACGACGTGGAGACCGTCGAGGACATCGGGGAGGAGGCCTACCTGGTCAGTGAGGACACCACCAGCGGATCCACCAGCGGCTCGCTCTACGCCACACTCGCCGTCCGGGACGGCTGGACGACGTACACGATGAGCTACAGCACCTACCTCTCCTCCTACGACGAGGACAAGGACCCGCCGTCGCTCGAGCAGGTGACCGACTGGCTGAAGGCGGACTCGAAGACCACGCTGGACCAGATCAAGGACTGACGCGCGGGACGCGCGGTGGCCGGCGCACGGGGTTCGCCCCGCGTGCCGGCCACCGGTGTGTTCAGCGGGTGCGCGCCTCGGCCTCCTTCGCGATCTGCTCGAACCGTGCCCCCATCGCCTCGGCCAGCGCCTGCGCGCCCGACAGGGGCCGCACCATCACCGTCAGCCGGTCGATGAGCCCGTCCTCGTCCACATGGATGAAGTCGCAGCCGCTCAGCTCCCGCCTGCCGACGCGCGCGGTGAACACCAGCGCGTGGTCGCGACCGTCCGCCCCGGCGAGTTCCCCCTCGTAGCGGAAGTCCTCGAAGACCTGCGCCACCGCGCGCAGGATCGCCGCGGTGATCGCCTTGCCGGGGTAGGGCTTGAACACGACCGGGCTGGTGAACACGACGTCCTCGGCGAGCAGGGACTCCACCGCGTCGAGGTCGCCGGCCTCGACCGCCTCTCGGAACGCGCGCATCCGATCACCTCATACTCAAATAGTTGTCTAAGTGCGGATGAGAATAATCACCTGCTGTTACCGTGTCCACATGTCGCTCAAGTACGCCGTCCTGGCGGCCCTCCTGGAGGGCGAGGCCTCGGGCTACGAACTGTCCAAGGTCTTCGACGTCTCCCTCGCGAACTTCTGGCCCGCGACCCCGCAGCAGCTCTACCGCGAGCTGGAGCGCCTCGCGCAGGACGGCCTGGTCGCGGCACGCGTCGTGCGGCAGGAACGTCGCCCCGACAAGCGGATGTTCACCCTCACCGAGGCCGGCCGCGAGGACCTGCGCGCCTTCGCCGCCGCACCGCCGCGCCGGCCCACCGCCGTGCGGGACGAACTCCTCATCAAGGTCCAGGCGATGGACGGCGTCGGCGTCGACCCCGGAACGACCCGCGCGCAGATCGAGGAACGGATGGGCTGGGCGCGCGCCAAGCTCGACCGTTACCTGCGGGTGCGCGAACGACTGCTCGCCGGGCGCACCGAGGAGGAGTTCCTGCGCGAGGCCGACCGGATCGGGCCCTACCTGACGCTGATGGCCGGCATCGCCTTCGAGGAGGAGAACCTGCGCTGGTGCGAGCGGGTCCTGGTGCACCTCCGGCGTCGTACCGCCGTAGGCTGACGCCGATGTTCAGCCCAGAAGGCCCCACGCTGCGCGAACTCGCCGTCCAGGCGCTGTCGTCCGTCGAGCACGGCTACGACCTCCTCGCGCCGAAGTTCGACCACACGCCGTTCCGCACCCCCGCCCCCGTCCTCGACGCAGTCACGTCGGCCCTGCGCCGCACCGGCCCCTACGGCGACGGCCTCGACCTGTGCTGCGGCACCGGCGCCGGCGTCGACGCGCTGGCCACGCTCTGCCGCGGCAGCGTCACCGGGGTCGATTTCAGCGCCGGGATGCTCGACGTCGCCCGCGGGCGCGCCCGGCCGCCGCAGCCGCGGGTGTCCTGGGTGCGGGCGGACGCGCGCGCCCTGCCGTTCACGGACGCCTTCGACCTGGTCGTCAGCTTCGGTGCGTTCGGGCACTTCCTGCCGGGGGAACTGCCCGGCCTGTTCGCCCAGGTGCACGGTGCGCTGCGGCCGGGCGGCCGGTTCGCGTTCCCGGTTCTCGCGCCGCCCCGGCCGTCCTCCCCCGCGTTCTGGACGCTCCTCGGCTTCGACGCGGTGATGCGGGTCCGCAACGCCGTGTGGCGCCCCCCGTTCGTGATGTACTACCGGGCCTTCCGGCTGGGCGAGGTCCGCCGGGAGCTGGAGCGCGCCGGGTTCCGGGTGGACCTGCGCGCCCTGCCCGAGTTCGGGACGCGGGGCGACGGGAGCCCTCGGGCCCGGCTGGTCGAGGCGCGCCGGACGCGTTGAGGCGGGCGGACGCGGTCCGGGTCAGCGGGCCGCCGGCAGGGTGAACGCGTACACCAGTGCCTCCTGGCGGGTCCTCACCACCAGGTCGGTGATCTCCAGCGGCCGTGCGTACTGGTCGTGCACGTGCCGGGTCACCCGCATCGACGCGGCGTCGTCCGGACGGGTGATGGCGTCCCGGTGGTGCAGGGTCAGCCCGGCCCGCCGCATCCAGTCGTAGACGCGCCGGAGCTGTGGGGAACCGGTGGTGTCGGTGCGGTCGCGGTAGCGGGCGAGTTCCTCGACCTCCGCGAGGGCCACCGTCGAGAAGGAGGTCACGGCCGTGCGCAGGGCGCGGCCGTCGGCGTCCGTCGACTCGTAGCGGTGGACCAGCGTCGGCCGGTGCGGGGCGAGGTCCAGCGCGGTGGCGTGCCCGGGCGGGGGCGGCTCCCAGCTCAGCGCCGTGCGGTCCACCGCGCAGGAGTCGTCCGCGGCCCGGGAACCGACGGGGAAGGCGAGCCAGGCCGGGTCGGCGACCGGCGCTCCCGGCAGGACGGCGTGACTGCCGCGCCGGTCGGTGGCGACCTGTCCGTCACGGCGCAGCACCTCCAGAGCCTGCCGGACGGTGACCCGGCTGACCCCGAAGTGCTCCGCCAACCGCCGTTCGGCGGGCAGGCGTTCACCGGGCGGGATGGTGCCGTCGCGCAGCTCGCCGAGCAACTCCTTCGCTATCCGCCGGTAGAGGGGCTGATCGTGGGGGATGGTGCGGGCCATGCCGCGCGCCTCCTGTGGTGACGTGCCGTGCGGGCTTGTGCACCACCAGATCTAGCATTGGTCTAAACCACCAGGGAAGGGCGGGCGGCCCGAACGGCCGAAACCGGACCGCCCGCCGCCCCCTCGCAGCGCGCTGTACACGGCCTCCACCAGCGCCGTCTTCCGTGGATCATCGACGATATGAGGCCCCATGCGGTTCATCACGTAGCCCAGCGACAGCCCGGCCTCCGGGTCGGCGAGACCGCACGAGCCGCCGAAGCCGTCGTGTCCGAAAGCGCGCGGGTTGGGTCCGTAGGAGCCGTTCGGGCCGCTCAGCCACAGGCCGAGCCCGATCTCCGTGTCCTGGGCGAGGCCGGCGCCCAGCACCAGGTCCCGGCAGCTGCCCTGGCCCTCGCGCACCCGTTCGGCCGCTTCGGGGGACAGGACGCGCCGACCGCCGGGGGAGCCGCCCGCCAGCACGCCGTACAGGGCGGCGACCGCCCGCGCGGTGCCGTGGCCGTTCGCGGCCGGAATCTCCGCGGCCCGCCAGGCGGGGGTGTTCGCCTCCTCGGCGCCCGCCGGGGGATTGGCCAGCGCGGCGACGGCCGCGGGCGCCAACCGGCTGAAGAGGGCGGCCTGTTCACTGCTCGACGCGGCGGGCGGGTGCACCAGCTCCGCCGCCCGCCCGGCCTCCCCCTCCGGCAGTCCGATGGTGAAGTCGATCCCCAGTGGACCCGTCACCTCACGCTCCAGGAAGGCGCCCGGCAGCAGCCCCGTGACGCGCCGCACGACCTCACCGACCAGGAAGCCGTAGGTGAGCGCGTGATAGCCGGACCGGGTGCCCGGTTCCCACCAGGGCTCCGTCGCCGCGAGGCGGGCGGTGGTCAGCTCCCAGTCGTAGAGCTGCTCCAGCGTGTGCGGCTCGCGCAGCCCCGGCAGTCCGGCGCGGTGCGACAGCAGGTGCCTGACGAGGACGCCCTCCTTGCCGGCCGCGGCGAACTCCGGCCAGTACGCGGCGACCGGGGCGTCGAGGTCGAGCAGCCCCCGGTCGGCCAGGATGTGCGCGCACAGCGCGGTCGGTCCCTTCGAGGTCGACCACACGTTGACCAGCGTGTCCCGCTCCCACGCGCGCGTGCGTGCCCGGTCGGCCCAGCCGCCCCACAGGTCGGCCACGGTCTCGCCGCCGACCGTGACGGCCACGGCGGCACCCAGTTCACCCCGCTTCCGGAAGTTCTCCTCGAACGCGGTGCGCACCGCCGCGAAACGCTCGTCGCAGTGGCCGTGCACCTCGGGCACGTGCTCGGTCATGGGCCCTCCCTGATCCGCCGGGGCCCCGGACCGCAGCCCCGCGGCCCGGAACCCCCTGAACATACCGACTGGTCGGACGGGAAGGAAGGCGGCGGTCAGGACCTCACGCGTACGACCGCAGCCAGCGCACCTTGGCGGCCTCGTGGTACGGGCCCCCGCCCTCGTGGTCGTTGAAGTCGTACACCTCGATCGTCCGGTCCTCGTGCGCCCACGCGTTGAAGGCCGCGAACACCGTCGACGGCGGGCACGTCTGGTCCTCCAGGGCCACCGAGAACAGGGCCGGCGCCGAGCCGCGGGACGCGAAGTGCACGCCGTCGAAGTAGGACAGGGTGCGCAGCGCGTCCTGCGTGCGGCCGCGGTGCGTCTTGAGGAACAGGCCGATCTCCCGGTACGGGTGACGATCCGTCAGCGTCGCCGCGCGCGGGAAGTCGCACAGGAACGGCACGTCCGGCGCGACCGCCGTCAGGTCCGGCACCAGACCGCCCACGGCGATCGTGATGCCGCCGCCCTGGCTCGCGCCGAGCGCCACGGTCCGCGTCGCGTCCGTCAGCGGGTGCGAACGGGCCGCCTCGACGGCACGCACCGCGTCGGTGAACACCCGGCGGTAGTAGTAGTTCTCGGGAGCGTCGATGCCCCGGGTCATAAAACCGGGGAATGCCGGCCCGGCGCCCACCGGATCGGCGGTACCGCCACCGCCACCCCAGGCGCTGCCCTGACCGCGGGTGTCCATGATGAAGTGCGCACGCCCCGTCGACGCCCACAGCAGGTGCTCGTGGGGCAGGCCGCGGCCCCCGCCGTAGCCGACGAACTCCACGACCAACGGCACCGGTTCCTCCGTCGCCGCGGGCAGGGTCAGCCAGCCCTTGACCGGGTGCCCGCCGTACCCGGCGAACGTCACGTCGAACACCCGCACCGTCGCCAGCCCGGTGTCGACCGGCTCGAAGCGGGCGTCCAGGTCGTGCTCGCGGGCCTCCTGGAGGGTCTTGGACCAGAACGTGTCGAAGTCCTCCGGCTCGGCGGATCCGCTGCGGTACTCGTGGAGTTCCTCCAGGGACAGGTCGAACAGGGCCATGAGCAACCGCCTTGTGATGAGTGGCCGTACGGATGATCACACCGTACGTGGGCGGTGGTAGCGCTTACTAGACCCCGGACCAGGCCCGAAGCCGCCCCGGCCGCTGCCCTCAGTCGCTGCGCCGGCTCCACTCGGGCCCCGTGCGCGCCCACTCCCGGTCCCATTCCGCCAGCCGGTGCCGCAGTGCCACCCGGCGCACGACCGCGTGCCCGAGGAGCACCGCGGCGGCCGAGCCGCCCGCAGTGGCGACCCCCAGCGTCAGTGTGTGCTGCCACACCGCCGTGCCGTCGGGCGGCGGCGGGACGCTCCGGCCCCGGGCGTCGAACCACACGTCGACCCGGTCTCCCCGGTGGGTCCCGGCGGGCACGAGCGCGGTGGTCGTCCGCGGGCCCGTGCCGGGCTCCGTCCAGCGCACGGCGATCCGCGAGCGGTGCTCCCCGACGCCCTCCGCCGTCGGCGGCGTGTCCGGCGGCCGGCCCACGACCTCGGCCCGCACCCGGTGCCGCTCGGCCCGCTGCTCGGCCGCCACCGCCCGCGCGTCCTCATGGGCCCACCGGCCGGCGAGCGCCCCGGCGAGGGGCGCGCCGATCAGGACGAGTACCGCGACCACCAGCACCGTCCACGCCTCCACGACGTCCGACCGGCGCCGCAGGGGGTTGTGCCGCCGGCGCCTGTCGAGCAGCATGCTTCGCATGCCGACCTCCTCGCTGTCACGAGGACGAGTGCCCACGAGGAGTGGACACCACCTACAGGAGGAATCGTTTCACCTTCGCGACGGGCCGGAGATGTCGAAGCCGGCGGCGCCCCGGCCGGAGGTGCCGCAGGCCGGCCCGGGACCGGGGGAGGCAGGGCCGGCGCCGCCCGTCCCCGCCTCGGAGAGCGGACCACCGGGGATCGTCAGCCGAACCGCTCGATCCGGATCCGGTCCACCGGCTGCCCCGCCGCCACCAGCAGCCGTGAAGCGTGCTCGGCGAACCCGTTGGACCCGCAGACGTACGCCTCCCAGCCGCCCTCCGGCCGCTCCGCGAACAGCGGCGCCAGACGGTCGGCCGTGAGCCGGCCCACGGGCGTGCCCGCCGGTGCGCTCCGCGTGAACACGGGCGTCGTCTCCGCGCCGTACTCGCGCGCGTAGATCAGTTCCTCAGGGCCGCGCGCGGACACCAGCAGCCGCAGCGGCACCGCCAGACGGCGGGCCCGGTGGTGGCGCACCATCGACATCAGCGGCACGACCCCGGAGCCGGCGCCGACCAGCAGCGCGGGCCGGTCGCCGGGCCAGGCGAAGAAGCCGCTCAGCGGACCGCGGACCTCGATCGCGTCGCCGGGCGCCGCCACGGTGTGGAACCAGCCGGACACCTCGCCGCCGTCGACGTGGTCCAGGGTCAGCTCGATGTGTCCGGCGTCGTCGGGCGCCGAGGCGATCGAGTAGTGCCGCTGGGCGAGATAGCCGTCCCGGGCCCGGAGCCGCACCATCAGGTGCTGCCCCGGCAGGTGCCCCTCCCAGTCGGGCACCGCGAGGCGGAAGGTGGCCGCGTACGGCGTCTCGCGGCGGATCTCCGTGATCGTGGCCGTCTGCCACACCGACGCGGCCCGCTCGCTGACGGCGATGCGGTCGGGCACCGCGAACCGGGTCGGCGGGGTGAAGGTCTCAGTCACCGGAGTACCTCTGCTCCTCCCAGGGGTTGCCCCGAGCGTGATAGCCGTTCCGCTCCCAGAAACCCGGCTCGTCGTGGTCCAGGAGCCGCAGTCCGGCGATCCACTTGGCGCTCTTCCAGAAGTACAGGTGCGGCACCAGCAGCCGCGCCGGACCGCCGTGCTCGGGGGAGAGCGGCTGCCCGCCGTACTCGAAGGCGATCCATGCCCGGCCGCCGGTGAGGTCGGCGAGGGGCAGGTCGGCGGTGTACCCGGTGTGCGAGTACGCGACGGCGTGGGTCGCGGACGCCCGCGGCCGGACCGCGTCCAGGAAGGCGTCCAGCGACACGCCCCCGAACCGCACCCCGAACTTCGACCAGCCGGTGACGCAGTGGATGTCGCCCTCGTAGGCGGAGGCGGGCAGCGCGTGCGCCTGCTCCCAGTTCCAGGTGCGGGGCGCGTCCACCAGCCCGTCGATGCACAGGCTCCAGTCGGCGGGCGCGATGTCGGGCGTGACCTCGGCGGACAGTACGGGCCACTCGTCGCGCGCGTCGTACTGGCCCGGGGGCAGGCCCGGGTTGTCGACGCGCGGGCGTCCGGTGAAGCCTCGGGTGACGTTCATGGGGTTCCAGCGTGAGGACGGCGGTTGCTTACGCATTCAACCGTACGGGCAAGTCAGCCGTGCTCCGAATCCGTCCGGCCGTCGATCGTGAAGCGCGTGTGAACACTGCGGTGCCCGGGGAACAACCGTCCCGCGATCCCCCTTGCACGAGTCGTTCCGTGCCGGATCCGGCGGTCCGCCGGTCCGGCGGCAGCGAAGGAGAGTGGGAGCAATGCCGAAGGCGTACGCCTTCACGCGCCACGGCGGCGCGGAGACCGAGGCGCCTCTCGACGTGGACCGGCCCGGTCCTGACCCCGGCCGGGCACCCGCCGCGGCGCACACGGGTGCGGTCCCCGGCGTCCGGGAGCGGCGCACGGGCCACCGGCGTTCCGCCGGCGGCGCCGAGCGCGTCGTCCCCGCCGTCCCGGGGAACGAGGCCGCCGCTGCGGCGACCGACCGGGCGGAGCGGACCACCACGGGCGCCCCGCCCGAGGAGGCGGAGCGGCCCGGCGGCACGCGCTTGGCCCGCGACGCGACGGTCCTGCGGGCGCTCACCGGCCTCGCCGGCCGTGGCACGCCGGACCCGCGCGCCCCCCGGACCGGCCCGCCGGAGCGGGCGGGCCGGGCCCTGCGCGAGGTCGAGGACGGCCACGCCCGCCGCAGGGCCGTGAGCGTGACCGGCGGGGCCGTATGAGCCGGACCGCGTCCCGGCACGTCCTGGACAACCCCGCCCTCGCCTCCCTCACCGGCCCGCACTCCCGGTTCGCCGAGCGCCACGGCCGGCTCCTGCGCTATCCCGTCGACATGTCGCCCTGGCTGGCCCTGCCCGACGACCCGGACGCCGACGACTGGGCGGACCTGGCCGCGCTGGCCGGCCCCGGCGGGGAGGTCCCGCTGCTCGGCTTCCACGGGGAGGTGCCGGCCGGCTGGGAGACCACCCAGCGCATCGAGGGCGTGCAGTTCGTCGACGACGGGCTGGCCGCCGCGCCGGACGCCGAGGCGGTCCGCCTCGGCCCCGCCGACGTCCCCGACATGCTCGACCTCGTGGCCCGCACCCGGCCCGGCCCCTTCGAGCGCCGCACCGTCGAACTCGGCACCTATCTCGGCATCTACCGCGAGGGCGCCCTCGTCGCCATGGCGGGCGAGCGCCTGCACCCGCCGGGCTGGACCGAGATCAGCGCCGTCTGCACCGACCCCGCCGTCCGGGGGCAGCGCCTCGCCACCCGGCTGATCCTGGCCGTCGCCCACGGCATCCGCGAACGCAGCGAGACCCCGTTCCTCCACACCGGCGCCGCCAACACCGGTGCCATCCGCCTCTACGAGTCCCTCGGGTTCCGCCTGCGCCGCAGGACGGCGTTCCTGGCGGCACGGGCCCCCGAACGGGATGCGGCGCCGGCGGCGTAGCCGAGCCGGGGGAGCGGGGCCGGTGCGGAGTCAGCCTTCGTCCGGCGCCCCGCCGCCGCCCCCGGACCGGCCCCACGCGTTGTACCGCGCCAGGTACTCCGCGAACCGCTCCAGATCGTCCTCCGGCCACCCGGCGAGCCGTTCGCGGAAGGCCGCGCGGCGGCTCTCGGTGACCTGGGCGAGGATGGCGCGGCCCGCGTCGGTGAGGTGCAGGACGTGCACGCGATGGTCCGCGGGGTCCCGGCGCCGTTCGATCAGCCCGGCCCGTTCCAGCGCGGAGACCTGGCGGCTGACGGTGGACTTGTCCAGGGCGTAGTGCGCGGCCAGGTCGGTGGCCCGGCGGCCGCCGCTGTCCTCCAGGTGACCGAGCAGCGTGTACGACACCAGGGACAGCTCGGGATGCAGCCGGCCGGCCGAGGCGCGGGCCCGCCGGGCGAAGACCGTCATCTCGCGCTGGATGGTCTCCACCGCCTCGTCCGCGTCCACCCGGTCTCCTTCACCACTGCCTCGGCCACCTCGTTGCACCGTACAACTTGACGCGGGGGTGCGCAGGCGCGGGACGATCGGCGGTCCCCCCGGCGGCAGTTCGGATAGGGTGGCCGACGGCCGCGGACGCCCCCGGCCACGAGCGACCGAGGAGGTGGGACCCATCACCGCAGTGTCAGGTCGGGTGCTCTCCCCCCGGAACGGCGCGGACCGCCGCCGGGCGACCGCGAGAGCGCCCTTCGGCTTCCGAAAGGCTCTCGGCTTCCATGCCTCCTCTTCCCTCTTCCGCTCCCTCGTCCCCCTTTCCCGGCTCTCCCGGCTCTCCCGTTCCCTCCCCGTCCCCGTCCCGTGACGCCGTCGTCGTGGCGCTGCGCGCCGCCGGCTGCGTCTTCGCCGAGGACGAGGCGGAGCTGATCCTCGCCACCGCCCGCACACCCCGCGAACTCACCGCCATGGTGGAGCGCCGCGTGGCCGGTCTGCCCCTCGAACTCGTCGTCGGCTGGGCCGAGTTCCTCGGGCGGCGCATCGTCGTCGAACCGGGCGTCTTCGTGCCCCGCCGCCGCACCGAGTTCCTCGTCGGCCAGGCCCTGGCCGGGGCCCCGCACGCGTCCGTCGTCGTGGACCTGTGCTGCGGCTCGGGGGCGGTCGGCGCCGCCCTCGCCTCGGCGCTGGGCGGAGTCGAGCTGCACGCCGCCGACATCGACCCGGCCGCCGTGCGGTGCGCCCGCCGCAACGTCGCCGCCCTCGGCGGGCACGTCCACGCCGGTGACCTGTTCGACGCGCTCCCCGCCGGACTGCGTGGCCGCGTCGACATCCTGGCCGCGAACGTGCCGTACGTCCCCACCGGGGACGTCCCCCTGCTGCCGGCGGAGGCCCGTGACCACGAGCCCCTCACCGCCCTCGACGGCGGCGCCGACGGACTCGACGTGCTGCGCCGGGTCGCCGGCGAGGCGGCCGACTGGCTCGCGCCGGGGGGCTGCGTCCTCGTCGAGACGAGCGAACACCAGGCGGCGGACGCCGTCGAGGCGTTCCGGCGGGGCGGTCTCACGGCACGTCCGGCCGTCGACGAGGAGCTGTACGCCCACGTGGTGATCGGGACCAGGGAGTAAGGGGGCGGGGTCAGGTCGCGGCGCCGCCGCCCTCGGGTTCGGGGGAGCGGTCGTCGCGGTCCCAGGGCCCGTGCCCCGGCGATCCGGAGTGCCGCTCCCGGTGGTCCGGATGGTCCTGGTGATCCATGTCGCCGAACGTGCCGGACAGGACCCGGTCGGCCGTCCGCTCCGCGTCGTCCCCGTCGCCGGTACGGGAGCCGGTGACGTACACCGTGTCGCCCTTCTTCAGGGTGCCTGTGCCCGTCCCGGAGCCGCCGTCGGTGCGGACGCGGGTGTCGTCGTCCACCGTCCATGTCCAGGAGGTGCCGTCCTCGCTCCTGACGGTGATCCGGTCGCCGTCCGTCTTCCCGACGGTGCCGCGCTGCCACACGCGGACGATCCACTCGCCGGAGTCGCCGTCCTTGACGGTCGCCTCGCCGTGCACCGCCTCCCCGCCGAGGCCGGACCACGGTCCGCCGTGCCCGTGCCGGAACCCGTCGGGCGACCAGGACGCCGACGGGGTCCCGCCCGGTGCGCCGTCCGACGTGCCGCCGGACGTCGCCGCGTACGCGACGGTGCCTCCCAGGGCCAGGACCGCGACGGCCGTCGCCGCGGCCACCGTCCGGCCCCGGCCGGACAGCCGCCGCCGGCGGGCCGGTGGCGAAGCGCTTCTCCGCTCACCGCCGGGCCCCGGGAACACCTCGGCCTCTTCCGGATCGCCCATCACGATCCACCCTCCTCGGTCCGACGGACCACCCCTCCCTGTGATTGTCGGAGGCGTGCGGTAAGGAGGGAGTAACGAACACCTGTGAATCGGGGCGTACGGCGTCACAGTGCCCGTGCGCGCGCCACGAGCAGGGCCACGTCGTCGTGGTTGTCGGGGTGGTGCAGCTCCCGCAGCAGCAGGTCGCACAGCTCCTCCAGCGGGCGGTCCGGGTCGTCGAGGAGCGTCAGCAGCAGTTCCAGGCGCTCGTCGAGGGAGTGCGTGCGCGTCTCCACCAGCCCGTCGGTGTACAGCACGAGCTGGTCGCCGGGGCCGAAGTCGACGTCGGTCGAGGAGAAGGCCACCCCGCCCACCCCGAGCGGTGCCCCGGTGGGCAGGTCGAGCAGCTCCGGCGGGTGTCCCTCCCGTACACGGGCGGGCGGCAGGTGCCCGGCGTTGGCGATCCGGCACCGCCCGAGGCGCGGGTCGTGGACGACGTACAGGCAGGTCGCTATGAAGTGGTCCAGGCCCGAGGTGATCCGGTCGAGGTGCTCGAGGAGCACCGCCGGATCGAGGTCGAGGGCGGCGAGCGTGGCCGTGGCGGTGCGCAGCCGGCCCATCGTGGCGGCGGCGTCGATGCCGCTGCCCATGACGTCGCCGACGACCAGGGCGGTCTTGCCGTCCGCCAGGGGGATGACGTCGAACCAGTCGCCGCCCACCTCGGTGGTCGCGCCGGCCGGCTGGTAGCGCGAGGCCACCTCCAGGCCGCCCGTCACCGGCGGATGGCTCGGCAGCAGGCTGCGCTGGAGGGTGAGCGCGGTGCCACGGGCGTTCTGGTACCAGCGGGCGTTGTCGATCTGCACGGCCGCACGGGCGGCCAGCTCCCGGGCGAGCAGCACGTCGTCGCGGCCGAACGGCAGCGGATTGCGGGTCCGTTTCAGGTCGAGGGCGCCCAGCACCTCGCCGCGCGCGATGAGCGGCACCGCGAGATAGGAGTGGACGCCCGCCCGCGCCAGGAGTCCGGCGGCCTCCGGGGAGCGGGCGATGCGCACCAGGTCCTCGTCCTTGACCTGTGCCACCATGACCGGCCGGCCGGTGCGCACGCACTCGGTGACCAGCCGCTCGGGCCCGTAACGGGCGGTCCGGCCGGGCGGATCGGCCGCGCTCAGGGCGTCCGGCGCGTCGGCGGCGCGGACGGCCAGGGCGCGGATCACGGCGGGCTCCGAAGGCCCCAGGCTGGTGCGCCGGCCCGCCACGACCGCGTCGAGCAGGTCCACGGCGGCGACGTCGGCCAGCTCCGGAACGGCCACGTCGGCCAGCTCGTCGGCGGTGCGTTCCAGGTCCAGGGTGGTGCCGATGCGGGCTGAGGCGTCGGCGATCAGGGCGAGGCGGCGGCGCGCTGCCTCGGTCTCGATGCCGGCGCGGTACCGGTCGGTGACGTCGACGACGGAGAGGGCGACGCCCAGCACGGTGTCGCGGGCGTCCTCCAGCCGGTACAGCGACACGGACAGGGCGTGGTCCTGGTCGGGGTCCGCGGGGGTACGCCCGATCGTCGGCCGGTCGACGACCGGCACCCCCGTCCGCAGCACCTCGCGGGCCGCCGACTCCAGGGCCCCGGCGTCCAGCCGAGGGAGCACGTCGGGGACGGTCCGGCCGAGGTGCTCCCCGGCGGGGACGCCGTCGATGCGCTCCAGCGCCGGGTTGACCGACACGTACCGCAGCCGGGTGTCGAGCACGGCGAGGCCGATGGGGGACTGGGCGACCATGCGCGTCGACAGGGCCACGTCCCGCTCCAGGCGGCGCACCGTGGAATGGTCGGCGGCCAGACCGAGGGCGTAGACGTCCCCGTGGACGTCGACGAGCCGCATGTTGCGGAACTCCACGAGGCGCGTGCTGCCGTCCTTGCGCCGGACGGGGAAGGCGCCCTCCCAGCTGCGGCCGGTCGCCATGACGTCGGTGAACAGCTTCACGACCAGTTCGACGTGCTGTTCGTGGACCATCACGTGGGCGGCGTAACGTCCCAGCGCCTCCGCGGCCGGGTAGCCGAACAGCTCCTCGGCCTGCGGGCTCCACAGCACGATGCGGCCCTCGGCGTCCAGCACGACGGAGGCCACGTTGAGCACGTCCAGCAGGCCGCTGGGCCCCGTCGGGCCACCGGCCTCGGCCGCGGTCGATCCGGCTGCACTCATGCCACGCACCGCCTCCGTACGTCGACGCGGCACGTCGTCCCCCGTGCCGACTCCTCCAGTTCTACCGCGCCGAACCGTTTTCTCCCACGCCTGGGGCACCGTTCCCATGCTCCTCCAGCACGGCGGCGCGCGCCGTTCTCCTCATGGTCCACACCGGTCCATTCGATTGGTCTGTACATGACCACCGAAGTTGGCCACACTGTCCGCCGAGCGCGCACCCCACCCCCCGTCAGAGGAGACCCATGCCCCTGCGCCCTGCCCGCGGACGCCGTCACACCCTGCGCACCGCCCTGATCGCCCTGGCCACGGTCACCGCCGCGGCCCTCGGCGCCGCCCCGCCCGCCGCGGCCGCCGACACCTGGAACGAGGTCGGCTCCGACCGTGCCGACCCGTTGACCGAGAGCCAGGGCCTGGCCTCGGTCGAGGTCCCCGCGAACAGCGCCAACCGCTACACCGGCGTCGGGACCATCCCGTTCGGGGTGAGCACCCGCGGCTGGAACCACGTCGGCGACCCCGACGCCTCCTACGACGGCCACTACATCGAGCCCTACCAGCGGGACTCCGGCACCTCGAAGATGTACCGCGTGCAGGCGCCGGGCGGCGCCTGGTCGGAGTACGTGCACGCGCTCGGTCCCGGCGAGGCCCTGAACAACTCCTGGGTGGCCGTCGCGCCGGGCGGCCAGTGGATGCTCACCGGGGAGTGGGGCACCATGACCCGGCTGATCGTCCTGCCGACCCCCGGCGTCAACCCGAGCACCTCGCCCTCGGCGAACCTGCCGCAGGCCTCCACGGTCCACCTCGACCACGCGGTGCGCGACGTCCAGGGCTGCGACTTCACCGGCCCGACCACGCTGCTGTGCTCCTCCGACGACCCGGCGGGCACCCTCTTCGGCATGACCAAGCCGCTGCTCCAGATCGACCTGTCGGCCGAACCGGGCGGCTCCGGTGACGTGAACGGCCATGTCGCCGCCCTGCGTCAGGTGCCGTTGCGCAGCTCCTGCTCGGGCTCCTTCGAGACCGAGGGGATCGACTACGACCGGCGCACCGGCACCCTGCGGGTGATCGTCGTCTCGCCCGGTTTCTGCGTGCTGACGGACAGCAAGACCTACCGCTTCACGCGGTGACGCCCGCCCCGGGCGCGGGGCGTCGCCCGGCTCCCCGGCGCGGGGCGTGGTCGGGCCCCGGGCGGGCCGTTCAGGTGGTGCCCGCCCGGGGAAGTGGTGCTTTTCTTGGGATGTGGCGCGGTTCGCGGGGAACCCGCGACATCGCGCCACCGCCACGAGAGGAGCGATCACGATGGACCGCGAGCGATCCCATCCGGAGTCCGTCAGCCTCGAGATCAGCGACTGCAGCAAGGAGGACGCGCGGATCGTGTTCGACACGCTGTGCGCCTGCTTCGCGTCCGACCGCTGTGCCGACGACGTGCCCGAACAGGTCGACGAGACCCGTCCGATGGTGTGGCTCGGCACCTTCGAGGTCAGCGACGTGCAGGACTGCGCCCGCCCGGCCCGGCTGTCGTCGTCGGTCACGGCCGACGTCCAGGGCGGCTACTGGGCGATCGAGCGGTTCCGCGCGACGCTGGACTCCATGTTCCGGGTCAAGGACCTGTCCTCCGCCTCCGGCGACCAGGAGACGGAGCTGCACCTGCTGCTCGAGAGCCGGTGACGTGCCGGACCGGCGACGCCGGAAGCGGGTGACGTGAGAAAGGCGACTCCGAGGCCATTGTGCAACTAGTTGCACAACCCGTGCGCGGTCCTCTACAACTACAGGGGCACGACACCGCGCACGGAGGGCCCCGATGAGCCGATACCCGCACCTGCTGAGCCCGCTCGACCTGGGCTTCACCACCCTGCCCAACCGCGTCCTCATGGGCTCGATGCACGTGGGCCTGGAAGAGGCCGAGCACGGCTTCGCGCGCATGGCGGAGTTCTACGCCGCCCGCGCGCGCGGCGGGGTGGGCCTGATCGTCACCGGCGGCATCGCCCCCAACGACGAGGGGCGCCCCTACGAGGGCGGCGCCAAGCTCACCACCGACGAGGAGGCCGAGCAGCACCGCACGATCACCGAGGCCGTGCACCGCGAAGGCGGTCGCATCGCCCTGCAGATCCTGCACTTCGGCCGCTACGCCTACCACGAGGACCTGGTCGCGCCGAGCGCGCTGCAGGCGCCGATCAGCCCGCACGTGCCCCGCGAACTGACGGACGCCGAGGTCGAGCGGACCATCGACGACTACGCCCGCACCGCCCGCCTCGCCCGGCAGGCCGGCTACGACGGCGTCGAGATCATGGGCTCCGAGGGCTACCTCATCAACGAGTTCATCGCCCTCCAGACCAACCGGCGCACCGACCGCTGGGGCGGCTCCTACGAGAACCGGACGCGCTTCCCCCTCGAGATCGTGCGACGCGTGCGCGAGGCGGTCGGCGAGGACTTCATCGTCATCTACCGGCTCTCGATGCTCGACCTGGTCCCCGGCGGCTCCACGCTGGACGAGGTCGTCACCCTGGCCAAGGCCGTCGAGGCGGCCGGGGCCACCCTCATCAACACCGGCATCGGCTGGCACGAGGCCCGCATCCCCACCATCGCCACCTCCGTGCCCCGCGGCGCCTACACCTGGGTGACCAAGAGGCTCATGGGCGAGGTCTCGATCCCGCTCGTCACCACCAACCGCATCAACACCCCCGAACTCGCCGAGCAGTTGCTCGCCGACGGCTGCGCGGACATGGTGTCGATGGCCCGCCCGATGCTCGCCGACCCCGACTTCGTCAGCAAGGCCGCGGCGGGCACGCCGGAGGCCATCAACACCTGCATCGGCTGCAACCAGGCCTGCCTCGACCACACCTTCAGCGGCCGGATCACCTCCTGCCTGGTCAACCCGCGCGCCTGCCACGAGACCGAGCTGGTGCTCAGCCCGACCCGGCGCCGCAAGAGCGTGGCGGTCGTCGGCGCCGGACCCGCCGGACTCGCCTGCGCGGTCTCGGCGGCCGAACGCGGCCACGCCGTCACGCTGTTCGAGGCGGCGGCCGAGATCGGAGGCCAGCTCAACGTGGCCCGCAAGGTCCCCGGCAAGCAGGAGTTCGACGAGACGCTGCGCTACTTCCGCCACCAGCTCGACGCCCACGGCGTCGACGTACGCCTCGACACCTTCGTGAACGCCGGCGACCTGGCGGACTACGACGAGGTCGTGGTCGCCACCGGCGTCAGCCCGCGCACCCCCGACATCCCCGGTATCGACCACCCGAGCGTGGTCGGCTACCTCGACGTCCTGCGCGACGGCGCCCCCGTCGGCGACCGTGTCGCGATCCTCGGCGCGGGCGGCATCGGCTTCGACGTCGCCGAGTTCCTCACCGACGGCGGCGACAAGGCGAGCGAGGACCCGGCGGCGTACTTCCGGCAGTGGGGCGTCGACATGGACTACCGGGCGCCCGGCGGCCTCGCCGCGCCCGAGCGGAGCGCCCCGCCCCGCACCGTCCACCTGCTGCAGCGCAAGACCGGCAAGGTCGGCGCGGGCCTGGGCAAGACCACCGGCTGGATCCATCGCACCGAACTCAAGCACCGCGGCGTGCGCATGGTCCCCGGCGTGCGCTACGACCGCATCGACGACGCCGGCCTGCACGTCACCGTCGGCGAACAGAGCACCGTCCTGGAGGTCGACACCATCGTGCTGTGCACGGGCCAGGACCCGCGCCGCGACCTCTACGAGGAGCTGGTCGCCGCCGGGGTGAGCGCGCACCTCATCGGCGGTGCCGACGTGGCCGCCGAGCTGGACGCCAAGCGTGCCGTCAAGCAGGGCACGGAGCTGGCGGCGGCCCTGTAGGGGCAGCCCCGCCCGTCCATAGGATGAGCCCATGTCACTCCCGCACGCGATCCTCACCGCTCTGCTCGAGAAGCCGTCGTCGGGGCTGGACCTGACCCGCCGGTTCGACAAGTCGATCGGCTACTTCTGGTCGGCGACGCACCAGCAGATCTATCGCGAGCTGGGACGACTGGAGGCCGAGGGTTTCATCCGCGCGCTGCCCGCCGAGCAGCCGGCCCGCGGACAGCGCAAGAGCTACGAGGTCCTGCCCGCGGGCCGTGCCGAACTCCAGCGGTGGACGGCCGCGGCGCAGGACCCCAAGCCGCACCGCGACGCGCTGCTGCTGCGGCTGCGGGCCGCCGCCGTCGTCGGCACCGCGGGCCTCGAGGCCGACCTGCGCCGCCATCTCGACCTGCACCGGCGACAGCTGGCCGAGTACGAGGAGATCGAGAAGCGGGACTTCCCGCCCGGCGACGACAGCGCGCAGGTCAGGCTCCAGCACCTGGTGCTGCGCGCCGGCATCGAGCTGGAGACCTTCTGGACCCAGTGGCTGGCCGAGGCGCTGGAAGGCCTGCCCGGCCCCGCCGAGCAGGCACCGTAGGCCGGGCGACGGGGGCGGGCTCACGGCGCCGGATCCGCCGCGGTGGCCGCGGCCTCGGGCGGCGCGCGGCGGATGGCGGCCACCGGGCTTGCGTGCTGTGCGCGGGCCGGCCCGCGCCGGTCACGGCGACGGGGAGGTGTTCAGAGCCGGTACGGCTTCGTGCGGCGGCGCAGGAACCAGGCCGTCGCGATGACACCCGTGCCGACCAGGACGCCGCCCGCCACGAGCGTGACGGTGCCGTAGTCGCGGGTGGCGCCGCCCATGCCGCCCAGCACGCCGCGGGTCGGCGAGGCCGTCGCGGAGATCGTCGGCGTGGTGGCGGGTGACACGATCACGGACTGGGTGCCGGCGGTGCCGCCGCTCGAGCACATCACGACGACCGTGTGCGTGCCCTGGGAGACGTTGGACCAGGCCGCGGACTGGCTGACGCTGGTGCCCGACAGGGCCACCTGGCGGCCCTGGGCGAAGTTCGCCTGGTTGCTGTCGAGCAGCGCCGCCGTGCCCCAGCTGCCGTTGATCTGGGTGCACGCACTGGTCACCACGGACACCGTGGAACCGGACGTGCTGACGGAGATGCCCGAGGCCCGCGCGGCGGCGGGCTGGGCGGTCACGGCGAGGGGCAGCGCGGCGGCGGCGGCCATGGTCAGTCCGCAGCGGGCGAGGAAGGGGGAAGTGCGCATCGGGTGTCCTCCGGCGGCACGGTTGGCGACCTTGCGCCGCCGAGGGTCGGGTACGCCCGTGCTGCCATCAGGGGCAGCCAACGTCCGCCCGGCCCGGCCCGCACCCCGGCCGCCGCCGGGCAGGTGACGGATTCCACCGGACGGCGCAGAACGGCACCCCGCCCGCTTGCGCTCCCGCGGCCGGACCGCTGGGGTCAGTGTGCGCCCGTGCTCCCCGTGGTCACCGCCCGCTCCGCGGAGAACGCCCCCCACGTGCCGTCCGGCAGCCGTGCCCGCAGCCGCACCCGGTGCCCGGCACCGGCCTCGCGCCCCGCGTAGAAGCTGTGGGCGGCCCTGCCCCGCGGCGGTGCCCCGCCCCAGACCAGCGAGGTGACCGGCTGCCCGTCGAGCTGGATCTGGTACTCCGTGACCGTCCCGTCCAGCCGCGGCGGCATCCAGGACAGATCGATGTAGTACGCCCCGTCGGCACGGTGGGTCGTCGCCCGGAAGTCCGCCGGTGCGGTGTCCTCTCCCCCGTCGCCGTCCGGCGCGGTGCTCAGGCGCACGGCCGCGCCGGCGGGGGAGAGGTTGCCGGCCGCGTCCCGTGCCCGGACGGTGAAGGAGTACCGGGTGCCCGGCCGGAGCCCCGTCACCACGGTCGCCGTCTGGCTCCCGCCGGCACTGTGGATCTTCGTCCCGCCCTGGAAGACGTCGTACGACACCACCCCGCGGTCGTCCGCGGCCGCCGTCCAGGACAGCTGGACGGCCCCGCTGCCCGCCGCCCGGCCCGTGGTGCCGCCCGGCCGGGTCGGCGCCGAGCGGTCCGCCGGGACCACCGCCGGAGTCGTCGCCCGCGCCTCCCGGCTGGGCGGCCCGAGCCGGCCCCCGGCGTCGCGGGCCCGGACGGTGAAGACGTAGGCGGTGGACGGCGTGAGGCGGGTGACGTCGAGCATGCGCCCGGAACCGGGCACGTCCGCGACCTTCGAGGCGCCCCGGTACACCTCGTAACCGCTCGCCGCCGGGAGCGCGTTCCACATCACGTGCACACTGGTCGCGCTGCCCGCCTCGGCGGTGACCCCCGTCGGCCGCCCCTCGTCACCGTCGCCCGGCGCGGCGCAGCCGCAGCACAGGGCGAGGATCCCTCCGCACAGCACAACGCGTCGCACGGCTTCGCCTCCCGGCCCGGTACGGCGGCAATGGTCCGGACCAATATGGCGCGTCGGCGTGAGCACATCAAGAGGGAGGTGCGGCACGGGGTTGGCGAGCGGTCCGGGGAGTTACGTATGCTGAACCTCCCCACGGCTGAACACCGCCTGCAGGCAAGGCAGTTCATGCCGGCGACGCGGGCCGCTGTCGTCGCTGATCCCGCGTCGGCGGGGCTGCCGGGCGGCCGGTGCCGGGAAGGCGCCGGCCGCCGCTCCCCGTCGTACCGTCGGAAGATCCGCGGTGCGCGCAGGTCGTCGGAACGTCGGCACCATTGCTCCGTACGGCCCTGGGGGACTGGACCCCGGACGGGACCGGCCTCAGATTGGGCCGGGTGTCCGTCCCTGTCCCCGACGAGAGGGTTCCCCCACGTGCGTGTCCAGTCGCTGACGCTGGCCGTGGCCGGCCTCGCCCTGCTGGCCCCGGTCCCCCCGCCCGCCGCCGCGGTCCGGGCCCTCGAGGTCCCCCGGAGACCGGCGGCGCGGCAGGAGGGTTCCGTGAGCGCCTCGGCACTGCTGGCCCGGGTGAGTGCCTGCGCCCCGGTCTCCCGCGGTCGCTACCGCACGGATGCCGGCGCGCCCGCCACGGTCCCGGTCTGCGGGACCGACGGCGCGGTCTTCTGGACGGCCGACATGGACATCGACTGCGACGGACGGCCCGGCCCGCGCTGCAACGGCAGCACCGACCCGCTGTTCTCGCCCGCCACCGCCTTCCAGCAGTCCGACGGCCGCCACCTGAGCGCGGAGAGCCTGCCGTTCATCGTCGTGCCGGGCGTGAGCGACCTCTGGAACCACCGCGACCACGGAGTGCGCGGCGGGAGCGTCGCAGCCGTCGTCCACGGCGACCGGGTCCGCTACGCCGTCGTGGGCGACGTGGGGCCGCCCGAGGTCATCGGCGAGGCCTCGTACGCCGCCGCCGAGGCGCTGGGCATCCGCCCCGACCCGCGCGGCGGCGGCGTGGCCTCCGGCGTCACCTACATCGTCTTCAAGGACTTCCGGGCGACCCCGATCGAGAGCCACGCGGCGGCCGTCGAAGCGGGGGAGCGGCTGGCCCGGACGTTCGTGGCGGGGACGGCCGCGGGCACCCGCCGAGGCGCGGGTGCCGAGGCCTCCGGCGGCGGGTGACGGCGCGGCCCCGGCCCAGCGGCAGGGCCCTGCCCGCCAGGGCGGGACCCATCGGCACGGTTCGGCCCGCCTGTGACGGGGCCCCGTCCGGACGGTTTGCGCCGCCCGGACGGGGCCGCCCGCCCCGAGCGCCCGTCAGGCCTTGCGGTAGGTGTACGCCTCCGAGGCGGCCGCCTCGACCGCGTCCAGGTCGGCTCCCGTGGAGGCCGTGACGACGGCGGCCACCGCCCCCTCCACGAACGGCGCGTCCACCAGACGCGTGCCGTCGGGGAGTTCGTCGCCCTCGGCGAGCAGCGCCTTCACGGTCAGCACGGCACTCCCGAGGTCGGTGAGGACGGCGACCCCGGCACCGCGGTCGACCGAGGCGGCAGCGGCGGCGATCAGCTCCGCGCTCGTGCCCAGCCCACCCGCTTCCGTACCGCCCGCCGGGGCGACGGGCACGGCGGTGCCGCCGCCCGCGAGCCCCTGGGCCAGCTCGGCGACCGAGGCCGCCACCTGCGCGCTGTGCGACACGAGCACGATGCCCACCAGCTTGTCGTCGGTCATGGCCGCGCTCACTCCCCGTTCGCTTCCGCGAGACCCGCGACCAGCAGCGCCGACGAGGTGGCGCCCGGGTCCTGGTGTCCGATGCTGCGCTCGCCCAGGTAACTCGCCCGGCCCTTGCGGGCCTGCAGCGGGACGGTGTCGAGGGCGCCCTGTTCGGCCGCGGCCCGTGCCGCCCCGAAGCCGTCGCCCAGGGCGTCCACGGCGGGCACCAGCGCGTCGATCATCGTCGCGTCGCCCGGCGCCGCCCCGCCCAGCCGCATGACCGCGTCGACCCCGGCGCGGAACGCCTGCGCGAACTCCTCCTCGCTCACCTCGGCCGCGTCCCCGAGCGCCTTGCCGGTGCCGCGCAGCAGCGTGCCGTACAGCGGTCCGGACGCCCCGCCGACCGTCGAGATGAGCCGGCGCCCGGCGAGGACGAGGACGGCTCCGGGGACCGCGGGGGGCTCCTTCTCCAGGGCGGCGACGACGGCGGTGAACCCCCGCTGGAGGTTGCTGCCGTGGTCGGCGTCGCCGATCGGCGAGTCGAGAGCGGTGAGCCGTTCCGCCTCGCGGTCGACGGACGCGGCGGTCGCCGTCATCCAGCGGCGGAAGAAGTCGACGTCGAGCACGGGATCTCCTTGCGTGGTCGGTACGTTGATCGCTTGCGTCCGCCTGATCACATGCCCCAGCGCAGCCCCGGCGTCCGTACGGGCGCGTCCCACAGCCGCAGCATCTCCTCGTCGACCTGGCACAGGGTCACCGAGGCGCCGGCCATGTCGAGGGACGTCACGTAGTTGCCGACGAGCGTACGGGCGACGGCGACCCCGCGTTCGCCGAGCACCCGCTGGACCTCGGCGTTGAAGCCGTACAGCTCCAGCAGGGGCGTCGCCCCCATGCCGTTGACCAGGACCAGGACCGGGTTGTGCGGCGACATGTCCTCCAGCAGCGCGTGCACCGCGACGTCGGCGATCTCGCCGGACGTCATCATGGCCCGCCGCTCCCGGCCCGGTTCGCCGTGGATGCCGATGCCCAGCTCCAGCTCACCCTCGGGCAGGTCGAAGGTCGGGCTGCCCTTGGCGGGGGTCGTGACGGCGCTGAGCGCGACGCCGAAACTGCGCGAGTTCTCGTTGACCTGCCGGGCGACCGCCTCGACCCGCTCCAGGGGCCGGCCCTCGTCGGCGGCCGCGCCCGCGATCTTCTCCACGAACAGCGTCGCGCCGGTGCCGCGCCGCCCGGCCGTGTAGAGGCTGTCGGTCACCGCGACGTCGTCGTTGACCAGTACTTTCGCGACCTGGATGCCCTCGTCCTCGGCGAGTTCGGCGGCCATGTCGAAGTTGAGCACGTCGCCCGTGTAGTTCTTCACGATGAACAGCACGCCCGCCCCGCTGTCCACCGCCGCGGCGGCACGCACCATCTGGTCGGGCACGGGGGAGGTGAACACCTCACCGGGACAGGCCGCCGACAGCATCCCCGGCCCGACGAACCCCCCGTGCAACGGCTCGTGCCCGGACCCGCCCCCGGACACCAGCCCCACCTTCCCCGCCACCGGTGCGTCCCGCCGCACGATCACCCGGTTCTCCACGTCCACGGTCAGTTCGGGATGCGCGGCGGCCATCCCCCGCAGCGCGTCGGCGACCACGGTCTCCGGGACGTTGATCAGCATCTTCATGGGGATCTCCTAATGAGCTTAGTAGGCGGCCTTCGGCCAGTGTTTTCGCTGTTCAGAGTGGTTCGGTTGGTTCTCGGTCCTGGCGGTCCGTAGCGGTCGGGAGCGGGTGGCGGCGGTACTGACGCTGACTTCGGTGGCGCTGCGTCAGATTCTGCGACGGATCGACGGCATGCCGACCGGAGTCCTACAGAGGCAGTATCGACCTTGCGGCGGTGAAGGTCACGTGGGCGGTGTCCCGGGCGGACCGCTGAGGGTGATCGGCTTCCGGCAGCCCGCCGAAACCGTCGGCCCCGGAGCGGTCCGGATCTCGCTCTGCCCGGCCGCTCGGCGGCAGGCAGCGGTCGGGCTCTGCGGCGAGCGTTCGCGCTCCCGGCCAGGCAGCGGGACCGGCCGACATCGTCCTGCGTGTCCCGAGCTCGCCCGCTGTTTCCGCAGGACGGCGATCCGACGGTCGTTGCCAAGCGTTCCGCCAGGACGCTTGGCGACTCGACGAGGACCGGGCGCGCGAGCAGGGCGGTCCGACGACATGAGGGGGAACGCCCCGACCCTCGCCGGACCGGTGGCCATCGTCACCGGTGCGGGATCGGGCATCGGGCGGGGGCGGAGTCCGACTGGTCGTGGTCGTCCCGGTGGTGCCGGATGCTCAGGACCCACCCCGCTCGCGGGGGATCTTCTCCCCGGCCTCGATCGCCACGGGCAGCCGGTTCTCGGCCGGCGGCAGCGGGCAGGTGGCCAGGTCGGTGTAGGCGCACGGCAGGTTCGTCGCCCGGTTGAAGTCCAGGACGACCGTGCCGTCGGCGGCGGGCGGGTCGAGGGCGAGGGCCCGGTTGGCCGCGTAGGTGGTGACCCCGGAGGTCGCGTCGGTGAACAGCACCAGCAGGCTCCCCGGGCCGTGTCCGGGGAACGCGGTCAGTGCCAGGGGGCGTCCCTCCAGCACGAACTCCACCCGGCCCGGCGCGTCGTACACGTGTTCAAGGCCTTCGACCGCCGCGCCCACGGTCGTCGGCCGCGGCTCGTCGAAGGCGGTGTAGCGGCCGGTCACCGCCCAGCGGGGATGCGGGGTGTAGGCGGGCGTGCCGGTGAAGGCGGAACGCAGGGGGGCGTCAGGGTGCCGGGGACGGACGATGTCGTGTCCGCCGCGCTTGGCCACCTCGATCACGGCGTCGCCCCAGACCGCGTCGACTCCGCCGCGCTCCGGGAGTACCCCGAAGCGGTGCTCACCGCGGACGGGGGTTCCGCCCACGACCAGTTCCTCACCGTCGTCGAGAACCACGACGACCCCGTCGGTGCCGGTGGACCAGGCGCCCGGAGCGTCCGGGAAGCGCTGCGGCTCGTCGCCGAGCCAGTGCAGGCCGGTGACCGCGAGGAACCCGTGGGGGTCGGCGAGTCGTGCCTCCCGCCCGGAGTGCCACTCCTGCCAGTCGCGGGTGAAGGCGGACAGCTCTGCGGTGGTGTCCTGAAGAGTCATGTGTGTTTCTTCTCCAACGGGTCGGATGCGGCTGTGGCGTAACGGCCGCCGGGGATCGCCGCGAGCAGCTCGCGGGTGTATGCGTGGCGGGGGCGGGCGAACAGGTCTTCGGCGGTACCCCTCTCGACGATGCGGCCGGCCCGCATGACGGCGACCTCGTGCGCGATCTGGCGTACGACGGCGAGGTCGTGCGAGATGAACAGGTACGCCACCCCGGTGTCGGCCTGCAGTTCGGCGAGCAGGTCGAGGACCTGGGCCTGGACGGACACGTCGAGCGCGGACACCGGCTCGTCGCAGACCACCAGGTCGGGGGAGAGCGCCAGCGCGCGGGCGATCGCCACGCGCTGCCGCTGGCCACCGGACAGCTCCGCCGGGCGGCGCTCCAGCGTCGACGCCGGCAGCGCCACCCGCTCCAGCAGGTCCCGGGCTCGGGCGAGCCGGGAGGCGCGGTCGCCGACCTTGAAGGCACGCAACGGCTCGGTGATCACCTCGCCGATGGAGAACCTCGGGTCCAGCGAGGCGTACGGGTTCTGGTAGACGAGCTGGGCCCGGCGGCGCAACTGCCTCACCCGTGACCCGCGCGCGGTCGTGACGTCGGTGCCGTCGAACACGACGCGCCCGGCGGTCGGGTCGGTCAGACGGAGCACCAGCCGGGCGGTGGTGGACTTCCCGGATCCGGACTCGCCGACCAGGGCCAGCGTGCGGCCCCGGTGGAGGGTGAAGCTGACGTCGTCCACCGCGCGCACACTGCGCGCCGATCCCTTGGAGCGGGGGAGGCGGAACTCCTTGACCACGCCGTGGACCTCGACCAGCGGCGCCGCCTCGGCGGCGGGCGGTGTCGTGACCGTGGCCCGGGGGCGGGCCGTGGCCAGGCTCGGCGCGCCGACCAGCAGCCGCCGGGTGTACTCGTGCCGCGGGTTGTCGAGGACGTCACGGGTCGGACCGGCCTCGACGACCCGGCCCCCGGACATGACCACGATCCGCTGTGCCCGGTCGGCGGCGACGCCGAGGTCGTGGGTCACCAGCAGAACGGCGGTGCCGGACTCCTCGGTGAGATGTTGCAGGTGGTCGAGGATGACCCGTTGCACGGTGACGTCCAGTGCGCTGGTCGGCTCGTCGGCGATGATCAGCCTCGGCCGGCCGGCGATGGCCGTCGCGATCAGGGCACGCTGCCGCATCCCGCCGGACAGCTCGTGCGGATACTGCCGGGCGCGGGTGGCCGCGTCGGGCAGCCCGGCCCGGTCCAGGATCGCGATCGCCTCCGACGGGGCGGAGCGGCGGGTCGCCAGCCCGTGGATGCGCAGCACCTCCGAGACCTGCTCACCGATGCGTTTGACCGGGTTGAGCGACACCGTGGGGTCCTGGGGCACCAGGCCGATCTGTGCACCGCGTACGGTGCGCAGATCGCGTTCGGACAGCGAGGTGAGATCGTGCCGGCCGAAGCGGACCGTACCGGCGTCGATGCCGCCGTTCGCCGCCAGGAGGCGGATGATCGCATGGGCGGTCGTGCTCTTGCCGGATCCGGACTCGCCGACCACCGCGGTCATCTGGCCGGGCCGTACGTCGAGGTCGACGCCGCGCACGGCCTGCACCGTGCCGCCGCGGGTGCGGTACGACACCGACAGGCCCCTCACCTCCAGCAGTGGTTCCGGTGTGTTCGTCAAGTTCCCACCCGTTCCTGGGGCGTTCGTCGTGGGGCCGGTCATCGCTGTCGGGACCATTCGCCGTCCAGCGCCCGCGCGATGCGGTTGGTGGCCAGCACGGTCGCGGCGATCGCCAGGCCGGGCAGTGCGGTGAGCCACCATGCGTTCGCCAGGTGGTTGCGCCCGTCGGAGATCAACGTGCCCCACTCCGGTGCGGGGGGTGGCGCCCCGTAACCGAGGAAGCTCAGCGACGACACGGCCAGGACCGAGGCGCCGAAGTCGAGTGTGGCCAGGACGATCACCGGGCCCGCCGCGTTGGGCAGCACGTGCCGGCCCAGCACCGAGTACCAGCGGGACCCGGACGATCGCGACGCCTCGACGAAGACCGCCTGCCGCACCCGCAGTACCTCCGCGCGCGTCACCCGGGCGAAGCCGGCCACGCCGGCCGCCCCGACCGCGACCGCGACCTTCACCGTTCCGTAGCCCAGTGCCGTGACCAGTGCGAGGGACAGGAACAGCGCCGGGATCGACAGCAGTACGTCGACGAAGCGCATCAGCACGTCGTCGACCCAGCGGCCCACGAATCCGGCGACCAGGCCGAGCAGACCGCCGACCACGAAGGCGACCGCCACCGCGATCAGCGTGGCCCTCAGCGACAGCTGCGCGCCGTGCACCACCCGGGAGAAAAGGTCGCGTCCCAGCTCGTCGGTGCCGAACCAGTGCGCGCCGCCGGGGCTTCGGAAGTTCTGCGACGGCACCCCGTCCAGCGGGTCCCGCGAGGTGAACATCCCCGGCCGAAAGGCCGCCAGCACCACGAGGACCACGACGAGGACCGATGCCACCAGACCGGGGCGGCGCAGGAAGAACCGCAGGACGCGCCGCAGGTCGGGACCTCGCCCGGGACGCGGGCCGATGCCGGGTACGACCGGTGGCGCCGAGCCGGGCGCGGCGCCGGTGGTGACGTCGTCGACAAGGGGCTGGGTCATGCGAAACTCCCCTTCCTTCCGGAGGCCACCACGATCCGCGGGTCGAGGAGCGGATAGACGAGATCGACGGCCAGGTTGGCCAGCACGAAGATCAGTGCCCCGAACACCACGACTCCCTGGACCAGCGGGATGTCCTGGGCCGTGACCGCGGCCGCCGTGACCCGGCCCAGGCCGTCGCGGGAGAACACGGTCTCGACGACCACCGAACCGGCGATCAGCTGCCCGGCCAGCAGCCCGACGACCGTCAGCGCCGGCAACGACGCGTTGCGCAGAGCGTGCCGCAGGTGGATCCGCCACCTGCCCGCGCCCTTGGCCCGGGCGGTCTCCACATAGGCCTGGTCCAGGGCCGTGAGCAGGCTCTTGGCCAGCACCTGTGCGACCTGCGCACCGGTCGGGATCGCCAGTGTCAGCGCCGGCAGCACCAGGCCCCGCAGACCGTCGTTGCCGAACGCCGGGAACCACCGCAGCCGGAAGGAGAACAGCTCGACGAACAGCAGCCCCACCCAGAAGGTCGGCACCGACACGCCGAGCGGCGGCAACGACAGCAGCAGTTGCCGCAGCCACCGCTGCGAGGTGTAGGTCGCCAGCACCGCGAGACCGCCGCCGAGGACCACCGCGAGCAACAGCGCCGTACCGGTCAACGCCAGGGTCTGCGGCAGTGCGTCGCCCAGGGTCGAGGTCACCGGACGGCCGGTGGAGACCGAGTCGCCGAAGTCCCCGCGCACCGCGTTGCCGAGGTGGTCGGCGTACTGCGCCAGTACCGGCTTGTCGAAGCCGTACTCGTGTCGAAGCCTGGCGAGCTGCGCCGGATCGATCTGCGCCGAGTCCGCTCCGGCACCGGCCATCGCCGACACCGGATCACCGGGCAGGAAGTCCAGCACCAGGAACGAGACCGTGTAGGCCGCCCACAGCACTCCGAGCGCCTGCGCGACGCGTTTGATCACGTAGCGGAGCATGTGCTAGCCGATCCAGGTGTCGTGCAGTTGGATCCGGCTGGAGGCCTCGAGGCCGAGGCTGTGCACCTTCTTCGCCACCCCGAGCTGGATCTGCAGCTCCACCACCGGCACCACGTACGCGTTCTGCACGATCAACCGCTGTGCCTGGCCGACCAGTTGCTTGCGCTTGGCCGCATCGGTGGTGGCCGCCTGTTGGGTCAGCAGCGAGTCCAGCGGGCTCGCCGGCAGGCGGTAGAAGTTGGCCAGCCGGGTGGAGTACTGACTGCGCAGGATGTCCGGGTCGGCCCGGGTCAGGTTGCCCCACACGGCGTCGAAGCCACCGGACTGCAGCGTCGGGGCGAACTGGGTGATCTGCCGTTCCTCGAGTACCACGTCGATGCCCACGGCCTTGAGCTGCTGCTGGATCAGCTCCAGTGCGGGCTGGTTCGTGGCCGCGTTGGCGAACCACGTGACGGACAGCCTCAGTCTGCCGCCGTTCTTCGTCCGGATGCCGTCACTGCCCGTCTTCCAGCCGGCCGAGTCCAGCAGGGACTTCGCCTTCGCCGCGTCGTGGACCAGCTCCGGGCCGAGGTCGGCGTAGTCCGGTGTGGTGTGCGCCAGTATGCTGGTGGCCGGCTGCGTACCGGTCGGGAACACGACGTCGACGATCTGCTGCCGGTCGATGGCGAACAGGATCGCCTGACGCACCTTCACGTCCTTCAGCAGTGGCCGGGAGTTGTTCAGCCCCAGGTGGAACACGTTGCCCGGGTTGGCCCGCCGCAGCAGGTCCACGTGAGCGCCCTTGAGCGCCGCCTCGTCGGCCTTGCCCACGCTGCTGATCGCGTCCACCTGACCGGACTGGAGGCTGCCGGTGCGCACCCCTGCCTCGGGCACCACCTTGAACACCAGCTTGTCGAGGTACGCCGCGCCCTTCTTGGTCCACAGCGAGGAACCCCAGTCGTAATCGGCGCGCTTGGCCAAGGTGATCGACTGGTTCTGCACGTACTGCTTCAGCGTGAACGGGCCGCTGCCGGCGATTCCCCGGCTGCACTTCTGCTGCGGGGACCTCTTCACGCTCGCCGACGACTCGATGCCCAGTGAGAACGTGGAAGTGGCCTGCAGGAACTGGGCGTTGGGCTGCTTGAACTTCACCCGCACAGTGAGCGGGTCGACCACGGAGGTGCTTTCCACGCCGCTCAGGTACCCCTGGGCCAGGCCCCCCAGGGCGCCCAGCTTCGGTACCGCGTCGAAGTTGTCCTTGACCACCTGCGCGGTCAGCGGCGTCCCGTCGCTGAAGGTGACACCGGATCTGAGGTGGAAGGTGAAGGTCGTCGCGTCCGGGCTGATGTCCCAGCTCTTCGCCAGCCACGGCACGATCTTGCCGGTCCTGGGGTCCTGGTCGGTCAGGGAGTCGACCACCTGGCGCAGCGAGTAGACGGTGTCGTTGCTGGCGACCTGCTGCGGATCCACGCAGCCGGCGTCGGAACCCACCGCGAAGGTCAGTGTGCCGCCGGACCTGGCCTGGCCGCTGTCGTTGCTCGAACCGCTGCCGCTGCCGGACGAGCATGCGGTCAGCAGCACACTGGTTGTCAGGAGTGCGGTCAGTGCCGCCCGTCGGGCAGTGCGGGAATTTGGATGCGATATCACGGAATGATTTCTCCTACTCGAAAGCCGTCACGCACGTTTCCGTGCGGACATGGAGAGGCATGGACGGTGTCGCCCCCGGGGAAGAGCGACACGGTCAAAGGGCGTAGGGCGGGAAAAGATCAGGAGGTTGCTGCGGGCGTCAGAGCCAGCGGTGAACGTCCTCGGACAGCCGACGGGACTCGGTCAGCCACGACACAGGCAAGTGGTGATGCGCTGCAGGTCGATGTGGCGTCGGCGGGAGAATCGGGAGAGAGCCGCCACGGCCGTGCTGGAGGGACTCGAGACGCTGCTGTGCCGCACGCTCATTCCTCCAGGTCCAGGCCCTGCCACGGGGCCACGCGCTTGCCGGGTGGGCGACCCGGCCGGGCTTTCACCTGGAGCACCCCACCGCGTCGGAGGGTTGCCGGTCAGCAAGCCAGGGCTTCACGCTGACACTCAATGCCACTTGAAACTTTACCGATCGCCGCCGTGATCCGTCAATGGAGCCGGCCGCAGTCCGAGCCGCGTCGGTCGGTGATCGCAGGAGGCCGGGCCGCGTGATCGAGATCGTCGAAGGTGACCGCCGCATCGCATGCGACCGGTGCGGCGGGGTGTGCCCGGCGTGCGTGTTCGGCAGGGCCCCGACGGTGTTCCTGTGATCGCGCGACGGGACAACTGCCAGACCTGCTTGCGGCGTGAGGCGTACTGACCGGCCGACGTGCTGTTCGTCGCACCACCGGTGACCGCGGTCCCTTCCGGCTCGTGCTTCCGCGATGCGGCGGGACTCGACGAGTCCGGCCTGCCCGGCGGGTACCGGCACGAACTCGGCTGCGGCAAGGGAAGGGAGCTCGATGCCCGTACCGCGGTCGGGCCCGGTCGCCGACACCGGTGACCCCGTCCACGGCGGCGGCCGCCGCCCGGCCACGACCGACATCGGCCTCATCGCCGTCACGTCGGCGAGGCGCTCTACGCTCTCCGCGGGGCACGAGTCGGGGTCCGCATCGGCTGGCGTACGCGCAGGGGGAACCGGGTGGAGTGGGGACTGGGAGCGGTCGGCGTCGTGGTCGGGCTGCTGATCGCCGTGGTGACCGCCCCGGTCGGGGTGTCCGGGGCCGTCTTCCTGCTGCCGGTGCAACTGAGCGTGTTCGCTGTCCCCGACCCGGCCGTCACCCCCACGAACCTTCTCTACAACGTCGTAGCAGGGCCAGGTGCCCTCCTGCGCTACCGGCGTGCCGGTGCCCTGCGAGGCCCGCTCGTCCGCCGGCTGGTGACGGGCACGCTCCCCGGCGTGGTTCTCGGCGCGGTCATCCGCGTCTTCGCCCTGCCGGGCCCACACGTCTTCCGGCTCCTGATCGCCGCCCTGATGCTGCCGCTCGGCATCTGGCTGATCACCGGGACACTCCGCCCCGCGCGCTTGGAGAGCCCGCGCCCCGAGCCCGCGCCCCGGACGGTCACCGGCCTCGCGCTCGCCGTCGGGGTCGTGGGCGGGATCTACGGCATCGGCGGTGGCTCAATCCTCGGCCCCGTCCTGGCCGGCCGCGGGGTCCCTGTCGCCAAGGTCGCCCCCGCCGCGCTCGCCTCCACCTTCGCCACGTCCGTCGTCGGAGCCTCCACCTACGCGTTGCTGTCCCTGGCCCGAACCGGCAGCATCGCCCCCGACTGGTCCCTCGGCCTGGCCTGCGGCCTCGGCGGCCTCATCGGCAGCTACCTGGGTGCCCGCCTCCAGCCCCGTCTGCCCGAAACACTCCTCCGTCTGCTGCTGGGCACCCTCGCCACCGCCCTCGGCGCCCTCTACGCGATCGACACGCTCAGCTGACCCCCGCGACGGGCGGGGTCCCCCGCCGAAGGCCGCAGGGGGGACAGCCACTGACGGCGAACCCGGGCTGTCGCTCCCCGCGCGGCGGACCGGGCCGGCACACCGTGGAACACGTGCGGCCGGGGGCCGTCTCCTGCGCGCACAGCGCGGCCGGCTCCGCCGTGGGCGTGATGCCCGCCTCCGCGGAGCCGGTGCTGTGCGCCGGGTGTGGAGTGGTCGGGCGAGGAAAGGGGGACCGCACGCAGGTCCTCCCGCCAGCGACGGCCCGCCAACGCCGCAGTCACTGACGGTCGTTCGGCCGCGTACGCCTCCAGCGCGGCCTCGGGGTGCGACCGCCGCGAAGATGCCTGAAGGAGGAGACGGGTGGCTGCGGGCTGCGCAGGCGCCTCGTCAAGCCGTTCCAGGGCCATTTCCCGCCTCCGGGGCTGGCGGGACGCGAGACCACGCCTGCCCCACCGTGCCGGGGCCGCTGACCGCATGAGCGGGGCGAACTCGCGCCGTGGGCAGTGACGTTCATGACCGGCCGCGCTGATTTCGGTGCGTTCCGTGCGGCCGTCGAGAAGGCCGCGGGTGCGGTCTCACTTGGTGGTCACTTGCATTGACATTCTTTTCGGGGCATGCCTAACTTGCGACGCAGACCGAGATGCCTGAGGGCCGGAGAAGTGATGGTGACAGCGATGCACGCAGCTGACGGGACGGCCGCATGGCCGCGCCTCGGCCGCGTCCTGCTGTGCGCGGACCGCTCCGTGGACCTGCTGCGCGTCAACAGCGCGCTGTGTAAGGCCGCCTGTTGCGTCCTCTGTCGAGGCTGACGACTTTCTGAGTCTCTGACGACCACCGCTGTCGCGGTGCGTCCTCTCCCCGCCCAGCCCCCGTTCCGCGTGTACCCGTGCGTCGCCCCGCGCCGAGCCGTTCCCGCTCGGCGCGGTACCGCCGCATTCCGTGGTCCGGGGTTTCCGAATCCGCTGGAGCCCACCATGAGTGAATCTCCGGGCATCGCTGTGTCCTCCGGATCAGCACCGCCCGCCGAGGCGATCCCCCGCCCCGCCCGCCCCGACACCCTCGCCGCGCCGAAGCCCCTGACGGCGCAGCGAGTCCTTCCGCTCCGGCGCCCCGGCCGCTGGATCACCACGGCCGTCGTGCTCGTGCTGGTCGCCCAGATCACCCACGGACTGGTGACCAACCCCTTCTTCCAGTGGGACCGCTTCTCGTACTGGTTCCTGCGCCCGACGATCCTCGACGGCCTGCTCATCACCCTCGAAGTCACCGTGTACAGCGCCGTGCTGGGTCTGCTCGGCGGTGTCCTGCTGGCACTGGCCCGGCTCTCCCCGAGCCCGGTGCTGCGCGCGGTCAGCTGGGTCTACACCTGGCTGTTCCGGTCGGTGCCGCTGATCGTGGTCCTGCTGTTCCTCTACAACTTCAGTGCGCTCTACCAGACGTTGAGCGTGGGAGTGCCGTTCGGCCCGGCCTTCTTCACCTTCGACGAGTCCCGGCTCGCCACCGACATGGTCGTCGCGGTCGTCGGACTGAGTCTGAACGAGGCGGCGTACGCTTCCGAGGCGGTGCGCGGCGGCATCCTCTCCGTCGACCAGGGCCAGCACGAGGCGGCCGCCGCCCTCGGCCTGCCGAAGCGGTACCAGTTCGCGAAGATCGTGTTCCCGCAGGCGCTGCGCTCCATCACCCCGAACTACGTCAACCAGCTGATCGGCCTGATCAAGGGCACCTCACTGGTCTTCTACGTCTCGCTGCTCGACCTCTTCGGCTCGGTGCAGAGCATGGGCAGCACCTACCCCGGCGACATCGTGCCGCTGCTGCTGGTCGCCACCACCTGGTACCTGATCCTCACCAGCCTCGTGTCCGTCATCCAGTTCTACGTCGAGCGGTACTACTCGCGGGGCGCGCTGCGCACCCTGCCGCCGACCCCGCTGCAGAAGCTGCTGACCGCTCTGCGCGACCTGCGGGCCCGAGTCCGGAGGGAGACGGCGACATGACGGCCAAGGCGACGGAGACGACACGGCCGACGCATGCGGCCGAGGCGGCACCGGCGGCGGGGAGCGGCGTGACGCACGAGACACGTCCTGCCGCGGTCGAGGTGCACGACGTGCACAAGTGGTACGGCGCCCACCGGGTCCTGGACGGTGTGGAGCTGACCGTGCGGCCCGGAGAGGTCACGGTCGTCCTTGGCCCCTCCGGCTCCGGCAAGTCCACGCTCCTCAGGGTGATCAACCACCTGGAGAAGCCCGAGATCGGCCATGTCAGCCTGAACGGTGAGCTGATCGGCGTACGCAGGCACGGCGAGCGCCTGAAGGAGCTGAGCGAGCGGGCCATCCTGGCCCAGCGGGGCCGGATCGGCTTCGTGTTCCAGAACTTCAACCTCTTCCCCCACCTGACCGTGCTGGACAACGTGGCGGCGGCCCCGGTGGCGACCGGCAAGCTGACCAGGCCCGAGGCCCGGGAGCTGGCCCGCCACCTGCTCGCCCGTGTCGGGCTCGCGGACAAGGCCGCCGCCTACCCCCGGCAACTGTCCGGCGGCCAGCAGCAGCGCGTGGCCATCGCACGTGCCCTCGCCCTGCGACCCGGGGTCATCCTCTTCGACGAACCCACCTCCGCCCTCGACCCCGAACTGGTCGGCGAGGTGCTGGCCGTCATCAAGGACCTGGCCGGCAGCGGCACCACCCTCGTCATCGTCACCCACGAGATCGGCTTCGCCCGTGAGATCGCCGACCGGGTGGTCTTCATGGACGGCGGCCGGATCGTCGAACAGGGCCCGCCCGCCGAGGTGCTGGACCACCCGAAGCACGAGCGGACCAGGGACTTCCTCAGCAAGGTCCTGTGACCCTGCCGTCCGCTCGGCAGAACGCCCCCACAGCGCTCCTTCCGCGGCCCGCGGCCCACCGGGACCGCCTCCCCCCTGCCGCACACACTCTCATCGCACAACCGACAAGGACACCCATGCGCACTCCCAGCCTCCGCAGCAGACTCCTCCGAGGCGTCACCGCGTCCGCAGCCGTCGCCTCCCTCGCCGCAGGGCTCGCCGCGTGCGGTGGCGACAGTGACGCCGCCACCAGGACCGACGACCCGTCGGCCGGGACGGTCACCGTCGGCGCGCTCTCCAACGGAGCCGCCGAGGAGACCGAACTGAAGGTCTCCGAGGTGAAGTCGATCAGCGCCGGACTGCCCAAGTCGGTCGCCGAGAGCGGCAAGTTGGTGATCGGCGTCGGCGCCCTGCCCGCCGGCTTCCCGCCGCTGGCGTACGTGGGCGAGGACCAGAAGACCCTCACCGGTGCCGAACCCGACCTCGGCCGGCTGGTCGCCGCGGTCCTCGGGCTGAAGCCGGAGGTGAAGAACTCGACCTGGGAGAACCTGTTCGTCGGCATCGACAGCGGCAAGGTCGACGTGGCCTTCTCGAACGTCACCGACACCGAGGAGCGCAAGAAGAAGTACGAGTTCGCCTCCTACCGGCAGGACAACCTCGCCTTCGAGGTGCCGAAGAAGAGCACCTGGAACTTCGACGGCGACTACAAGAACCTGGCCGGCAAGACCGTCTCCGTGGGCGCCGGCACCAACCAGGAGAAGATCCTGCTGGAGTGGAAGGAGAAGCTGGCCGGGGAGGGCAAGAAGCTCACCGTCAAGTACTTCCAGGACAACAACAGTGTCTACCTGGCCCTTTCCAGCGGGAAGATCGACGCCTACTTCGGGCCCAACCCCGGCATCTCCTACCACGTCACCCAGGTCGCCGAGACGCCCAACCCGACGCGCAACGCTGGCGAGTTCTCCGGCGCGGGAGCGACGCTCCAGGGTCTCATCGCGGCCACCGCGAAGAACGGCAGCGGGCTGGCCAAGCCGCTCGCGGACGCGATCGACCATCTGATCGAGAACGGCCAGTACGCCAAGTGGCTCGCGGCCTGGAACCTCTCCAACGAGGCCGTCACCAAGTCCGAGGTCAACCCGCCCGGGCTGCCCCTCGACAACTCCTGATCCGCCGCCCGCCCCAGGGACTGCGCCGTGTCACGGCGCAGTCCGGGCCGCGCCCCGCCGCGTTCCAGATACGGAGACCCCGCACCGCCATGTCCACCAGCGTTCACCGCGCCCCGTCCCCGAGCCCGACGGAACCGCACGTCCTGGACAACGCCGCCTGGGCCGCGCTCACGGGCCCGCACGCCCATCTCGCCGAGCGTGTGGGCCGGGCCGCCCGCTACCCGAGGGACGTCTCCCCGTTCACCGCCCTGGAAGACCCCGCCGATCCCCGCGCCTGGGACGACCTGGCCGCACTGGTGGGACCGGGCACCGTCACCCCGGTCACCGCGGTCCGGACCGTGCCGGGCGGCTGGGAGACGGAGGACAGCGGTGAGGGCGTCCAGATGGTCGACACCGCGCTGCACGCCGAACCCGCACCCGAAGCGGTACGGCTCGGGGCCGCCGACGTACCCGAGATCCTCGGCCTGATCGCCCTCACCCGGCCGGGCCCCTTCCTGCCCCGTACCGTCGAGCTCGGCACCTACCTCGGCATCCGGGACCGCGGGCGGCTGATCGCCCTGGCCGGCGAACGCCTTCGCCCGCCGGGCTGGACCGAGATCAGCGCCGTCTGCACCCATCCCGACCACCGCGGCCGCGGCCTGGCCACCCGGCTGGTCCGCGCGGTCGCGGCGGGCATCAGGGAACGCGGCGACACACCCTTCCTCCACGCGGCCGCGAGCAACACCGACGCGATCCGGCTCTACGAGTCGATCGGGTTCACGCTGCGCCGTCGTACGCGGTTCGCGCTGGTGCGCACGCCGGGCGGGCAGCCGGAAACGCAAGGCGGGGGCGGCCAGGAAGCCGGACAGCCGGAAGGAAGGGCATAGCCGTGCTGCTGTGCCTGCCGACGACCCAGTGGCGCCCCTTCGGGGGCCCGCGGGCGCGAGGCCGACCAGGACCCCGGAGGTGCCGGGCTGGAAGGACGGAGATGAGGCACATGCGTCCCGCGTCCCGTCCCCGCGCCGTGGAACCCGCCCCGCCCCGCCGCCCGCACCTGCCCTCCCGGCCGCACATCGACCTGCTGCGCACGGCCGGCGCGCTCTGTCGCCCCTGGCCCGTTGTCCTCGCAGCCGCACCCTCCGTACGGGGCCGACTCCCTCGTACGGCTGATCAGGAAGGCGCCACTCCCATGTCCTCGTCACCCTCCCCCCTGCACCTCGCCGTCGCCCTCGACGGCGCCGGCTGGCACCCGGCCGCCTGGCGCGAGCCCGTCGCCCGCCCCGGCGAACTGCTCACCGCCGCCTACTGGACCGACCTCGTCACCGAGGCCGAGCGCGGTCTGCTCGACTTCGTGACCATCGAGGACGCCCTGGGCCTCCAGTCCTCGTCCCTCACCGGACCCGACGACCGCACCGACCAGGTTCGCGGTCGCCTCGACGCCGTCCTCATCGCCGCGCGGGTCGCCCCGCTGACCAGCCACATAGGTGTGGTGCCGACAGTGGTGGCCACCCACACGGAGCCGTTCCACATCTCCAAGGCGATCGCCACCCTCGACTACGTGAGCACCGGCCGCGCGGGTCTGCGGGTACAGATCACGGCACGCCGGAACGAGGCCGCGCACTTCGGCCGCCGCACGTTCCCGCCGTTCCGGGCCGAGGACCACGACACGCCTGCTGTGCAGGAAGCGGTGGCCGACGCCTTCGACGAGGCCGCCGACTACGTCGAGGTCGTGCGCCGGCTCTGGGACAGCTGGGAGGACGACGCGGAGATCCGCGACGTCGCCACCGGCCGCTTCGTCGACCGGGACAAGCTGCACCACATCGACTTCGAGGGCCGGTACTTCGACGTCAAGGGCCCCTCGATCACTCCTCGCCCACCCCAGGGCCAGCCGATCATCAGCGCCCTGGCCCACGCGACCGTTTCCTACCGGCTGGTGGCCCGGGCCGCCGACATCGGTTACGTCACCCCGCACGACGCCGGCCAGGCGCGTGCCGTCGTCGAGGAGATCCGCGCCGAGCAGACGGCGGCCGGCCGCGTCGACGAGACCTTGCACCTCTTCGGCGACCTGGTGGTCTTCCTCGACGACGACCCCGCCGAGGCCGCGGACCGCCGTGAGCGTCTGGACGCCCTCGCGGGACACCCGTACACCGGTGACGCCCGGATCTTCACCGGTACTCCCGCCCAACTCGCCGACCTGCTGCAGGAACTGCAGTCGTCGGGGCTGTCAGGCTTCCGGCTGCGTCCCGCCGTCGTCGGCCACGACCTTACGGCGATCACCCGGGGCCTGGTCCCCGAACTCCAGCGCCGGGACGCCTTCCGCCGCGCCTACGAAGCCGACACCCTGCGCGGGCTGCTCGGGCTCTCCCGCCCCGCCAACCGCTACGCCACCGCCTGAGCCGGAAGGACCCCCGACCATGAGCAAGCCGCTCAAGCAGATCCACCTCGCGGCCCATTTCCCCGGCGTCAACAACACCACCGTGTGGAGCGCGCCCGAGGCCGGCAGCCACATCGAGTTCAGCTCCTTCGCGCACTTCGCCCGGACCGCCGAGCGCGCCAAGTTCGACTTCCTGTTCCTCGCGGAGGGACTGCGACTGCGCGAACAAGGCGGAAAAATATACGACTTGGACGTGGTCGGCCGTCCGGACACCTTCACGATCCTCGCCGCGCTCGCCGCCGTCACCGACCGCCTCGGCCTGACCGGCACCATCAACTCCACCTTCAACGAGCCCTACGAGGTGGCCCGCCAGTTCGCCAGCCTCGACCACCTCTCCGACGGCCGCGCCGCCTGGAACGTGGTCACGTCCTGGGACGCCTTCACCGGCGAGAACTTCCGCCGCGGCGGCTTCCTCCCGCAGGAGGAGCGCTACTCCCGGGCCAAGGAGTTCCTGGCAACGGCGAACGAGCTCTTCGACTCCTGGCACGGGGACGAGATCGTCGCCGACCGGGCGACCGGCACGTTCCTGCGTGACGCGAAGGCCGGATCCTTCGTGCACCAGGGCCGGCACTTCGACATCCAGGGGCGGTTCAACGTCCCGCGCAGCCCGCAGGGACGCCCGGTGATCTTCCAGGCGGGGGACTCCGACGAGGGGCGCGAGTTCGCCGCCTCCAGCGCCGACGCGATCTTCAGCCGTTACGCCACCCTCAAGGAGGGCCAGGCGTTCTACACGGACGTCAAGGGACGCCTCGCCCGTTACGGCCGTACGCGCGACCAACTGCTGATCCTGCCCGCCGCGAGTTTCGTCCTCGGCGACACCGACGCCGAGGCGGAGGAACTGGCCCGTGAGGTGCGCCACCAGCAGGTGAGCGGGGCCACGGCCATCAAGCACCTGGAGTTCGTCTGGAACCGGGACCTGTCCGGCTACGACCCTGACGGCCCGCTCCCCGACATCGACCCCGACCTCGGCGAACACACCATCGCCCGCGGCCGCGCCCAGGTACGGATGTACCGCGACCCGCTGGCCACGGCCCGCGAGTGGCGCGAGCTGGCCGCCGCCAACAAGTGGTCGATCCGCGACCTGGTCATCGAGACCGGAAACCGGCAGAACTTCGTCGGCTCCCCGGCCACCGTCGCCGAGACCATCAACGACTTCGTCCAGGCCGACGCCAGTGACGGCTTCATCCTCGTCCCGCACATCACCCCCGGCGGCCTCGACCCCTTCGCCGACAAGGTCGTCCCGCTGCTCCAGGAACGCGGCGTGTACCGCACGGAGTACGCGGGCACCACCCTGCGCGACCACCTCGGCCTGGCTCACCCCGACGAGGCGCGCGACGAGCGTGCGGCGTCATGAAGTTCCTCGCCATCACCCTGATCGCACACGCCCCGCACCCGGTGACGGGCGTACGGAAGTCCACCCAGGACCGCTTCCGCGAGGTGCTCGACAACGCACTTCTCGCCGAGGAACTGGGCTTCGACGGCTTCGGCGTGGGGGAGCGGCACGAGCGGCCCTTCATCTCCTCCTCGCCACCGGTCGTTCTCGCTCACGTCGCCGCCCTCACCTCCCGCATCCGGCTGTTCACGGCGGTCACCACGCTCAGCCTCCTCGACCCGGTGCGGGCGTACGAGGACTACGCGACCCTGGACCACCTCTCCGGCGGACGCCTCGAGCTGATCATCGGCAAGGGCAACGGGACCGCCCAGCGGGACCTGTTCCAGGTCACCCCCGAGGAGCAGTGGGACCGCAACGCCGAAAGCTACGAGGTGTTCCGCCGGATCTGGCGCCAGGACAAGGTGACCGCCCGGACCCGCTTCCGCCCGGAACTCAAGGACGCGGAGGTGTGGCCCCGGCCCCTCCAGCAGCCGATCCGGGTCTGGCACGGCAGCGCGACCAGCAAGGAGTCGGTCGACCTGGCCGCCCGTCACGGCGACCCGCTCTTCTCCGCCAACGTGACCAACCCCATCGAGCCCTACGCCGAGTTGATCCGCCACTACCGCGAGCGCTGGGAGCACTACGGCCACGACCCGGCCGCCGTCGTGGTCGGCGCGGGGACGGCGGGCCTCTACGCGGCCCGTACCTCCCAGGAGGCGATCGCCGCCTACCGGCCCGTGTTCGAGGGGAATCTGGCGTTCCAGAAGCGGTTGGGGCTGGAGCCGGTGTTCTCGACCCTGGAGGACTTCGTGGAGCGCAGTTCGGCGCTGATCGGCAGTCCCCGGCAGATCATCGACAAGGTGCACCGCTACCACGAGCGGTTCGGGCACACCGTGCTGCATCTGCCCGCGGACGCGAACGGACTGACCGATCGTCAGCACCGGGGTTCCCTCGAACTCTTCCAGTCGGACGTCGCGCCGGTGCTGCGCCGCGAGATCCCCGATCCACCGTTCCCCTGGGGCCCGGTCCTCGCGGAACCCGCGCCCGCCTCCGTCCCCGCCAACCACTGAGGAGCCCTCCGCCCATGTCCCGCATCCCCCTCGGCGTCCTCGACCTGGTCCCGATCTCGTCCGGTTCCACCGCCACCGAGGCGCTGCGCAACTCCATGGACCTGGCCCGGCACGCCGAGAGCTTCGGCTACGCCCGCTACTGGTTCGCCGAACACCACCTCAACCCGGGCGTGGCCGGCACCTCGCCCGCGGTCGTCCTCGCCCTGACCGCCTCCGCGACCTCGACCATCCGGCTCGGCGCCGGTGCCGTACAACTCGGCCACCGCACCGCCCTGTCCACGGTCGAGGAGTTCGGCCTGATCGACGCGCTGCACCCCGGGCGCCTCGACCTGGGGCTCGGCCGCTCCGGCGGACGCCCGCCCACCGGGCCCGCCACACCGTCGCCGACCGCGACTCCGGTGGTCGACGGCCGCGCCCCCAACGGCCTGCGCATCCCGCCCCGCTTCTCCTTCGAGCACCTCCTCGGCTCACCGCGCATCGCCCTCCAGCGCAAGCTGCTCCAGCAGCCGAACGCCGAGTCGCAGCCCTACGGCGAACAGATCGACGACATCCTGGCGCTGCTGGCGGGCACGTACCGCTCCGCGGACGGAGTCGAGGCTCACGTCGTGCCGGGAGAGGGCGCCGAGCTCGAGATCTGGATCCTGGGCAGCAGCGGCGGCGAGAGCGCCGAGGTCGCGGGCCGCAACGGTCTGCGGTTCGCGGCGAACTACCACGTCAGTCCGGGCACGGTGCTGGAGGCGGCGGAGGCCTACCGCGCCGCGTTCGAGCCTTCCGACGTCCTGGACGAACCGTACGTCAGCGTCTCCGCGGACGTCGTGGTCGCCGAGGACGACGAGACCGCCCGCGAACTCGCCACCGGCTACGGCCTGTGGGTCCGCAGCATCCGTACGGCCGAGGGCGCGATCCGGTTCCCCACGCCCGACGAGGCCCGCGCCCACACATGGTCCGGCGCCGACCGGGCGCTGGTCCGCGACCGCCTCGACACCCAGTTCGTCGGCTCCCCGGGCCGGGTCGCCGACCAGCTGGAACAGCTCCAGGAGGCCACCGGCGCCGACGAGTTGCTGATCACCACGATCACCCACGGGCACGCGGACCGGGTGCGGTCCTACGAGCTGCTGGCCGAGGAGTGGCGCAAGAGGTGAGCGGGTGCCGGCTTCGGTCCCCTGCGGCCGGGCCGATGCCCGGGAGCGTTGACCGGTCCGCCGTCGCGACCGCTTCGGCGCGGTCCGCCCGGTCGCCGCGACGAAACCGGAAGATCCTGCCGGCGAGGACCACCACGTGCGCGTCGCCCGCGGCGGAGTCGCAGTGCCGGCCGTTCTCCGCTTCGGGCGACGCGGCGAGCGCGTCCGCGCGGCCGGTGACGTCGGCGGAGCCGGTCTCGCACTCGACGCGTTTCCAGGCGGCCGTCCGCGCGGCGGACGGAGGATCTCGGCGGAGCGCCGGACAGCGGCCGAGGCCCTGCCGGAACCACTCACCCTCCTGTCGTGGTGTGACAGGAGGGCGAGTGGCAGAGCGGCAGAGACCGGTTCCCCGGCGGGAACAGCCGCCGGCCGCTGCCCCGGCCCGCAGGCCGGTGGCCGTCGATCACCCGTCCGGTGTCAACGTGTTCGCGCATAGCGGTTGCCCGGGCGCCGCAGACGCAGGTGACCCCGCAGGGTCGTGCTGTGATAGGCGGTACGGAACGCACCGCGCCGCCGTAGCTCCGGGACCAGACCACGGGTGATCGCAAAGAGGTCGTGCGGCAGCGTGCCGGGCCGCAGCCGGAAGCCGTCGAGCCCTGCGGTGCGCCAGTCGAGCATCAGGTCGGCCAGGTCGCCGGGCGTGCCCGTGAAGATCTCGGCGTCGGAGGAGAGAGCGGCGCCGTCCAGGCCGTCCAGGCGCGCTTTGCGGTGGGCGGCGGCGCCCGGCTCCGCGTCGAGGAAGACGAGGAGGTCGGCGAACTTCCTCAGCGGCCACTCCCGCACGTTCCGGTCGGCCTCCTCCACCGCCGCGTCCACCTGCGTGAGAATCGCCGTGGCGCCTGCGCGGTCGTGCGGCGTGATGTAGACGACGTCGGAGCTGCGCGCCGCGAGGTCGTACGGCGTGGAGGCGTGGGCGAGGACCGTCACCAGCGGCTGGCCCTGCGGCGGGCGCGGCGTGATCGAGGGGCCCCGCACGCTGAAGTACCCGCCCTCGAAGTCGATGTGGTGGAGTTTGTCGCGCTCGATGAAGCGGCCGGTGGCCGCATCCCGTATCTCGGCGTCGTCCTCCCAGCTGTCCCACAGCCGTCGCGCCACCTCCACCACGTCGACGGCCTCGTCGAACAGTGGGCGCAGCCGCCTCGCGATCAGCTCCGGGTCGCGTACGTCGCCGTCGGTGAGCTGTGGTGTCGTGCGGCGGCCGAAGTGGGCGGCGTCGGCGGCGCGCGCGGAGATCTGCGGGCGCCAGCCCGCGCGGCCCTCGCTGGCGTGGTCGAGGGTGGCGATGCCGATGGCCAGGTGGAACGGCTCGGTGTGTGTGACGTTGGTGGTCGGGACCAGACCGATGTGCGTGGTGAGCGGGGCGAGGCGGGCCGCGAGCAGGACCGCGTCCAGGCTGCCCCTGACCTGGTCGGTCCGGTCGTCCGGTCGGTGGAAGGCGGCGGACTGCAGGCCGAGGGCGTCCTCGAAGGTGACGAAGTCGAGCAGGCCGCGCTCGGCCTCGGCGACCAGGTCCGCCCAGTATCCGGCTGTGAACAGTTCGCCGGGCCGGGCGCCGGCGGCCCGCCAGGCCGCCGGGTGCCACCCGGCGCCGTCGAGAGCGACGGCGAGGTGCAGCGGGGCGTCGTCGGTCACGATGCCTCCTTCTCGTCCTTCTGGCCACGGCCGGGGTACGTCGCGTGCGGTGGTCTGCTCAGCCCCAGGTGGTCCCGGAGCGTGGTGCCCGTGTACTCCGTACGGAACACGCCCTTCTCCTGGAGCAGCGGCACCACCCGGTCCACCACGTCGTCGAGGCCGCCGGGGGTCAGATGGGGCACGAGGACGAAGCCGTCGGCGCCGTCGCTCTGGACGAAGTGATCGATGGCGTCGGCGACGGTGCTCGGGCTGCCGACGAAGGTCTGGCCGCCACTGACCTCGATGACCAGTTCGCGGATGCTCAAGCCTCGTTCCGCAGCGAGCTTGCGCCACTGCCGCGCCGTCTCGCCGCGGCCCTTGCGGAACACCGAATGCCCCTTCAGGACGAGGGAGTCGGGCTCGGGGTCGATCGCCGGCAGTGGTCCGTCCGGGTCGTACGCGGACAGGTCCCGGCCCCAGACGGCCTCCAGATGGGCGATCGCGGTCTGCGGGCCCACCTGGGCGCGGGTGATCTCGTCGGCGTACGCGGCGGCCTCCTCGTCGGTGTCGGCGACGACGGCCGTGGCGGTGGGGACGATCTTCAGGTCGTCCGGGGCACGGCCGTACCGGGCCAGGCGCCCCTTCACGTCGCGGTAGAACGCACGGGCCTGGTCGAGCCGGTTGTACTTGCTGAAGATGACGTCGGCGTCGGACGCGGCGAACTCGCGTCCCTCGCCGGATTCGCCCGACTGGATGATCACGGGGTGTCCCTGCGGGCCGCGGGGTGTGGTGAACCGCCCGGAGACGTCGAAGTGCCGGCCTCGCTCGGTGAACCGCCCGGCGGCGGGCCGGACGAACTCGCCCGCTTCCGCGTCGGCGCGGACGTCGCCGTCGGCCCAGCTGTCCCACAGGGCACGGGCGATGCGGAGGAACTCGGCGGCGCGGGCGTAGCGATCGGTCTCGGGGAGGAAGCCGCCCCGGCGGAAGTTCTCGCCGGTGAACGCGTCGAAGCTGGTGACCACGTTCCACGCGGTGCGCCCGTCGCTGAGGTGGTCGAGGGTGGCAAGCCGACGAGCCACCTCGTACGGCTCGTTGAAGGTGGTGTTGACGGTGGCGGCGAGGCCGAGGCGCGTGGTGACGGCGGCAAGCGCGCTGAGTACGGTCAGGTTCTCCGGGCGCCCCACCACGTCCAGGTCGTAGACCTGGCCCTTGTGTTCGCGCAGCCGCAGTCCCTCGGCGAGGAAGAAGAAGTCGAACTTGCCGCGTTCGGCGGCTTGTGCGAGCCGTATGAAGGAGTCGATGGCGATCTGGCTCTTGGACCTGGGGTCCGACCAGACGGTCACGTTGTGGATGGCGGGCAGTTGCGCGGCGAGGTGCACCTGCTTCTTTCCTGCGGCGGGCACGGTGCGGTCTCTCCTTCTGCGGAGGTCCGGGCCGGCTCCTGCGGAGATCCGGCCGAATGAGATGAAGGGGGTGGCGGGGTGGTGCCCTGCGGCTCCCCCCCAGAGCCTGCACACGCCGGTGGGGGAGTGCACAGGCTCAGGGGCGGGTTTTCACGAGGTGTTCATACCGCTGGGACGCCGCTCTCGGAGGTGGTGAGAGGTGCGGGGGAGACGTGCCGCACCGTGTTCTCGAAGGTCACCCCGTGGCTCTTCACGTCGATGGCGACGCGGTCGCCGTCGGCGATCCTGAACCCGTCGTGGAAGCTGGCCTCGTCGGCGCCCAGAAGCACGTAGTTGACCAGACCGGGCCGCCGCACCGCGGGGAACGAGAACAGGTGCTCCACCATGTCCTGCACCCGGAAGTACAGGGCGTCGCCGCCGCAGTCGAAGCTCCCCTCCCAGGCCGTCGCACCGCCCCGCACGATGCTGACCCGCCCGTTCACCGAGCGCGGCGGCGGGCCGAGAAACAGCCAGGGCGTGAGGGCGGTGTCGCACAACTTGCAGTAGGGGTTGTAGCCGGGGTCCTTGCGGTGCAGCCCGATGTCGCACAGGTCGTTGCCGAAGGTGTAGCCCACGTAGTGCGGGGTGCCGTCGGCGTCGTTGACGTAGACGAGGGCGACCTCCGGCTCCTCGATGAGGGCGATCGGCCGTGCGGGTACGTCCAACGGCTCGCCCGGCAGCCGCACCCAGTCGCCGAAACCCTTGAAGAACCACTTGGGCGGCGTGAACTCCACACCCTCCGGCGCGGTTTCGCCGCCCCACTTCTTCTTGTGCGTACCCATGAAACCGCTCAGCAGGGCGTTGCCCGTGGCCGTCGGCAGCAGCGGCGGCAGCGGACGTACCTCCGGGTCGTCGGCGGCGACGGTGACGGTCGTCCCGGCACGCTCGGTGACGGCCGTCCGGACAGCGGCCGGCGAGCCGTCGGTGTCGATGAAGGCGGCCGCGAGCTGTCCGTCGGCCACTCGGTGCAGGGTCTGCGGTGTGCCGGGCACGGGCAGGCCGAAGCCGACGTGGCGTTCGCCCTTGTACGAGGCCTCGAACAGGACGGGGGGAAGAGACGAGGACGGGGACACGGGGAGGACTCCTTGTGGACGGTGGTGACGGTCAGGGGCGGGAAACCGGGACGGGAGTGCCGGTGAGGTCGGTCAGGACCTCACCGACCCGCTCGACCGCCGCGTGTATCCACGGCAGTCGGAGCGGATCTGCCGCTCGCAGTGCGGCCGTGCGCTGCTCGTCGCTCTCGCCGTAGAGGCGGCTGGTGGCCGCGCGGATCCGCAGGGCGCGCCCGGACTCCCCGAAGGCACTCGCCGGCAGCACCCCGACTCCATGGCGTTCAAGGAGGAGACGGGCCAGGCCGTCGCCGTCGCTCACGCCGTGGGCCTCGGCCAGACGGGCACGCAGGGGTTCGAAGTCCGGGTAGAGGTAACAGGTCGCACGGACGGGGGAGAGGGCGGCCCCCACGGCGGTGAAGCGGTGGGCGACCGCGCGCGCCACGGCCTGGTGCAGTCTTCGGCTCGACGCGATGCGCTCGGTGATCTCCGGCGGTTCCCCGAACGCGTACGCGGCCGCTGCCTGGACCGGCGCCGGCGGACTCGACCAGATCTGACTGGCGACGGAGACGAGGCGTGTGTGCAGGGCGCGCCCGATGTCGCTGTCGGGCAGCCGCGCCACACCGGTGCGCCAGCCGCCGAGCGCCAGGTTCTTGGTGAGACCGGTCGTGACGACGGTGCGCTCGGGTGCGTGCACGGCAGGGGACACGGCGGGCGAGGAGGGGTCGTACACCAGATCGCCGTAGATCTCGTCGGACACGATGACCAGGTCCAGTTCCCGGGCCGCGTCCGCCAGGCGCCGCACCGTCGCGGGTGCCGCGACGGTGCCGGTCGGGTTGTCCGGCACCGTCACCACCACGCATCGCGGGTTCCGTCCGGCGGCGCGCGAGAGGTCGACGGCCTCGCGCAGCCGTTCCGGGTCGGGTACTCCCCCCTGCCCCGGCAGGGTCGGTACGGGCAGCGGGCGCGCCCCCAGGAGCCGGGCCTGCGCCGGGTAGCTGACCCAGCTCGGTACGGGTACGACCACGTCGCCGCCGATCGCCAGGAGCAGCGCGAACAGCAGTGGCTTGCTGCCCGGGCCCGCCACGACGAGGCCGGGGTCGATGCCGAGTCCACGCCGCCCCCAGTACCCGGCGGCCGCGGCGCACAGCGCGGGACTTCCGGGCACGGGGCCGTACGCGTTGTCGCCCGCCGCGGCCGACAGCCGCTCCTTCAGCGCGGGGTGGGCCGGCAGGCCGATCTCCCCGCTCGCCATCGACAGGACCCGCTCACCGGCGCGGCGCCTGCGCTCCAGAGCCTCGTCGGCGGCCAGGGTGGCCGACATGGAGACCGATGTGGGTTCGGGCATGGGGGCTCCAACGGTCGGTGACGGAAGAGTCGGTGACGAAAGGGGGGCGAGGCTTCTCCCGGTCGGGTGGACCGACCGGGAGCCGGTCAGCTCGTCGCGGCGTACCGCTGCCGCAGCTCCGCCTTGCGCACCTTGCCGGTGAGCGTCTTCGGGAGTGCGGGGAGCAGCTCCACGCGGTCCGGCAGGAAGCGGGAATCGTGTCCCGACTCCCTTACGTGCGAGCGGACTTCGTCGAGCGACGGGCCCACCGAGCCGTTCGGGACCACGACGGCGCAGATCACCGCCCCGGCCCGGCCGTCGGCTGCCGGCAGGCCGACCAGCGCGGCCTCGGCGGCCTTCGGGTGGCTGCCGATGACCGCCTCCAGCTCCGTCATGGGCGCGACCAGGCCGTCGCGTTCGATCGCGTCCCGGGCCCGGCCCACGATGCGGACACCGCCGTGGCCGTCGTCCCGCGCGAGGTCACCGGTGTCGAACCAGCCGTCGGCCCCGAACTCCGCCGCGAACACGTCCTGACGCTGGTGGTAGCCGAGCGCGAGTGATGCGCCGCGCACCTTGAGGCGGCCCACGGAGTCGTTCTCGCCCCCGACCCCCGCGGGGTCGATGAACGTCTCCATGGCGTCGATGGCCCGACCGTTGCTGTGTGCTGCCCAGCCCTCGGGATCCTCCGGCCGGGTCATGGTCACCGGCCCGTTCTCGGACATGCCCCACAGGGAGTGGACCCGCGCGCCGAGCGTTTCGTGGACCTCGTCGGCCAGCTCCCTCAGGACCGGTGCGGAGCCGATCACGACGTGACGCAGGGTGCTCGAGTCGCGCTTCTCGGCCCGCTGCGAGGCGGCCACGTCGGCGAGGGTGGCGGGGGGCCCGTACAGCAGCGTGGCGCCGTAGCGCTCCACCAGGTCGAGCAGTGCCTCGTTCCTGCGCACGTCCTGGAAGGCGACGGTGCCGCCGAGCATCACACCCGCGAGGACGCCCTGCGCGAAGCCGGAGTAGTGGACGAGCGGCGTGGACACGGCTGCCACCCAGTCGTCACCGGCCCCGAAGGCGTCGACGTAGCCGCGCACGGCCGAGTGGACGGTGTTCTGACTGTGCAGCACGCCCTTGGACGCGCCGGTGGTGCCGGACGTGAAAAGGACCACGAACGGCTCGTCGGCCGTCAGCGCCAGGCCGTCCAGGTCCGCGCTGTGGCCCTCTTCCCCGGCGCCGGCCACGAAGCGGTCGTGGAAGGAGAGCGCACCACCGGGCACCGGACCGTCCACCACCACCACGTCGTCGAGCGTGGGGAGTTCGTCCCTGAGCTTGACGGCGATGTCCGCCAAGGGGGTGCCCGACCAGGCGGGGAGCGTGACGCACACCCGGGCCTCGGTGAGGGCGAGACGGTGGCGGAGCTCGTCCTCGGGGCAGACGGGGGAGATCGGGCAGATGACGGCGCCGACGCGCATGCAGGCGAACATCAGCGGCACCATCTCCCACCGGTTGGGAAGCTGCACGGCGACGAAGTCGCCCCTGCGCACACCGAGGTCCAGCAGCGCATGGGCGAACCTGTCGGTGAGGCGGGCCAGTTCCGCGTAGTCCAGTGTGTCCGTGCGGGACTCGGTGACGCGTCGGCCCGCGACGGCGAGCCGGTGCGGGCGTTCCCGCGCCTGCCGGCGCAGGTCGTCGAGGAAGGTCTCGTCGCGCCACCAGCCGCGTCGCCGGTACTCCGCCGCGCGGTCCCCGGGAGAAGCCGCTGCCGGGCCGGGGTGTGCGGCCCCGGTCATCGGCGGTCCTCGCGGCGGGCCGCGAGCAGCTCCGGCAGCGGGTCGCCGGCCCGCGCGGCGGCGATCTCCAGCAGGTCCCGCGTGTTGTGGCGCACGCGGTCGCCGACCCATGCGAAGACCCATGCCTTGCGCGCGTCCGCCGCCAGGTCGAAGGGCACGACCCGGGTGACCGCCAGGGCGGCCGAGGCGGCCCCGCCGATGTTGGCGATCACGCCCGGGACCAGGACGGTGCCCGACGCCCGCGCTTTCTCCTTCGCCTCGGCGTCGGAGCTGAGGTTGCCGCCCTCGACCACCAGGCCGGCCCGCAGCCGGTGTGCGTTGTCCGTGTTCAGCGCGTATTTCTGCGCCGCCAGGATCAGCAGGTCGGCGTCGATGTCGAGCCAGGCGTCCGGCTCGGTGGAGACGGTGACGTCCTGCGGCAGCCGGGAGCGGTCGATCCGCCCGAACTCGTCGGTGACGGCGACCAGGTCGGCCACCGGCAGCCGGTCCGCGCTGAGGGTGCCGTGCACGTCGGCGACGCCCACGATCACGTGACCGCGGTCCTCCAGGAACCGCGCGACCGCCCGGCCCACGGCGCCGAAGCCCTGGACGACGACCCGGGCCGGGCCGGTGCGGCCGCTCGCTTCCAGGGCGGTGACCGCCGCGACCCCGACGCCGTGACCGGTGCAGTCGATCAGCGGCTCGTAGTACGTGCGCCAGTCGATCGGCATGTCGGGGGCGCCGAGGCGGTGGCGCGGGTCGTAGCCGGCCTCGGCGAAGAACACGGCGCGGTCGGCTGGGGTGACACCCATGTCGATGCCGAGATGGATGCCGCCGTGCAGGAGCGGTTTGACGGTGCGGCCGAAGGTGCGGAACGTCTCCTCGCGGTTGTCGCCGTCGGAGACGATGCCGCCCTTGGCCCCACCGATGGGCAGTCCGGCGAGGGTGAACTTCTGGGTCATGTCGCGGGCGAGGCCGGCCACCTCCTCCTCGGTGACCGTGGGGGTCATCCGGACGCCGCCCATGGCCAGGCCGTCGTACAGCGTGTCGACGACGACCCAGCCCTTGACCGTGCCGCCGCTGCCGTTCAGGTGGACCGTGAAGGCGGGCTCCTGCGGGTTTTCCAGATCACTCATGCCAAGTCCTCGAGTACGTAGATGAGGTCGGGGGGACTGCGCGCGGCGTGGCGTCACCGGTAGAGCCGGGCGAAGCCGCGCAGGATCTCCAGGCCGTCGCTGCGGAACTCCAGATGCGCCTGAGCGCCGTAGATCCGGCCGTCGTCGGACCGCAGGAACTCCACGGGCGCGTGTGCGGAACGGCCGATGGAGCGGAAGCCCTCCGGGGCCCCTCGGAGGTAGAGGGTGTGGCGGTGGAAAACCGTCACCGTCGGCTTCACGTACGTGAAGAGCCGATCTTCCTTGTCGACCTGGACCTCGTGGCCGCCGACCCGCTGCGGCCCTTCCGTCAGGAGGCCGCCCGCCGCGACCGCGAGGATCTGCATGCCGCCGCAGATTCCGAGGACCGGGACGTCGGCGCCCATGACGAGGTCGACGAGCGGCTTGTAGTGCTCGCGGTCATAAGCCCGTACCTTGGTGCCGCTCAGCACGATCGCCCGGTGGCGCCTGTCGAGCCGAGCAGGTACGGAGGCCGCGTCGACCGCCTCGGTGTCGGAGCCCAGTTCCTCTAATCGGCTGCGCAGTTGCTTGAGGGAGAGCGTTCCGTTGTCGACGACCAGAACACGTGAATGCGCCATGTCCTGTACTCCTCAGTCTCGCGTGATGACAGTGCCGGTACGGGCGGCGAGCAGCTCCGTGACGGGTGCGTTGCCGATGACCACCCGCTGCACGCCCCGCTCCAGGGCCTCGCCCGCGGCCCGCAGCTTCTTGCGCATGCCGCCGGTGGCGCCCTTGTCACGGAACGCCGCCGCGGCTTCGGCGGTGATCCGGCGCACCGGCTCCCCGCCGATCAGCAGGTGCGCCACGTCGGTGACCAGGACCAGGTCGGCCGCGTCGGTGGCCCCGGCCAGGGCGGCGGCGGCCCGGTCGGCATCGGTGTTCACCTCCTGGCCCGCCGTGTTGCGGGCCAGCGGCGTGACGAGGTAGGCGTGGCCCGGCCGGAGGTTCTTCAGCGGGGCCGGGTCCACACCGGTGATCGGGCCGACGAGGTTGTCCAGTTCGACGAGTTGCTTGTTCTGCCACCACCAGCGTTCGCCCTCGCCGGCGCGGACCAGACCGTCGCTGCCGAGCAGCCGCTCGGCAAGGACGCCGCGTCGCTCCAGCCGCCCGAGGACCTCTTCGCCCAGCGAGGCGCTGACGGTCTTGACGTCGGCGATGACCTCGGGTGTGGTCCAGCGGCTCTGGTTGCCGTACCGGTCGCGCAGGATCGCCGACGGCTCGCTGTAGCGGGGGTGGAGCCTTTTCAGCGGCTTGGACCAGCCGTGCACGAGGACCAGCGGCCGTTCCCGCCCGTGCCGGGCCAGATCGTCCCACCACGCGCCGCCGAGATCGTCCAGGCAGCTGCCGCCGAGCTTCACCACGGTCGGGGTCCGGTCGTTCCGGTTCGCCGGGGCATCGTGCACGCGGGCATCGCTCATGCGGGCATCACCGGCTGCATCGTCAGGCCCGTCTCCTCGGGCAGTGCGAACCGCTTGTTCATGGCCTGCACGGCCTGGCCCGCGGCGCCCTTGACGAGGTTGTCGAGGGCGGCGAGGACGACGATGCGGCCGCCCGCGTCCCTTTCGTCGTCACGCAGGACCGTCACGTCACAGAAGTTGGAGCCCAGCACGGCCTGCGGGTCCGGCACCGGGATCAGCGTTTCGGTGTGCCGCCGCACCCGCACGAAGTGGTGCCCCTTGTAGAAGCGCAGATACGCCCGCTGCAGCTCGCGCCCGTCCACGGCGTCGTCGGTGAACACGTAGGCGCTGGCGAGCAGCCCACGCACATGCGACACCCCGTACGCGGACATGGTCAGCGAGCCGATGGTGCCGCGCCTGCCGCGCTTCAGGAAGTCGCCGACCTCCGCGGCGTGCCGGTGCCCCGTCGGCGCGTACGGCGCGATGGCACCGTGGCGCAGCGGATGCAGGTCGGCGGTACGCAGGTGCAGGCCGCCGCCGCTGGAGCCGCTCTTGCCGTCCACCACCACGGTCCTCAGGTCGAGGCCCAGGCCGAGGGTCAGCGGGGCGAGCCCCAGCGTGATCGCGGTGGCGTAGCAACCGGGCACCGAGATGAGCGGGGCCCCGACCAGCTGGTCCCCGACGAGTTCCGGCACCCCGTAGACGAAGCGGTCGGCCAGTTCGGCGCGCCGTTCGGCCTTGGGGTACCAGCGCTCGTGCAACTCCGGGGTGCGGATGCGGAAGGCACCGCTCAGGTCGATCACACACGGGACGCGGTCGGCGAGGAGCACGGCCAGCTCGGCCGAGACCGGGGCGGGCGTGGCGAGGAACACCACGTCGCACCGCTCGGCGACGGCGTCGGCCGTGACGGGTTCGATGGCCAGGCCCAGGTCGGTGCGGAGCCCGGGGTGCAGCTGGGCCGGGCGCTTGCCGGCGCTGGAGTTGCCGCCCAGAAAGGTCAGTTCGAGTTCGGGATGCCGGCTCACCAGCCTGATGAGTTCACCGCCGGTGAATCCGGAGGCGCCGATGATTCCTGCACGGATCATGCGAGTGTCTCCTGCACGTGCCGGGCGACGGCCGACGGGATGTCCACTCCCGTCGTCGACGCCACACCCCGCCAGGCGGGGGCATGGTTGACCTCGTTGACGAGGAGGCCCGAAGGTGTCCTGAACAGATCGACTCCGTAGATGCCGGCGCCGAGCCGGTCCACGACGTCGTCCACGACCTTCTGCACCTCGGGGTCGTGGGCCAGTGCCCGGCTCCGGTTGCCGAGCGCCGCGTTACTGCGCCAGTCGGCACCGGCGCTCTCGAACTCGGCTGCGGCGACGATCTGCCGGCCGACGACCAGAGCGCGGACCGAGCCGCCGCTCACGTACGGCTCCACCAGGCATGCCTGCTCGAAGGCGTGACCGAGGTCCTCGACGTAGTCGTAGACGGAGTGCGCCAGGTCCCGGTCACGGATCAGGGTGACGCGTCTGCCCATGCCGCCGTAGACGGGCTTGAGCACCACCGGCAGACCTAGGTCGTCGAGCGCCTTCTCGAAATCCTTGCGGGACAGGACGAGCCGGAATTCCGGCACCGGCACGCCGGCGGCGCGCAGCACGGCGCGCAGCACCAGCTTGTTCTCGCAGGCGTGGACGGCCGCGGCGGAGTTGAGGACGGGCACGCCGGTCGACTCGGCCAGCGTGGCGAGCAGACCGCCGCGAGTGTAGCTGCGGCTGCGGATCAGCAGGCCGTCGTAGCCGTCGATCGACGGTGCCCCGGCGTCACCCAGGCCCAGGGAGCCGTCGTCGACCCAGTCGATCCGCAGGCCGAAGTCGGCAGCGCGGCGTATGAGTTGGCGTTCCTCCCAGCCGACCCGGTCCGCGACGATGGCCACTTTGCCAGCCATGTCACTGGCCCCAGTCGCGGAGCTGGACCTCGACCATCTGCAGCGTCAGCCGTCCGTCGTCGACGGCTTCGACGCGGAGCGTGAGCATGCACTCGGGGCAGGAGAGGGTCTCGCCCTGGACCAGCGGCGGTACGGTCAGGTCGGTCTCGCACTCGGGGCAGACACCGGTGAGGGTGGCGGTGGACATGGGGCAACTCCGTTGGTGGTGGCGGGTGAGGGGATGGCGGCAAGGGAGTGGGTCGGGTGGGGATGCGGTTCAGGCGGCCTGGAAGTCGATGGCTGCCTTGCGGATCGCGTCCCGGTCGAGCAGCGGGCGGCCGCCGTGTTCCTGCCGCTCGATGAGCCACGGGGTGAAGGCCTCGACGTCGACGGAGATCTCCGAGTCGGCGAGCGCCCACGTGACCAGGGCGGGAGTGAGACGGGTGCGGACCTGCAACTCCCTCGTGTTCCCGACTGATTCGGCGGGCAGCGTCTCGTACGCCTCCGGGTGGCTGAGCTGACCGGGCAGCTCGTAGGCGAAGGCGTGCGGCGTGGTCGGCCCCGGCTGGAACGCCTCGCCGAGGCCGGCGCCCTTGAGAGCGACCCGCGACAGCTCGGTGAGATGGGTCAGGTCGAAGCGGGTGTCGCCGTGGATGACGCGCAACGAGGTGAGCAGTTCGGCCAGCGGAGCGTTGCCGCCGCGCTCGCCGATGCCGCCGACGGTCGCGGAGATCCACCGCGCGCCCGCGCGGACGGCGGCGAGGGAGTTGGCGACGGCCATGCCCAGCATGTTGTGCGAATGGATCTCGATCTCCGAGCCGTCGATCTCCGTGAGGCCGGCGATCACCTCCTCCATCTGCCAGGGCGACAGACGGGCGACGGTCTCCGCCAGCCGGAACCGGTCGGCGCCGGCCTCGAATCCCGCGGTGACGTAGGGGACGAGCCGCTCCTTGGGGGTGCGGGCGCCGTCCTCGCCGCTGAAGGTGACGTGGAAGCCCCGGTCCTTGGCCTGCGAGATCGCCGAACGGGCGAGTGCGTGCAGGAACCTGGCACTGGGTGAGCCGAGCTTCAGTTTCGCGTGCTGCTCGGAGGTGGGGATGGAGTACATGATGTGGCGCACGCCCAGGCGTTCGGCCTCGTCGAGGGCCGTGGCGACCTGCCGACGGTCTCGTACGACGACGAGCGTCATGCTGCGCTCCGGGCCGACGGCCTCATGGGTGGCGAGGACGAGGTCGGCGTCCTTGGAGCCCGGACCGGCCACCATGCCCACCTCGACCAGCTCCACGCCGGTCTTCACCAGCAGGTCGGAGATGACCGCGGCGTCCCCGGGGCCGAACTCGACGCCTGCCATGTGGGCGGAGTCCCGCAAGGTCGCATCCGATATGCGGGGCGGTCCCGGCGTCTTCTCATCGCTTTCTGCTGCGGCCATTTCCTTCACTCCTCATCAAAGGGATGCTGCAGTCGATGCGCTGATCAATACCTTCGGCCGGACCGTGGAAAAGGGCAAGATCTCTTGAGTCAGGCTCTGTGGAAAAAAGTCAAGGAATGTGAAGAGGGAAAGGGGGGGCCACCGATACGGCTACCGTCGTACGGTATTGCGATGAACCTTTCTTCGCTGCCTCGGATCGGGGTTGTCGTACCTCCGGAAAACCCCACGGCGGAACCGGAGTTCCATCACCTGCTGAGTCCTCGTATGAATGTGTACACGTCTCGTTTCCCAGTGACGCCCGGAGTCGGGCTCAGGAAAATGCTGGAGACGTACAACGACGTGCTCCCGGAAACCGTAGGCGCCTTCGGCCGCATGCGTCTGCACGCCGCCGTGGTGGCGTGCAGTGCCTCGCACTATCTGCTGGACCCGGACGGCGACCGGACCTTCTGCGCCGAACTGTCCGCGCGTGTGGGTTTCCCCGTGCAGTCGTCGACGCAGGCGATCCTCACGGCGTGCGGTGCGCTGGGCGTGACCCGTCTGACGCTCGTCTCCCCGTACGAGTCGTGGCTCACCGACACCTCCCGCGCCTTCTGGGAGCAGGCCGGCCTCGCGGTCGACGGTGTCGTGCGGGTTCCGGCGGCACAGGATCCGTCCGGGGACGACCGCTACGACCCGTACGAGGTCACGACAGAGGTGATCCTCGAGCGCATACGGGCGCGGAAACTCCCCGACGACACCGCGCTGTTGTTCACCGGTACGGGCATGGCCACGCTCGCCGCCCTCGCCGAGCTCGTCCGGGAGGACGCCGACCGCACACTGCTGACCTCCAACCTGGCGTCGGCCTGGTGGGCGCGGCGAGTCGCGGGCGACGGCACTCCCGCCGGACACCCGCTGCTGCGGCGCCTGGAGCGCGCGGCTGCCTGACACCGTCATGGCCCCGGAGCGTTCGCCACCCCGGGGCCACCGGCCCGGCCGTGTCGTACGGCGGTTCAGCTCTCGGACGCCTCGAGCGCGCGCCGGGCGTGCCCCATCCGGTAGCCGACCCCCCGTACCGTGATGATCCATCCGCTGGAGCCGAGCTTCGCCCGCAGGCTGCTCACATGCGTGTCGATGGTGCGGCTGGCGCACACCCAGTCGCTGCCCCATACCTTCGCCATCAGGGCTTTTCTCGACAGGACGGTTTCGGGAGCGGCGGCCAGGGCGTAGAGCAGTTCGAACTCCTTCGAAGTGACGGGGACGAACCGGTCGTGCAGGCGCACCTCCTGGGTGCGTGGATCCATGTGGAGAGGATGCAGGGAAATGGTTCCCGTCGTACCCGGTAGGGGGCGGGCGCGTCGCAGTACCGCCTCGATGCGGGCGCCGATCTCCCGGAATCCCCAGGTCTTCACCACGCAGTCGTCCGCGCCGGCCTTCAGGGCGAGGACCCGGTCCAGTTCGTCGTCGAGATCGGTGACGGCGATCAGGGGCTTGTCGCCGCCGCTGCGCAGGGACCGGCACACCTCCAGTCCGTCCATGTCGGGCAGTTCCAGGGAGAGCAGCACCAGGTCCGCTTCGCGGTACACCCGCAGTGCCCGAGCCCCCGTGTCGACGCTGCGAGCCCTGTACCCCTGGCGTCCGAGACTGTGCACCATCGCCTCGGCGACGGAGGCGTTCTGCTCCACCACCAGTACGGTCGTCATACGTTCCGCCCTTTCTCGTGGCTCTCCTCACCTCTCGTCAGCTCGCGGTCCCGATGAGCTCGGGGGGCGGCGACACGGTCGGCGCCGGGGGAGCGGCGTGCAGGCGCTGGTAGACGTATGCGGCCGAGGCCATGGTCATGTGATGGTGCCAGCCGGGGAAGGAACGGCCTTCGAAGTCGAGCACGCCGAATCGTTCCCGCATGGTGGTGACGGCCGCCACGGTGGCGACAAGGCCGCGGACGAGGGCGAGAACCTCCTCCACGTCGCGGTCCGTGAGACTGGTGATCCAGTACCGGGGGGACCGCCGGCCGTCCGGGTCGGGCCGCTTCAGGACGCGGTATTCGCGGGAGTTCCCCTCCCCACCGTTGCCGAGCAGCGGCAGGCGCACGGTGCCGGTGCAGCTGTAGACCGGCACCGTCCTGGCCCGGCCGCCCGGGGCCTGGCGCGTCATCAGGTGTGGTTTCCGGGCGTGACGCATCTCCATCAGCGCGCCCACGGTGCTCACCGTGGGAGTGTGCCGTCCGATGAGGACGACCTGATCCGGGTCTACCTCGCACACCATGTCGACGCCCTGCCGGGCGAGTCCCGCGAGCACGCCGCTCGCGTCCTCGCACCGCGTCAGGTCGAGGACCCAGGGAACGCGTGGCAGCAGGGGCTGTGCGAGCACGTCGGCGGCGTAGCCGAGGACGTGGGCACCGGCGGGGCGGGCCGGCTCCGCCTCCGGTACACGCGCGCGGCGTCTGCGTTCCACGTCCCAGTCCCAGGGACCGCTGAGCACGAGACTCCAGTCCACGGGAAAGCAGTCGGTGTCGGTGGCCAGAAAGAGCACGATCGCGCGCTGGCAGCTGACGGTACGGCCGGTCGCGGCGTCCACTCGGTGGTGCACGCCCACGGAGTGTTCGCCGTTCTTGGGGATGATGAGTTCGGCCACTGTCCAGGCGTACGGCGCCGCGTTGGCGGAAACCCACAGGGCGAGCCTGCGCCGCACGGGCTGCCAGTCCCACGGACTGCCGTTGATGAACTGATGCAGGCCGTTCACCGCAGCCGAGGGTAACGACCCGGCCCGCGCCAGACGCCTCGGCGTCTTCTTGCCCGAGATGTGGGTCAGGGCCCACAGATACGCTCGGGCCCAACGGCGTTGCTCCACCCGCTGGAGCGATCCGAAAACGTCCTCCACGAACATCTGCGTGCGCGCACCATCGCCCACCGTCGTTCGTCTCCCGCTTGATGGCATGTGAAGCTACGCCCCCTCGTATCCGCGACACTCACGCACCGGGGCCGGTGCGTAACGCATCTGTACGAGGTATCAAAATACCGTTCGAAGTGAAAATTTCAGCGGTCGGTCGTTCACTTTGTAACTTCGCGGTCTGAGCAGCGGAAACGTGCTCAGGGCCTGGCGTGGACACCGTTGTGAGCGGGAGAGCGATGAATTGTCAAAAACATATGAACAAATTGCTTGGTGAAGCGGGCGAATCATCGGGCAAGGCCTTCGGAATCCCCGCGCTCGAGGATTCCGAAGGCGTCGGCCGCCGCCCTACACGGCGCTCCGCCCGGCGGGGAAGCCGTGGCTGCGTGCGGAGAGGACGACCGCGAGGACCGGCAACAGGAGCAGCAGAACGGTCCAGGGGAAGGAGTCGCTGCCGATCAGGTCGAGCAGGATGCCGCCGATGATCCCGCCGGCTGCCATGGCGACGTTCCACAGCGTGACGAGCATCGCCTGTGCCGCGTCGGCGTGATCGCCGCCCGCGTCGCCCGCGGCGGTCTGCAGCAAGGTGGGTACGCCACCCCATCCCAGGCCCCACAGGACGGCGGCGAGGTAGACGAGGGCGGTGTGGTCGGCGAGGACCGCCAGGAGCGCCGCGGCCACGGCGACCAGCAAGGTGCTGGTGACAGTGAGGACGCGCAGCCGGTGGTGGATCTGGGCGCCGACGATCCAGATGCTCGCCAGTGACGTGGCGCCGAAGACGAGGAGCACGAGGTCGGTGTTGTCGCTCATGCCCAGGTCGTCGAGGAAGCTGGCGATGTAGGCGTACAGGATGGTGTGGGCCAGGACGAAGACCAGTGTGACGAACAGGACCGGGGTCACGCCCGGAACGCGCAGGGCGTGCAGCATCTTCGGCTGCTCGCCGCGCTCCTGACCCGGGTAGTCCGGCACGGCCGCCACGATCCACAGCAGAAGCACCACGGTGAGCGCCGTCATCGCGAGGAAGGCCACACGCCAGTCGGTCACCTTGCCGAGGAAGGTTCCGGCGGGCACACCGAGCGAGAGTGCGAGGGGAATGCCCGCCATGGCGATGGCGATCGCCCTGCCCTGGAGGTGGCCGGGTGCCATGCGCCGCGCGTACCCGGCGAGCAGTGCCCAGGCCAGACCGGCCGCCACACCCGCGACGAAGCGTGCCGCCATCGTCAGCCCGTAGTGGGACGACACCGCGGTGACGGTGTTGGCGAGGGCGAAGCCGCCCATGGCGGTCAGCAGCAGCCGCTTGCGCCGCCAGCCCGCGGTGGCCGCCGTCAGCGGGATCGCGGTCAGTGCGGTGCCGATCGCGTAGACGGTGACCGTCTGCCCGGTCGCGGACTCGCTCACGTGCAGGTCGTTGCTGATCGCGGGGAGGAGGCCGGCGGGGAGGGTCTCGGTGAGGCTGGTGACGAAGACGGCGGTGGCCAGGGCGAGGAGGGCGAGGAGCGGGAGCTTCTGCTGCCCCTCGACTCCGCCCTCCGGACCTGACGCGGTGCCGGTGCCCGAGACTGAACCGGCCTCGGTGTCGGGTGCGGTGCTCATGTGGTGTGCTCCGGATTCTCTGGGGACGTGTCGTCTTCCGGTCGCCCGGGGTGCGGTGTCCGGGGGCGGTGCCGAGCCGGGGACCGGTCATGTGTTCTCGGTGACGCGTTGCGTCGGATCGCGGGTGGTGGCCGGGCACCGTGCTTGTCGGGTCATGGGGGACCGAGTCCGCCGTCGACCGGCAGCCGGGCGCCCGTCGTGAAGGTCGCGTCCGTTGCCAGGAAGAGCGCGGCGCGGGCCACCTCCTCGGCGGCGCCGAGACGGCCCAACGGCGGCAGGGGGACGGCGCCGCCGCCCGGCGCCTCGATACAGCCCGGGGCCACCGCGTTGACGCGGATGCCCCGGGAGACGAGCTCCCTGGCGAGCGCGTGCACGGAGGCGGGCGACGGGGCAAGGGCGGTGAGGACGACCGCGCCGCCGTCCCTCAGGCTCGGCACCAGGGCCTGCACCGTGGACATGGCGTCGGCGAAAAGGAGATCGACGCCGTCTCCCGGGGCGAGGCAGCCCTCGAGTGCGGCCGGTGCGACGACACGGGCGGCGGAGCCCAGCTCGTCGCCCATACGGACGCACTCCTGCGGGGTAGGGGCGGTCAGCAGGACCTCCGCGCCTCCCTCCACGAGGCGCTTGGCGATGGCCAGACCGATGCCGCTCGCCGCACCGACCACCACCACGGCCCTCCTGTCCGCGTACTTGGCCATGTGCGCCGCTCCTTCCCCGGATGCGCTGTTCTCGCCGGGCGCGCGGTGCCACCCGTCGGGAACGACTGTGCGCGGGGGCGCTTCGGAAATCCTTCGGAACGGCTGCGGGCCGGCCGGTCGCACCGGACGAGTGGGTGAAGATCCGTCCGAAGAGGGAAGCGGGTGGACTTCCCCGCCGCCGGGGGCCCGCTCCGTCGGTGGAGCGGCGGGCCGGGCAACCGGAGACGGCGGCCACCGTACATATGCAGGTACATATACAGTGGCTCGCATGCGGTTTGGGGTGCTTGGGCCACTGGTGGTGTGGGACGACGGGGGAGAGACGGTCAAAGTCCCCGAAGTCAAGGTCCGCGCGCTGCTCGCGAACCTGCTCGCGCACGGCGGGGGCCCGGTCGCGGCGGACCGCCTCATCCACGACCTGTGGGGCGACCGCCCGCCGGGCAGGCCGACGGGCGCCCTGCAGGCCAGGGTCTCCCAGCTGCGCCGGGTCCTCGGCCGGGATCGGGTGGTGCGGCAGCCGCCGGGCTACCGGCTGCGGCTCGACGGTGACGGCGACGAGGTGGACGCCGGACGGTTCGGCGCCCTTGCCGCCGAGGCCCGCCTCGTCCAGGACCCCGGTGCGCGAGCCGCGCTGCTCACCCAGGCCCTCGAACTGTGGCGGGGGCCCGCATACGCGGATTTCGCGGACGAGGAGTTCGTGCGGGGAACCGCGCAGCGCCTCGCGGAACAGCGACTGTCCGTGCTGGAGGAACAGGCGGAAGCCCGTCTGGAGGCGGGCGGCCATGTGCTCCTCGCGGGAGAGCTCGCCGACCTCGTGGCTCAGCACCCGCTGCGGGAGCGCCTGCGTGCCCTGCAGATCCGGGCCCTCTACGTGGCGGGACGTCAGAGCGAGGCCCTCGCGTCGTACGAGGACCTGAGATCCCGCCTCGTCGGGGAGCTCGGGGTCGATCCCGGCCCCGAGCTCAGCGCACTGCACCAGGCGGTGCTCCGGCAGGATCCCGAGCTGGCCCCCGTCCCCGGCGCACCCGGCGGCGGACGGCGTGGCCGGCCTTCCCCGGGTTCCCGGCCCCGCTCGGACGGGGGAGCTCCCCGCCGCCACGCGCAACGACCGCCCGCCGCGTTCGAGGACCTGCCCCCGACCGGCATCCGCTCGAACCTGCCCGTTCCCCTCACTCCCCTCATCGGCCGGCACCAGGCCCTCACCGGCCTCTCACACCTTCTCGGCTCGGCACGGCTGGTCACCCTCACCGGCCCCGGCGGCGTCGGCAAGACCCGCCTGGCCGTGGCGGCGGGCACCGCGGCAGCGGCCGACGCCGGTGAACTTCCCGACGGCGTCTGGCTGGTCGAACTCGCCGGCACCCGTGTCGGTACCGCCGCCGACCTCGCCCAGGTCGTCGCCACCACCCTCGGCATCAGGGACGACGCTCCCTCCGTCCTGCCGGGCACGTGCACCGGCGCCCCCTCCCCGGTGCACCACCTCACCGCTGCCCTGCGGGACCGTCGCACCCTGCTCGTCCTGGACAACTGCGAGCACGTCATCGAGGCCGCAGCCGAACTGACCGAGGCACTCCTGCACGCCGCGCCCGGCGTGCACGTCCTCGCCACCAGCCAGGAACCGCTGGGTCTGACCGGCGAGGAGGTGTTCCTGGTCGAGCCCCTCCCGACCGCCGACGCCGTGCGGCTGTTCATGGAGCGTGCCTCCGCCTCCGGCTTCCCGCTCGACCCGGACACGTCCCACCCGGGCGACCGGGACACCGTCGTCGAGATCTGCCGCCGCCTCGACGGCATTCCGCTCGCACTCGAACTCGCCGCGACCCGCGTACGCGCCCTGGGCGTGCGGGAGCTGGCCGCCCGGCTCAGCGACAGGTTCCGGGTCCTGACCGCGGGACGGCGTGGGGCGCCGGCCCGTCAGCAGACCCTGCGAGCGGTGATCGACTGGAGCTGGGAACTGCTCAGCGCGCCCGAGCGCATCGTCCTGCGCCGCCTTGCCGCCTTCAGCGACGGCTGTGACCTCGAGGCCGCCGAAGCGGTGTGCGCGGGGGAGGGGGTCACCCGCGACGAAGTGCTCGATCTCGTGACGCGGCTGGTCGACCGGTCCCTCGTCGCCGTCGTGGACGTGCCGGCCGGGCGGCGCTACCGGCTCCTGGAATCCGTCTCCGCGTACGCGAGGGAGCGACTGCACGAAATGGAGGACCTCACCGCCGTACGTGACCGCCATCTGCGTCACCACCTTGCCCTCGCCGAACGTGCGGAGCCTCAGCTGCGCGCTGCCGGGCAGCAGTCCTGGCTCGCCCGTCTGGACGCCGAGACCGGTAATCTGCGCGCGGCGTTCGACGAGGCGTTGCGCCGCGCTGCCGCGGACGACGCGGACGACGCCGTACGGCTTGCCACCGCCCTGTCCTGGTGGTGGCTCCTGCGGGGCCGCCTCACCGAGGCCCGCCGCAGCCTGCGGGCCGTCCTCGACGCCCTCTCGCGGGGCGCGGATCCGCCCGGTCGCATTGCCCCTGAACTCGTCCTGCTGCACGCCGCGTTCGCGCTTCTCACCGGCGAGCCCGGCGCGGCCTCCGCCATCCGTGCCGTCGAGGCCGTTCCCGACACGGTGCACCGGGCCCGCGCCCTGTGGCTGTGCGCGTACGGCTTGTTCAGCGCGGGTGCCATCACCGACGGCGACGAGCTGAACACCCGTGTCCTCGCCTTCTCCGCCGCCACGAAGGACCAGTGGGGCACCGCCGCCGCGCTCGGCCTGCGGGCGATGCTCGCGCTGGTCCGCGGCGACCTGGCCGGGCTCGGCCGCGACGGGCTGCGCAGTGCCGGTCTCTTCCGCGAACTGGGCGACCGCTGGGGAGAGTTGCAGACTGTTTCGCCGCTGGCCGCGCTGGCCGAGATCAAGGGCGAGTACCGGGAAGCGGCACACCGCCAGCACGAAGGGCTCAGGATGGCCCGGGAGCTGGGACTGGAGGCGGAGGTTTCGGCGCGGCTCTCCGGGCTCGGCCGGCTCGCGTTGCTCGCCCGCGATTGGGACCGAGCCCGCGACCTGCACGAGCAGGCCCGCCGCATCGCCCTCGAACAGGGCTACAAGTACGGTGAGATCCATTCCGAGATGGGCCTCGCCCTCGGCGCGCGCCGCTCCGGCGACCTCGACGCCGCCGAAGCGCACCTGCTGCACATCGGCGACGGCTACGCGGACGTCTCGTCCCGGGCGGGCGACCACCTCCTCCTGGCCGAACTCGGCTTCGTCGCGGAACTCCGCGGCGACGCGGCCCGTGCCACCGCTCACCACCTGTGTGGTCTGGACGTCGCCTGTTCCCTCGGCGAGCCGCGCGCCCTCGCGCTGTCGCTGGAGGGTCTCGCGGGAGCGTTGGCCTTGCGCGGAGACGAACGTGCCGCCACGTGCGCAGTCGTACTGCTCGGCGCGGCGGATGCGGCCCGGCGAGGCGTGGGCGCCCCACTGCCGCCCGCCGAGCGCGCAGACGTCGACCGCATCGCGGTGGCGGCACGGGCCGCCCTGGGCGGGCCCGCCTTCGCGGAGGCGTTCGACCGTGGCACACGGCTGGCCGCGGAGGAGGCGGTACTCCATGCCCGGACGACACTCGACCGGCTGATGGGCGAGGCCGGTTGAGCACAGGCCGGTGTACTGCGACAGCTCGAAGACGTGTCCTCCGGGATCCGCCGGTCCGTGTCGCGAGCCGGGTTCCGAGGCGATCACATCGGCGGACCTGGACGACAGCCGCTAACCGAGGAGTTCGCGTACCAACGCGGCGACCTGCTCGACCTCGATGAGGAAACCGTCGTGACCGTAGGGGGATTCGATCACCCGGAGGTGATCCGCTGTGTCGATCCCGGCGGCCAGCTCAGCCTGCTGGGTGAGGGGGTACAGGAGGTCCGAGCTCACTCCGGCGACAAGCGTCCTGGCGGTCACACGGCGCAGCGCGGCGCGCGTACCGCCACGGCCGCGACCGATGTCGTGCGTGTTCATGGCCTCTGCGAGCACGACATGGCTGCCCGCGTCGAAGCGGCGCACCAGCTTGGCGGCATGGTGGTCGAGATAGGACTCGACCTGGTACCGGCCGCCGTTCCAGGGGTCCTCCGTACCCTGGGGCGTGCGACCGAAGCGGACCTGCAGCTCCGGCTCACTGCGGTAGGTGACGTGGGCGAGGCGGCGGGCCGGGCCGAGCCCCGCGTGCGGACCCCGGCCCGTGGTAGTCGCCGCCGCGCCAGTACGGGTCGCCGCGGATGGCATGGAGCTGGATGCCGGCCCAGGCGATCTGCTCCGCGCTCGCCGCCGCCGTGGACGCGAGCAGGAGGAGTGCGCCCGTGCGCTCCGGACATGACACGGCCCACTCCACGGTGCGCATTCCGCCCATGGAGCCGCCGACCACCAAGGCCCAGCGGTCGATGCCGAGCGCGTCGGCCGGACCGGCCTCCGCGGCGACCCGGTCACGTTGTGTCAGAGCGGGGGAGGAGCCACCCCGGTGTCGTCCGTCGGGACGCGTCGAGGACGGTCCGGTACTGCCCTGGCAGCCGCCCAGCACATTGGGGGCGACGACGAACCAGCGGTCCGTGTCCAAGGCCAGACCGGCCCCGATGAGCCCGTCCCACCAGCCGGGGGTGGGGTGGCCGGGCTCGGCCGGTCCGGCGGCATGGCTGTCGCCGGTGAGCGCGTGGAGCACCAGTACGGCATTGGAGCGGTCCGGCGCCGGCTGCCCCCAGGTCTCGAACGCGAGCCGCACACGGGGAAGTTCACCTCCGGCCTCCAACGGCATTGGTTTCTCCCGCACATGCCGTTGGCGGCGGCCCGGAGGGTCCCCCTCCCGCCAGGCCCCGGAGGCCGGCGGGAGGGGGACCCCGGAGGTCGCCGGTACGGTGTTCAGGACGCGCCCTTCGCGGCGCGGAATCCGGCCTCCAGGTCCGCCTTGAGATCGTCGAGGCTCTCGATGCCGACCGACAGCCGAACCAGGCCGGGCGAGGTGCCGGTCGCCGCCAACTGGGCTTCGTCCAACTGGCTGTGGGTGGTGGACGCCGGATGGATGATGAGACTGCGTACGTCGCCGATGTCGGCGAGACGGCTGAACAGTTCGACGCCGTCGACGAACCGCTTGCCGGCCTCGACCCCGTCCCGCAGTTCGAAGGCCAGGACCGCGCCGGCGCCGCGCGGCAGGTAGCGCCGCCCTGCCTCGTACCACCGGTTGGATTCCAGGCCCATCCTCATGGAGGTCGGCCTGCTGCTGGCCGCCACGCCCGGGACGGCAGCCGCTGCTCCCCGGGTGCTGTGAACGCCCGCATGAGTTCGCCGGATCGAGCCGGGCTGCGATTTCGAGGGGGCGTCCTCCCGGTGGACGCCCCGCGGGGTGCCGTCGCCGATCGAGCGGCAGCCGTGGAAGTGACGCACCCTGCGGGTGCGCCGGCGGGTGGCAGGCACCCGGTCCGGGCGTTGCTGCCCGGTCCGGCCGGAGCCCGTGTGGGCCCGATGCCGGGCGGGCCGAACGCGCCGAAGGCGAAGGCCCGGTCGGGAAGGTGGACGGCACCTCTTCGATCCGGTCCGACAGCACCAGCAGTATCGGCCTTGCCGTACCGAAGGTCACGGCTGCCGTCCCGTGACCGCCCGGCACCGGGTGCCCCCTCAGCCCCGGGTGCGGGCCTCCAGCGCGTGCAGGACGGCCGCCATGTCCTCGTCGCCGTGGCCCTGTTCGACGGTCTCGCCGTAGAGGGCGTGGCAGACGTCGAGAAGGGGGGAGGCGATGCCCGCCGTGCGGGCGGCCCGCGCGATCAGGCGGTTGTTCTTCAGGACGTCCGCGGCCGCCGCCTGGACGGTGAAGTCGCGGGCCAGCAGTTTGGGCGCCTTCATCCGGGAGACCGCGCTGGCCATCGGGCCCGCGTCCAGGACGTCCCGCAGCAGGCGCCGGTCCAGTCCGTGCCGGTCGGCGAAGTGGAAGGCCTCGGCCAGACCGGTGACCAGGGTGATGAGGAAGAGGTTCACCGAGAACTTCATCAGCAGGGCGCCCGGGACCGGACCGCACGCGAAGGTCTCGCGGCACAGCGGGCCGAGCAGCGGCCGTACCGCCGCCACGGTGTCGTCGTCACCGGCCAGCATGGCGACCAACTCGCCCTGCTCCGCCGGGACTCGCGAGCCGGAGACCGGCGCCTCCACGTAACGGCCGCCCGCGGCCAGGACGTCGTCCCGCAGGCCGCCGGAGTACTCGGGCGCGGTCGTGCCCATGTGCACGACGGTGCGTCCGGCGACGCGGGCGGCGAAGTCCGGGGTGCCGCGGCCGAGGACCGCGTCGACGGCCGTCTCGTCGGCCAGCATGAGGATCACCGTGCCGGCCCGCTCGAAGACCTCGGCGGGGCTCGCCGCGACCTCGGCCCCGGCGGCGCGCAGCGGCTCGCAGCGGCCGGGGGTGCGGTTCCACACGAGGAGGGGCGTCGCGGCTCGGGCGAGGTTGAGTGCCATGGGCTGCCCCATGACCCCGAGGCCGAGGAAACCGGTGTACGTCATGTGCTGCCTTTCCTGGCCCGTGCCGAGGCGGAGCCATTGCCGTCGCCCTGGGCCGGCGACTATGACAGCCGTCATGGTAGGTGCTCCATGACGGCTGTCATAGAGTGGGCGCCGGTCAGTCGCGACATCCTGGAGGTCGACCATGGCGCCGTCCGGACGGGGGCCGCGTGAGCGGATGGTCTTCAGCGCGGCCCAGCTCGTCCGGCGCGACGGCGTCGGCGCCACCGGCATGCGCGAGGTGGCCGCCCACGCGCGGGCGCCCCGGGGCTCGCTCCAGCACTACTTCCCCGGCGGCAAGGAGCAGCTGGTCAACGAGGCGCTGGCCTGGGCCGGCCGTTACGCGGCCGACCGGGTGACCCGGTTCCTGGCCGCGCTGCCCGAGCCGACGCCGAGCGCCCTGTTCGGCGAGATGGTGCGGCAGTGGACCGACGAGTACGAGTCGGCCGGGTTCGCGGGCGGCTGCCCCGTCGCCGCGGCCACGGTGGACTGCGCCGAGTCCGTCGAGACCACGCGGGAGGCCGCGGCCGCCGCGTTCGCCGCCTGGAACGGCGCCGTGGCCGACGCCCTGACCGGCATGGGGGTCCCGCCGGAACGGTCCGCACCGCTGGCCACGCTCATGATCGGAGCCCTGGAGGGGGCGATCCTCATCGCCCGCGCCGAGCAGGACGTGCGGGCGCTGACGAGCGCGGCCCGCGAACTCGGCCCGCTGCTCGACGCGGCGGTGAGCCGCAAGGACTGAACGGACGGCCTACGGCCGCGCCCCCGCCGTGGCCGACGGCGCCCCGGACTCGTCGCACCTCGGCGCCCTGGGCGCGTCCTCGGCGTACCGGGTCAGGGCGCAGACCGTGCGCAGTGCGACCTTCCAGGTGTCACCCTGCCGGACGGCCGCACCCGGCCCGCCGGGGTCCAGCGCCCGGCCGTCGCGGGTGAGGGTGTAGCCGACGGCGGCGTCCTGGGACGTCGTGTAGGCCACGGAGGTCACCGTGGCGCGCAGGCGGCTGCCGAGGCGGTCGGCGAAGAGGTTCTCGATCATCAGGGCGTTCTGGGGGCCGTCCTCGACCACCCCGCTCCGGTCGTCGACGGAGGAGCCCGGGGCGAAGAGGGTCTCCCACGCGGCCCGGATGTCCCGCTCGGCGCCGTCCGGGTCCGCCGGGGCGGTGCCCGTGGGGGTGGGGGACTGCGCGGTGGGCGATGGGGAGCCGCCGACGGAGGCCGGTGCCGCCGTGGAGGCGGTGGGCGGCGGGGCCGGCGTCGTCCGTGCCGTGTCGTCGCCTTCGCCGCCGCTGCCGCAGGCGCCGGTGAGGACGAGTGCGGCGGCGGTGGCCGCCCAGCGGGCCGCACGTCGTGTCGCAGGGGACGCAGGGGACATGGACTCCTCCGGGTTGCCTGGGGCAGCCCTACCCGGAACACGCTGAAACATCCCGGCACGTGCCGTGCGCGAGGGTGCTGGGAGGGGGCGCACGCCGGTTCGCGAGCGTGCCGGGAGCGGCGTGCACCGCCCCTGAGGGGATCTGGGAGCGGGCGTCCACCGTGCCCGCCAGAGGCTACGGGCGGGCGTGCGCCCCGTCCGCGAGGGTGCCGTGGCGATGCCGGCGGCCGGACCGTACGCCTCGGGCACGCGCCAGGTGCGGGTACCCCGCGGGCGGGTCCGCCCGCGCGGGAGGCGGCGGCGCCGGCCACAGCCGCACCGCCGTCAGCGAGGCTCCCAGGGTGATCGAGCCCAGAGCGGCCACCGCCCACCCGAGTCCGGCCGTCGCTCCCAGCCAGCCCGCCAGCGGGTACGTCAGCAGCCAGCAGCCGTGCGACAGCGAGAACTGCGCCGCGAAGGCCGCCGTCCGCACCTCGGCCGGCGCCGCACGGCGGATCAGTCGTCCGGTCGGCGTCAGCACCATCGCGCAGGCGGCACCGAAGGCGGCCCACACGACGAGCAGGGCGGGCCACCGCCAACCGCCGCCGTCCGCGCCGGTGACGGCACCGAGCGCCGCGAAGACGACCCCGAGCAGCGCGGCCCCGCGCACCATCACCGTCCGGTCCGGCACCCGGTCGAGCAGTCGGGGCAGGACCAGGGCCACGGTCATCGAGCCGGCGCCGTACGCGCCGAGCGCGAGGGGCACGGCGCCGGTCGGCAGGTCCAGGAAGCCGCGGACGTAGACGACGGTGTTGACGGTCACCGTCGCGCTCGCCGCGGCCACCGCGAGGTTGAGGGCGAGCAGCGCCCGCAGCGCGGGGACGGTGCGGAACAGCCGGGTGCCCGCCGCGGCCCGGGCGCGGGCACCGCCCGCCCGTGCCGGGCGGACCGGGGGCAGGGCGGCGGACACCACGAGTGCGGCCGAGGCGAGGAAACCCAGGGCGGTGCCCGTGAACAGCCGGTTGTAGGTGACGACGGACAGCAGGGCCGCCGCCAGGGCCGGTGAGAACAGGCTCTCCATGTCGTACGCGAGCCGGGACATCGACAGCGCCCGTGTGTAGTCGCGCTCCTCGGGCAGCACCTCGGGGACGACGGCCTGGAAGGCCGGGGTGAACGCGGCCGAGGCGGACTGGAGCACGAAGACCAGGACGTACACCTGCCACACCTGGCCGACGAAGGGGAGCAGCAGGGCGACCCCGGCACGGGTGAGGTCCGCCGACAGCATGAGGGCCTTGCGGGGGAGGCCTTCGGCCAGCGCGCCCACGGCCGGGGCGATCGCCACGTACGCGACCATCTTGATCGCGAGCGCGGTGCCGAGCACCGAACCGGCGTCGGCGCCCGCGATGTCATAGGCCAGCAGCCCGAGGGACACGGTCGCCAGACCCGTGCCGACCAGGGCGACGACCTGGGCGGCGAAGAGATGGCGGTAGCTGCGGTTGCGCAGGACGGCGAGCATGCGGGAGGCCCCCTCGGCGGCGCGGTCCGGGTCGGTGCCACGAGTGTAGCTGTCATGTGCGCATCTGTGCACATGATGAAGTGACATGTGCGCGGTCCCGGACGCACGCGATCCCCGGCCGCCCGGTCGCCCCCCCGGGCGGATGACCGCCCCGCGGACGGATGGCTCTAGGCTGGCCCCATGTCCGACAGCCACCCCATCTCACCTGCGGCCGATGTGCATCTGCGGGCCCCCGACAGCGCGCGGCTGGCCGAGGCCACCGGGGTGTTCGCGATGCTGTCGGACGTCACCCGGCTGCACCTGCTGTGGCTGCTGGCGCAGGGCGAGTCGGACGTCGGCTCCCTCACCGAACGCTGCGGCGCCTCCCGGACGGCGGTCAGCCAGCACCTCGGGAAGCTGCGGCTCGCCGGGCTCGTGGACACCCGCCGCGACGGCCGGCACATCCACTACCGGCTCAGCGACGGCCATCTGCGGCGCCTGGTCCTGGAGGCGCTGAGCCACGCCGACCACCGGGTGAGCGGACAGGCACCGCACGGCTGACACACCGGGGGAGCGGACAGGCCGGGGGAGCGGACAGGCGGCGTGGCCGACGGGTCGTCCGCACGGCGGGCCGAGGGCCCCCGCACACCCGTGTGCGAAGGCCCTCGGCCGCGTGCGCGGTCGGCTACTCCCGGGCGGCGCCCCGGCGACGGACGAGGAACACCGCGGCCGCGACCGCGGCCAGGGCCGCCGCGACGATGCCGGTCCAGGCGCCCGCGGACAGGCCCCCCTCGTCGTCCTTCGCGGTGTCGGCCGCCTGTGGGGAGGGGCCGGTGGCGGTTCCCCCGGCCGTCGGCGCCGGGGTCGCCGTGGGGCTCGCCGGGACACTGGGGGAGGGGCTGACGGTGTGCGCGCCGGGCGCGGCCGCCCTCAGCTTCAGGACGGGCGCCTCGTTGCCGTGCCCGTGGTCGTCGTCGCCGGACCCGCCCAGCTCGATCCAGCGGTCGACCTTGCCGTCGCCGTAGGTCTGGAGCGTCTTGAACGCCAGCTCCTTCGCGTCGGGCAACTGCCTCACGACCACCGAGTGTTCGACGTCCTCGCCGACCTTCACGGCCGGGCCCCCGACGCGGTAGCCGTCGGCGGTGGCGGCGAACTCCCAGCCCGCCGGGCCCTCGCCGTAGGTCACGTCGGCCGGCTCGATGCCCTCGGGCAGGACCACCCGCAGTTCGGTGATGCCGGCGGTGGCGGACTCCGACTCGGCCGTGAAGGTGAGCCGGACGTTCTCGGCGAGGGCCTGCGCGCCGGCCGACTCGACCTCGACATGGGCGGCGGCCGGAACGGCGGCCAGCAGGGCGGCGGTCGTCGCGGCGGCCACCGCGAGGGTCAGGTGCCGCGCGCCGCGCGGCAGGGTGATGCGGGACATGGGTCTCTCCAGGCACGGGAGGGTGGCGGGGGCCGTACGGCGAGCGCCGAACGGGCTTCCCCGCGAGGTCGGTTGACGAGGGCGGACCTCGGCCGGGGAGGGCCCCGCCGGACCAGCGCGTGCGCCAGCACCGGCCCGAAGACGGGCAGCCGGTCCCCCTCCGCCGCGACGAGGGCGACCGGCGCACCGGGCGCGGAATCCACGCGCCGCGCCGCCCCGAGGAGCAGACGGGCGCGGACGGCGTCGAGCGCGGCCGTCAGCCCGCGCGTCAGTGACCAGCACACCGTGTCCGCGCGGTGCAGCAGGACGGCGACGCCCGCCGCGACCAGGGTGTGGGCCGCCGTCATGGCCAGGGAGTCGTGCAGCCGCACGTGCCGGGCCGCGTGGACGTCGTGCGGGGCGTGGACGTGTGCGGCGGGCGGCGCCTGCGGGTGCCCGGTGTGCGTCAGCCACCGGTGCAGCCCGGACTGCGCCAGGACACTCACGACGACGACCGTGGCCGGACGGCGCGGGCGGCGCGCGCCGGCCAGTCCCACGCCGAACAGCACGACGGCCGCGGTCGCGCCCCGCCCCCACGGCACCGGCCGCTCCGCGAGCAGGTGGTGCGCGCCGGTCCCCAGCACCGTGCCGACGACGGCGAACACCGCGGCCCGCAGGACGGGCAGCGGCGGCCGTGGTGTCGTCGCGGGCGGCTGCATGGCCCGCTCATCATGCGGTACCGGCCGTGCGCCGGGTGCGCGGCCCGGGGAAAGTGGCCGATCGGCGTCGGGCCGAGCCGACCGGTCGGCGGTGGTGGTCTTCCGGCGCACGGGAGTTGAACAACCTCCCGGAACCGGCCGTACCCCTGGGCAGTCGTACACCCGGCCGCCGACGGCCGGGCGCAGCCCAGGACCGGGAGACGGAGAGGCACGTGCCACAGCAGCCGCGGCGGACACACACCGGCCGCACCCCCACCACCGCCCGCCTCCCGCGGGGCGCCGCACTCGTCGCAGGCCTGCTGCCGCTCGCCCTCGTCACGGCCTGCGGCGGTGGCGCGCAGGAGGTCGCGGTGAACAGCGACCCGGCGAAGATCTCCGCCGCCCCCGCGGCCGGGGTCGTCGCCCCGGCGAAGGTCGAGGTGATCGCCGGACTCACCGGCTGCGAGGCCGACATCCGCATCGAGGCCGACGAACTGCGTCAGGGCGCGTGCACCACCGCGGACGGCGGCTACCTCATCACCACGTTCCCGGAGGAGCGGCTCAAGGAGACGTGGCCGGACTCCGCGAGCGTGTACGGCGGCACGTACCTGGTCGGCACCCGCTGGGTCGTCAGCGCCGAGCCGGAGACGCTGGAACGGTTCCGCGGCAGACTCGGCGGTTCCCTCCGGGAGTTGCGGGGCACGGTCAGCGGGCCGGAACCGGGTGCGAGCCCTTCCTGACGGCGGCCGCGGACCGACCGGGCCCGCGGCGGACCGACGCGTGTCGCGCCGCCCGCGGACGCCGGGCGGTCCGGCGGGGCTTGTTCGCCGCGGCCGTCATGGCGCATGCTGCCTCCCGGCGGGCAGGAGATCGCGAACCGGGAGGCATGTGGTGGACGGCGCAGTCGTGCGGGCGATGTGGGAGCGGTTCGAACTCGTCCACGACCTGGTCTACTTCGCCCCCGAGGCACACTCGGCCGCCGACGAAATCGGCATGCGCGGCTTCTGGATGGGCTACTTCGCGTTCCGTGCCGCACCCCTCGGCCCCGCTCCGGCCGCCGTCGTCACCAGTTCCTTCTACGTCTTCCACCCCGACCGTGTGGCGCGTGCCGTCCCCGACGCCTGGCGGTACGCCGATCCGGCCGACGTCCTCTCGGCACGCGAGCGGGCCATGGACGCCGCGATGACCCGCGTGCTGGGGCCGGACACGGTCGGTTCCGCCGCGCTGGCCGAGGCCGCCGACCTCGCCTGGGAGGCGGCGCAGGCCGCCGACACGGCGGGACGCGTCCTCGGCGCCGCCAACCAGGCACTCCCGCGGCCCGCACAGCCGCACGTCAGGCTCTGGCAGGCGGTCACCACGCTGCGCGAACACCGGGGCGACGGGCACATCGCCGTCCTGGTCGGCCACGGTCTGGGCCCGGTCGCGGCGATGGCGCTGAAGTGCGCGGCGGGCGAGTCGGACGAGGAGGTGCTCCGGCAGACCCGCAAGTGGGACCTCCCTGCGTGGCGGGCGGCGCAGGCCGAACTGCTCGACCGCGGCTGGCTCGACGACGACGGCCGGCTCACCCCCGCCGGGAAGGCCGCCCGCGCGGCCGTCGAGGCCGGCACGGACGCCGCGGCGGCCTCCCCCTGGACGGCCCTGGGCCCCGACGCCACCGCCCGCCTCGGCCACCTCCTCGCCCCCCTGGCCGGCGCGGTCCGCGAGTCGGGCCTCATCCCGGACGGCAACCCGGTGGGACTCCCCGCCGCGACGGCGGCGGACGAGGAGAAGGTCTGAGCGGTTGCGCCGGGCCCCGGACGGTCTGCGCGCGGAGGGCGCCCGCCCCTCTCGCGAAGCGCCCCGACCGGCCGTCGCCGGGCTGAGCGGCCCCGCCCGGCGCGGTGCGTCCCGTCCTTCCCGGCGCGACGCCGCCCGCCCCGCCTCGGTACCCTCCGAACCATGCGGATCTCCGTTTCCTCCGACATGGACGAACCCGTCGCCCGCGCACTCGTCGCGGAACTGCGCGGGCGAGGGCACGACGTGGTGCCGCACGGCGCGCTGCGGCCCGGTTCGGACGCGCAGTGGGCGGTGTGCTCGGAGGCGGCGGCCCGCGAGGTGGCCGACGGGACCTCGGAGCAGGCCGTGGTGTGCTGCTGGACGGGCACGGGCGCGTCCATCGCCGCGAACAAGGTGCCCGGCGTCCGCGCGGCCCTGTGCACCGACGCCCCCACGGCCGAGGGCGCCCGCCGCTGGAACGACGCGAACGTGCTCGCCCTCAGCCTGCGCCTGACCTCGGAGCCGTTGCTGAAGGAGATCCTCGACGCCTGGTTCGCCGCCGAGCCCAGCGAGGACGCCGAGGACCGGGGCAACGTCCTGCACGTCGACCGCATCGGCCGGACCGGCGGCGACGCAGCGCCCTGACGGCCGCTCGGGGCGTGTCCCGGCGGGGTGGTTCCCGCACCCGCCCAGGGGGTCCGGCACCCGTCCGGGCCCCGCCGGTTCGGCCGGTCGGGTCGGTCGGACGGGTCGGTCGGCCCTGGCGGGTACCCGGCGGCCGGGAGAGGGTGGGAGGGAACGGACCCGCCCGCACCCCGCCGAAAACCGATCCGGAAGGGACCCCGATGTCCGTCGACACCCAGCAGGCGTCCGACCGCCTCACCGACGACGAGCTGAGGACGCTGGACGCCCACTGGCGCGCCGCGAACTACCTGGCCGTCGGCCAGATCTACCTCATGGCCAACCCCCTGCTCACCGAGCCGCTGCGGCCCGAGCACGTCAAGCCGCGGCTGCTCGGCCACTGGGGCACCTCGCCCGGGCTGAACCTCGTGTACACCCACCTCAACCGTGTCGTCCGCGGCCGCGACCTCGACGCCCTGTGCGTGTGGGGCCCCGGCCACGGCGGGCCGGCGGTGGTGGCCAACTCCTGGCTGGAGGGCTCGTACACCGAGACGTACCCCGACGTCACGCGCGACGCGGCCGGCATGGCCCGGCTGTTCAAGCAGTTCTCCTTCCCGGGCGGCATCCCCAGCCACGTCGCCCCCGAGACCCCCGGCTCCATCCACGAGGGCGGCGAACTCGGCTACGCACTCTCCCACGCCTACGGCGCCGCCTACGACAACCCGGACCTGCTCGTCGCCTGCGTGATCGGTGACGGCGAGGCCGAGACCGGGCCGCTGGCCGCGTCCTGGCACTCCAACAAGTTCCTCGACCCCGTCCACGACGGCGCCGTCCTGCCGATCCTCCACCTCAACGGCTACAAGATCGCCAACCCGACGGTGCTGGCCCGGATCCCCGAACCGGAACTCGACGAACTGCTGCGGGGGTACGGCCACGACCCGATCCACGTCACCGGCGACGACCCGGCCGCCGTGCACCGCGCGATGGCCGAGGCCATGGACACCGCGCTCGACCGGATCGCCGCGATCCAGCGTGCCGCCCGCGAGGAGGGCTCCGGCGAGCGCGCCCGCTGGCCGGTGATCGTGCTGCGCACCCCGAAGGGCTGGACCGGGCCCGCGCAGGTCGACGGGCTGCCCGTGGAGGGCACCTGGCGCGCCCACCAGGTTCCGCTCTCCGCCGTCCGGGACAATCCCGAGCACCTGCGCCAACTCGAGGCGTGGCTGCGCTCCTACCGGCCCGAGGAACTCTTCGACGAGCGGGGCGCCCCCCGGCACGACGTCCTGACCTGGATCCCCGAGGGCCCCCGCCGACTCGGAGCCACCCCGCACGCCAACGGCGGACTGCTGCTGCGCGAACTCCCGCTGCCCGCACTGGAGTCGTATGCCGTCCCCGTCGACGAACCCGGCACGACGCTGCACGAACCCACCCGCGTCCTGGGCGAGTTGCTGGAAAACGTGATGCGCTCCACCGCCGAGCGGCGCGACTTCCGGCTGGTCGGCCCCGACGAGACCGCCTCCAACCGGCTCCAGGCCGTGTACGGCGCCACCGGCAAGGCCTGGCAGGCGCAGACCCTCCAGGTCGACGAACACCTCGACCGGCACGGCCGGGTGATGGAGATCCTCTCCGAACACACCTGCCAGGGCTGGCTGGAGGGATACCTGCTCACCGGCCGGCACGGACTGTTCTCCTGCTACGAGGCGTTCGTGCACATCGTCGACTCGATGGTCAACCAGCACATCAAATGGCTGCGCGTGACCCGCCGGCTGCCCTGGCGGGCGCCCATCGCCTCCCTCAACTACCTGCTGACGTCGCACGTCTGGCGCCAGGACCACAACGGCTTCTCCCACCAGGACCCCGGCTTCGTCGACCACATCCTCAACAAGAGCCCCGAAGTCGTACGCGTCTACCTGCCGCCGGACACCAACACGCTGCTGTCGGTGGCCGACCACGTGCTGCGCAGCCGCGACTACGTCAACGTGGTCGTGGCCGGCAAACAGCCCTCCTTCGACTGGCTGACGATGGACCAGGCCCGCGCCCACTGCGCCCGCGGCGCCGGCATCTGGGACTGGGCGGGGACCGAGAACGGCACCCGCGAACCGGACGTGGTCCTCGGCTGCGCGGGCGACGTGCCGACCCTGGAGGTGCTCGCGGCCGCCCAGTTGCTCCGTCGGCACCTGCCCGAACTCGCGGTCCGCGTGGTCAACGTCGTCGACATCGCCCGCCTGTTGCCGAGCGAGGAGCACCCGCACGGCATGAGCGACTTCGAGTACGACGGCCTGTTCACCCCCGACAAACCCGTCGTCTTCGCCTACCACGGCTACCCGTGGCTGATCCACCGGCTCGCCTACCGCCGCACCGGCCACGGCAACCTGCACGTGCGCGGCTACAAGGAGATCGGCACGACGACCACGCCGTTCGACATGGTCGTCCGCAACGACCTCGACCGCTACCGACTGGTCATGGACGTCATCGACCGCGTCCCCGGCCTCGCGGTGCGCGCCGCTGCCGTACGCCAGCGGATGGAGGACGTCCGGCTGCGCCACCACGACTGGATCAGGGTCCACGGCACCGACCTGCCGGAGGTCGCCGACTGGGCCTGGGACGGCTGACCGGCACACCGGGCAGGGCGCACGGATCGGGGCAGACGGCGCAGGGGAAGGGGCAGGGACCGGGCGCGCGTGCGCCCTGGTACGTCGCCCGACCGGGTGCCTACAGTGGTCGGCCGGCCCCGCGGCACGGATTCCCGGCGGGGCGAGCCCCGTCCTTGCGTGGTCACCGGCCGCCCCCGGCCCCGGCAGCCGTCCGGGCCGGGGACGGCCCGCACACCGGCGCGGCTCGAAGGGCGACGGGTGCGAGGACCACCCGCGCGACAGGCACCACACCGTGACGGCGTTCGGGCCGCGCGACCGGGCCCGCGGTACGAGCGCGCGTCGAGAGCCACTGGAGGCCGCTGTGTCCCGACCGTGCATCGCCCTGATCGCCGATCCGACGTCGTCCGAAGGGTGCCGGGAGTACCTCGCCGACGCCGTGGAACTGCTCACCGGCACGCCGCCCGTGCGCGTCGACGCCCGCCACTTCGCGGCCGGCGCCTCCGGTCGCGGCATCCGCGACGGAGGCCGCTTACGGCTGCAGGTCGCCGAGGAGGGCCTGGACTTCGTGCCCGACATCGTCCTGCTGTACGAGATCCCGCCGCACCGCCGCCGCGCCCTGGCCGGCTTCCAGGAACTCCTGGACCGCCATGACGTGATCACGCTCGGCACCGGACCCGAGGCGTGGCGGACCGCCACCGAGAAGAACCTCACCGTGGAACGCTTCCGCCGGGACGGCATCGCCCAGATGGAGACCGCCGTCCTGTCCCGTCCCACCGCGCGGGAGGCCTGCGAGGCGTTCGAGCGGCTCGGGGGCGACACGTGGGCGCGGCCCGTCGTCGGCACCGGCGGCAACGACACCTTCCACGTCACCACCCGCGCCCAGCTGGAGGCGGCCACCGGCTACTACGCCGGGCACGGCACCGACTGGATGCTCTCCCGCGACGCGGGCAACTTCACCGCCGACGGACTGCGCCACCAGTTCCGCGTCTTCGTCCTCGGCGGACGCGTCGTGCACGCCCGCGAACATCTCCAGCCCGCCGCCGACACCCCCTGCAACACCTGCCAGGGAGCCACCCCCGTCCCCATCGCCCCGCCGGACCTGCCGCCCCGGCTCACCGAACTCGCCGTCGCCGCCACCGCGTCGGTCGGCCTGCCCTTCGCCGGGGTCGACCTGGCCGTGGAGAACGGCGGTGTCGTCTTCGAGGTCAACGTCCAGCCCGCCTTCGTCGACGGCGAGCTGGAGACCGTGGCCGTCCCGTACGTCGAGGCCCACCTGGACGCCTACGCGCGCGCGGCGAGCGGCCTGCGCACGGTCCGGCGGCCGCACCCCGCCCAGGCGATCGGAACCGGCAGCCGGGGCTTCACCGCCCCGGCGTGAACCCGGTCGTCCGCCCTCGTTCGGGGACGCGTCTTCGTGGTGAGGACCCGTCCCCGTCCGGCTCGATCGGGTCTGGTGCTGCAACGGTGTTTGCCGTGACTGCCGGCCGGCTCAGTCGTAGAGGGGGGCATGGGGGAGCATGGGGGGCCTTGCCGATGTCAGGCTGTGGGCCGGTGAACCGGACGCTCTGCATGAGCGGTTCGTGCACCGGTTCAGCCGGCCGCAGCGTCAGCCGGCCCGAGGAGATCTCCTACTGCATCGCCTACTGTCCCGCCGGCACCACCTTGGATCAGCTGATCCGCATCGCCGGCAGCAGGTGGGCGGTGGAGGAATGCTTCCAGAGCGCGAAGCAGGAGTGCGGGCCGGACGACCACCGGGTCCGCCGCCGTCCCGGCTGGCACCGCCACATGACGTGGGCCATGACCGCGCACGCCTGCCTGACCGTCCTGCGGGCCGGAGAGCTGGAGGACGGTGACGACGAGACGGGAGACGGTGGGGTCATGCCAGGGCACATGGCCGCTGACGGCGTTCGCCACCGTGTCCACGGGCGAGTCGAGACACGACGTCACGGCACGCGCCAGGGCTGCCGCGTGCACCCACGGTGCGCCGTACCAGACATGGCCGTGGGCCCCCGGCCTCGGTCGGCCAGCCGTCCCTCCCGCACGGCCTGGTGAGCACACCGGCGGCACCCCAGCGCAACTGGTCGCGCAGCCGCTCGTGCGGTCCCCACACCAAGGGGGAGCGCACGGCGCTCGCGTCGCCCCGGCCCCCGGTGCCCACCGAGTCCAGCGGGATCCGCTCGCACTCCGACTCGGCCCGGCCGTAGGGGCTCAGCGGCTCCCGTGGCGGTGACTCCTCCGCCCGAAAGTTCCGGCGACCGTGGTGATCGCGATGAGTGCGAACCCGCCGAGGGAGATGCGGGCGACCGCCCGCACGACGAGGCGCACGGCGTCGGCGAGCCCGCTCCGGTGATGGAGCTCGAGGGCGGCGACCGGCCGGTCAGGAGTGTCGGTCGCGAAGCAGGTGATCCGCTCGCCGTTCACGTCGGTGGTTCTCCACCGGGCGCCCCGGGGTGGGGCCGTTCCTTTCGGACAATCAGCCGCATGCCCTTGGACCGGCCGTCCAGGAGTTTGCCAGTGAGCTCGGCGCCCCGGACCCCGTCACGGGCCTCGCCGCTGGTCTCGACGGTCGGGGTCCAGTCCGATGCCGGGATCTTCAGGACGTGTTCGTGGATCGCTTCGGTGATCACCATGCCGACCGACTGAGACAGCCGTCGTCCTCGGTCGACGAAGGCCGTCAGTGGGTGATGACCGTAGGTCTTCTTCCAGGTCGCGGTCGCGTCCTCCTTGTCGGAGTGCGGTCAGGAGGACGCCGTCGAGATCGTCCGGATTCGATCAGCCGGTGTCCGGATCATCAGCCTCTTCAAGGAGACGAGTCGCGAGGTCGTCGGCCCACCCCACGGCCCGGACACGGAGAGCGGTGACGGTGGTTTCGTCCAGGCCGTAGGCGGCGAAGGCTTCGTCGTCGGTCCACTCGGCACCCGTAAGGCTCGACTCAGGGTGAACCAGCACGCTGCTCCGGGCGTTCACGGGAGGGGAACGCGGATTCGAAGATCATCACGCACGGTTCCTGGCCGGATTCGCCGTCGCACCTTCCGAGGAAGCGCTCCCGAATCCACAATGCCCCGGCGCTCCCGCCGGTGTCGAACCATGAAAAGGAGCTCATCATGTTGGATCGTCGCTCTCTTCTGCGGTCCAGTGGCGTGGCGGCAGCCGGCGCGCTCGGCATCGCCGCTTCTGCCTCGGCCGCTGAGGCCTCTTCCACGGCGTCCCACGGTCATCACTCGTCTGTTCCCGACCCGACCGCCGGCGTGACGCGCACCTTGCTGCAGGAGAACCCCTCGCCCGCCAAGGGCTGGAAGACGGTGCAGACACTCGTCGAGATCCCCCGGCGCAAGGAATCGGGCCGCCACAGCCACCCGGGAGTGGAGGTCGGATACATCGTCCGCGGTGACGTGTCGATGGAGTTCGACGACGGGACTACCGTGCGGCTTCGCACTGGTGACCCCTTCTTCATCCCCTCCGACACCATCCACAACGCCCGCAACATCGGGACGGTGACAACGATGATGCTGTCCACCTACGTCGTCGACGAGACCAAGCCTCTGGTGACCACCCACACCCATTGACCGAGTCTCTTTCATCCTCTCTCTCAAGGGTGAATGGACTGTTCAGGTGGGTGGTGATGTGACAGGACCCCGGTCGTTCTTCAGTTCCAGCGGTCCTTGCAACACCCCGGTTCGATGAGTGCGATGAACTTCGGAATCCGCCGAGCCGGGAAGCCCCGGGGCTGGGAAGTCGATCCGTGAGCGGGCCGCATACTTCCAGCTCACGGAGCAGGGTGGCAGCACCCGGTGAGCGGCCCGGATCGTCAGCAGCGATCCACGAACGGGCAAGAAGTGGTGCAACGACAGTCACGCATCCAGGAGCGGCCGTAAGGCGGTTCCTCCGATCCACCCGCAGTACGGGCACACGCTCGTGGCTCGGTAAGACCCGGAGGAACCGCCTGCTGATCCGCCGCGGTACTCGCAGGAGCACAAGCGCATCCATACCGCGGACCGGCTGCGCGAGAAGGCGTCGATCCGGCAGACAGCCGCAGAGCCGGGCCGCAGCCCCTCCACCATCAGCCGCGAGACGCGTCGCAACCGGCGCACGATGCCTACTGGCTTCCGCTGGTCAGGGTGACGCTGGTTCGTCGGGCACAGGCCGGGGTCGACTATGAAGTCGCCGAGGGTGTCGGACCGGTGCTGGAGATGTTCGAGCCGATTGCGGACGAGGGCTTCGAGTCGCTCGAGGACGACCTGCAGAGGTCTTCAACCGCGTGTCTCCTCCGGGAGGAGGAAGCAGGAAGGAGGAAGAACAGCCTCGTGGCTCCCGCCCGGGGAGGTCGGGTCGCGTGAGCAGCGCCTTTACCTCTGACCTCATGAGAGAGTCGCGGTCCTTCACGGGCCGCCGGGTACCGGCCGCGGTGACGGACGTGACGCCGGCCGTCCTGGCGGTGGCAGCATGTCTGGCGCCGCCGAAAGCAGTTCCGCCCGGCGCCCATCCCCTGCGGTCGCCGGATCACTGGTGGCTCGTCCTGGTGCTGCTGTCGAGTCCTCCGCTCGTCGTGGATCGTGTGGAAGCTGCGGACCGGATCGGCCTGGCGTGATGTGCCGGAACGCCACAGCTCCTGGGAGACCCCGTACACGCGGTTCCGCGCGGGGGGCACTGGACGGCACGCTCTCGGGCATGCTGCGGGCCGTCCGGGCGGCGAAGGACGCGGCCGGGGGCGTCGACCCCGGTCATGTGCTCGCCGACAACGGCTACAACTCGCGGAAGATCCGCGCACACCCGCGACGACGCGGCATCCCGCACACGATCCCCGAATGCGTCCACCGGATCCCGGGGCGGCCGTCCGCGGCACATGCCGCGGACGGCCGCCCCGGCTTCACCCGGCGCCTCCACCCCCGCCGCAGCGACGCCGAACGCTCCTTCGACCGCCCCGAGCAGGGGCGCGGACCGGTCACTGGCCACGACAAGATCCGCGAGTCCTGCCACGCCGCCGTCACCACCGCCTCGATCCTGCTCCGGACCTGACCTTCGAAGACGACCTCCGGACCGTCGGGAGCTGCGCCAGCAGGAGGGTCACGTCGTCGTTGTGGCTCTCCGGGTCCGGCAGGAGGCCGGCGAGCACCTGGTCGGCGGCCGTCTCCAGACAGGGCGCGTCGGTGAACAACTCATCGAGCAGGAGGGTGAGTTCACCGATGCGCAGTTCGATGTCGCTGCCCGGCGTCTCGATCAGGCCGTCCGTGTACAGCACCAGGGTGGCTCCCGGCGGTATCTGCGCGCGGGCCTGCTCGAACGGGCCGTCGCCGACCCCGAGGGGCATGTTGACCGGGCAGTCGAGCGCCCGCACCCCCTTGCCGGCCCCGGCGACCAGGACCGGCAGATGGCCTGCCGAGCAGATCGTCACCGTGCCCGTCTTCGGGGCGATGACCAGATAGCAGCAGGTCACGAGCTGGTCGGGCACGTCCAGGTCGGCGACGCAGGTGTCCAGCGCCCGCATCAGCTGCCGCGGCTGCATGCCGGTCTTCGCCAGCGCGTGCGCGGCCGAGCGCAGCTGGCCCATCACGGCGGCGGCCTCCAGACCCCGCCCCATCACGTCGCCTATCAGCACCCCCACCCGGCCGCCGCCCAGCGGCACGAGGTCGAACCAGTCGCCGCCCACCCCGGCGCCCTGGGTGGCGGGCCGGTAACGACTGGCGGTGGCCAGGCCGGGCAGCGCGGGCGGGGTGCCCATCAGGCTGCGCTGGAGCGTGAGGGCGATGTGCCGCTGCTGCTCGTACAGTTCGGTCAGCTCGGCCTGGGCGCGCTTGCGGTCGCTGATGTCCCGCACGATCGCGCACGCCCCGACCACCGTGCCACGGGTGTCCCGGGTCGGCCACAGGGTCACGTCGACGTCCAGCAGCGCACCGCCGCTGGTGACCCTCAGCGTCTCGAAGTGCTCCACCTTCCGGCCCCGCCGGAGCTGCCGCAGCAGCGCCCTGACCTCGCCGCGCAGCTCGGGCGGGGCCAGCAGGGAGACGTGCCGGCCGATGGCCTCGTCGGCGGTGTAGCCGTACAGGCGCTGTGCCGCCGCGTTCCAGTAGGTGACGCGTCCGTCCAGGGTGTGGGCGAGGATGGCGTCCTGGGACGATTCCACGAGGGCGGCCAGCTCGTTGATGCGGGCCTCGGCGGCCTTGCGGTCGGAGACGTCGCGGACCGCCGCCGACACCAGCAGCCCGTCCGTGGTCTCCAGGGGGCTCAGACTGATCTCGACGGGGAACTCGGTGCCGTCCTTGCGCAGCCCGAGCAGTTCGAGTCCGGCGCCCATGGGCCGGACCTGGCGGTTCGCCGTGTACCCGCTGCGGTGCCCGGTGTGCTGCTCGCGGAAGCGGTGCGGCAGCAGCAACTCGACCGGCTGGTCGAGGAGTTCCTCGCGGCGATAGCCGAAGAGGGCCTCGGTCTGGGCGTTGACGAGCCGGATGGTGCCCCGGTCGTCGACGATGACCATCGCGTCCGGTGCCGCCTCCAGCAGCCCCCGGAACCGTTCCTCCGCCCCGCCCGGAGCCTTCTCGCGCACAGGGGCGCGGCAGCCGTACCGTCGTTCCACCGGTTCCGCCTGCACCAAGTCGGCCATGTCCCACCTCACCTTGCGCGATGATTCAAGCCATCTCAGCGCCTTCGCGCCCGCCCCGCTCCGGGATGTCGCTTACTGACCGTTCACGCCCGAAGCTGGCCGATCGCGGTCCGGGCGTAAGACACGGGCCGTCGGGGCGCCGCTTCACCTCCGGTACGCGGGGTATGGCACGGTTTCGTACCGCCCGGCCGGACAGGAACGGTCCGGTTCGACCAAGAAACGGGAAGCGCCGGGCCGCGGGCGGCACATAGCGTGGGGGCGACGCCCAGGAACACGGACGGAGACTGTTGATGAGCCCCGCTGACAGGACGGACGGCCGGCCGTCCGCGCCGCACGCCGCCGACACCCACGACGTGATCCGTGTGCACAGCGCGCGCGTGAACAACCTCAAGGACGTCAGCGTCGAGATCCCGAAGCGCCGGCTGACCGTCTTCACGGGGGTGTCCGGCTCGGGCAAGAGCTCGCTGGTCTTCGACACGATCGCCGCCGAGTCGCAACGGCTGATCAACGAGACGTACAGCGCCTTCGTGCAGGGCTTCATGCCGACGCTCGCGAGGCCCGACGTCGACGTGCTCGACGGGCTGACGACCGCGATCATCGTCGACCAGCAGCGGATGGGCGCCGACCCCCGCTCCACGGTCGGCACCGCCACCGACGCCAACGCGATGCTGCGCATCCTCTTCAGCCGGCTCGGCGAGCCGCACATCGGCCCGCCCGGCGCCTACTCCTTCAACACGGCCTCGGTGCGGGCCAGCGGCGGCATCACCGTCGAGCGCGGCGCCAAGGAGACGGTGAAGGCGACCTACCAGCGCACCGGCGGCATGTGCACCCGCTGCGAGGGCCGGGGCACGGTCTCCGACATCGACCTCACCCAGCTCTACGACGACAGCAAGTCGCTCAACGAGGGCGCGCTCACGATCCCCGGCTACAGCGTGGACGGCTGGTACGGCCGCATCTTCAGCGGCTGCGGCTTCTTCGACCCGGACAAGCCGATCCGCAGGTTCACGGAGAAGGAACTGCACGATCTCCTTTACCGGGAACCGACCAAGATCAAGGTCGACGGCATCAACCTGACGTACGAGGGGCTGATCCCGAAGATCCAGAAGTCGATGCTCGCCAAGGACGTCGACGCGCTCCAGCCCCATGTGCGCGCCTTCGTGGAGCGCGCCATGACCTTCACCGTCTGCCCCGAGTGCGACGGCACCCGCCTCAGCGAGGGTGCCCGCTCGTCGAGGATCGACGGGATCAGCATCGCCGACGCCTGCGCGATGCAGATCACCGACCTCGCCGAATGGGTGCGCAAGCTCGACGTGCCCTCGGTGGCGCCGCTGCTCACGGCGCTGCGCGGGACCCTCGACTCGTTCGCGGAGATCGGCCTCGGCTACCTCTCGCTCGACCGGCCGGCGGGCACCCTGTCGGGCGGCGAGGCGCAGCGCGTCAAGATGATCCGCCACCTCGGCTCCTCGCTCACCGACGTCACCTACGTCTTCGACGAGCCCACCACCGGCCTGCACCCCCATGACATCCAGCGGATGAACGACCTGCTGCTGCGCCTGCGGGACAAGGGCAACACCGTGCTCGTCGTGGAGCACAAGCCGCAGACGATCGCGATCGCCGACCACGTCGTCGACCTCGGCCCCGGCGCCGGCACCGCGGGCGGCACCGTCTGCTACGAGGGCACCGTCGAGGGGCTGCGGGCCGGCGGCACCGTCACCGGCCGCCACCTCGACGACCGGGCCGCGCTGAAGCACTCCGTGCGCAGGCCGACCGGGGCACTGGAGATCCGCGGCGCGACGGCGCACAACCTCCAGGGCGTCGACGTGGACATCCCGCTCGGCGTGCTCGTCGTCGTCACGGGGGTCGCCGGCTCCGGCAAGAGTTCGCTCGTCCACGGGTCGATACCCGCCGACGCGGGAGCGGTGACGGTCGACCAGAGCCCCATCAAGGGGTCACGGCGCAGCAACCCGGCGACCTACACCGGACTGCTCGACCCGATCCGCAAGGCGTTCGCCAAGGCCAACGGCGTGAAGCCGGCCCTGTTCAGTGCCAACTCCGCCGGCGCCTGCCCCACCTGCAACGGCGCGGGTGTCGTCTACACCGACCTGGCGATGATGGCCGGCGTGGCCGCCACCTGCGAGGACTGCGAGGGCAAGCGGTACCAGGCGGCGGTGCTCGAGCACCGCCTCGGCGGCCGGGACATCAGCGAGGTGCTCGCGATGCCGGTGTCCAGGGCCGAGGAGTTCTTCGGCTCCGGCGAGGCGCACACCCCGGCCGCGCAGCGCATCCTCGGCCGCCTCGCCGACGTCGGGCTCGGCTATCTCACCCTCGGCCAGCCGCTCACCACGCTGTCCGGCGGCGAGCGGCAGCGGCTCAAGCTCGCCACCCGCATGGGCGACAAGGGCGGCGTCCACGTCCTCGACGAGCCGACCACCGGCCTGCACCTCGCCGACGTGGAGCAGCTGCTCGGACTGCTGGACCGGCTGGTCGACGCCGGCAAGTCGGTCGTCGTCGTCGAGCACCACCCGGCGGTCATGGCGCACGCCGACTGGATCATCGACCTCGGTCCCGGCGCGGGTCACGACGGCGGCAGGATCGTCTTCGAGGGCACCCCGGCCGACCTCGTCGCAGCCCGCTCCACCCTCACCGGCGAGCACCTGGCGGCGTACGTCGGCGCCTGACGCCCCGCCCGGCCGTGGCCGGACACCGCGATCCCGGCCGACGGACCGGATCGCCGCCGTACCTCGGGGCCCGCGAGCCCGGCATGATCCGAACGAGAGGCCCTCGGTCACGGGGAGCGGTCAGTGCCCGCCCAGGCCGCCCCCGCCGAACGAACCGCTGCTGCCGCGACTCCAGCGCGGCCGCGACGTGGACGCGCTCGGCCGGGTCCCCATGTTGGTCAGTTCGTACGGGGTGAGGGCGTGGCCCCCCTTCCCGGTCCGCGGCACCTCGTCGGGCTCCCGGATCTCCTGGACCTCGCGCACGGGTCCCCCCGGGGGCAGGTGCGGCTGCTCCTCGGGGCGCGGCCGGGGCAGCTCGCGCTGCTTGACGCGCGCGCCCAGCCAGAAGCTGCCGGCGAGCAGGGCCACGAGGGCCACACCGACCACGAACATGGCCACGCTGAGCAGGCCGCTCGCGGCGGCCAACTGCATGTGTGCGCTAGTCATATCAGGTGAATACCCCGCTAATCGGTCACGAACCGCTTCGCGGTGCCGTCGCTCTCCGTGCGGGGGCGATGCCGGACCGGTACCGGATCGGTGCCGCGGCCGTCGCGGCCGGCCTGCCGCAGGGTTTGGCGCGGCGCGCCGCGGCTACCCGCGCTGTGTGACTTCGACGACATCCCAACAGGAACTCTTCCGGTTTCTGGAGGACCGTTTCGCATGCGCCCAGGCGTGCACCGAGTGTGCGCGGGCCAGCGCGCTGCGCGCGAGCCTGGTGAATCCGGACGGAACCGAAGAGCAGGAACTCGTACGCCGCAAGGGGATCATGTGCGCGGAGGTCTGCGACGCGACCTGCCGTGTGCTGTCCGAGGACAACCGGGTGGACGAGGCGGGCATCCGGGTCCAGGTGGAGTGGTGCCGGACCGTCTGCCTGGAGACCGCGCACGCCTTCGACCGGCACCCGGGTGCCGAGGACAGCGCGGCGGCGTGCCGCGCGTGCGCCCAGGCCTGCACCGACTTCCTTCAGACGCTGGAGTGAAGTGGTGACCCCGGTGCCGATCGGGACGGGGGCCGGGACGGCCGCCGCCCTCGACCGGCCGGTGACGGCGTCCTCGGCCGCTGACCGCCCTTCCCGGCGCGGGCTGACGCCGGTCGGGCGGTTCGTCCTCCTCGACGAGGCCGCCGGGGCCGGAGCCCCCTGCCGCTGACGGCGCTCGACACCGTCGGCCCGGTCACCGCTCAGCCGTGGTCCTCACCGTCCGCGGCGGCGACTACGAGATCCGACGGGCGATCATCTCCCGGACCGGCCCGGGAACGCCCCGCGTACGGCGCCGACGCCCGTCCGGCAGGAGAATGGACTGAGGCACGTACCGGGCCCGGGTCGGTCGGCTCCACCTCGGGACCAGTGGCCCCTGCCCCGGCGACGCCCCCGAGGGCGACGCTGGTGTCGGACCCCCTCCCGGATCCCTTGTCCCGGATCCTGAGCCCAAGATCCCTCGACGAGGAGGTGGAGATCATGCTCCGCACCGTCACCGTAGGTCTCGACGGCTCGCGCGAGAGCCGCGCCGCCGTGGAATGGGCGGCGCGCGAGGCGAAGCTGCGCGGTCTGCCGCTGAAGATCGTGCATGTCTGGCAGCCGGCCCCGGAGCCGATGGCCCAGGCACCGCTGCTCGGCGGTGAGACGCAGGCGCACTGGACCGAGCGCATTCCCCGGGAGGCCGCCGCGGGCGTCAGCCTGCGCCATCCCGGTGTCGAGGTGATCAGCGAGCAGCTCTCCGGACAGGCCGGTGACGTCCTCGCCGAGGCGGCGAGGAGTGCCGAACTGCTCGTCCTGGGCTCCCGCGGTCTCACCGGGGTCGGCGGGTTCATGATCGGTTCCGTGGGTCTGTCCGCCCTCGCGCACGCGGACCGCCCCGTCGTCCTGGTCCGCGCGCTGGAAGCGGCCGCCGACGAGCACGAGGCGGACCCGACCGGGATACCGTCCACCGCGACACCGTTCCGGCCCGTGGTGCTCGGACTCGACGTCGACCACCCGGACGAGACACTGATCGAGTTCGCCTTCGACGCCGCCCGGCTCCGCGACACGTCCCTGCGGGTCGTCCACGGCTGGAACCCGCCGCCGTACCACGCGTACGCCATGCCCGCCAACCCCGCGCGCCACGAGGCCCTGGCCCTGAGCGCGGCCGAGGCCCTCTCCGAGGCGCTGCGGCCGTGGTTGCAGAAGTTCCCGGACGTCGAGGTCGTCGAGATGTCCCGCTACGGCAGTGCGGCCGGCCACGTCGTGGACGCCGCCCGTGAGGCCTCGCTCGTCGTCATGGGCCGCCGGATCCGACGCAGCCCGTTCGGCGCCCACATCGGTCACACCACGCACGCGGTCCTCCACCACTCGGCGGCCCCCGTCGCCGTGGTCGCCCACGCCTGACCCCGAGGAGGAGAAGCCATGAACGCAGCGGTCGTTCCAGCGTTCGCCGAGCCCCCCGCCGCCGAGGTCCGGGCCCGTGCCGTCGCCGCTCCGGACGAGGGGCGGTGAGCACGGTGGACCTCCCCCTCGTGGTGGGCGTGGACGGCTCCGAGCCGAGCCTGCGGGCCGTGGACTGGGCGGCCGACGAGGCCGCCCTGCGCGGGGTCCCGCTCCGAGTGGTGTACGCCTCCCTCTGGGAGCGGTACGAGGGCGACTCCCTCGCCGAGGACCTCACCGACGACCTGGAAGGGGCGGCCGAGCAGGTGACGGCCGGGGCCATCGTGCGAGTCGCCGCGAACCGGGCCGCACTGCGCCGCCCCGACGTCAAGGTCTCCACCGACGTGCTGCCCGAGGAACCCGACTCCGCGCTCGTCCGCGAGGGACGCAACGCCTGCGCCCTGGTGCTCGGTCACCGGGGCCGCAGCGGCCTCGCCGAGGTGCTGCTCGGCTCGGTCGGCCTGAGCGTCGCTGCCCACGCCGACTGCCCGGTGATCGTGCTGCGCGGCAGTCACGACAACCAGGTCCGGGCCGGGAGGCACGGCCGCGTCGTCGTCGGCGTCGGCGACAAGGGCACGGACTCCGCCGCGCTGCGCTTCGCCGTCCAGGAGGCCAGGCTGCGCGACGCGACGCTGGAGGCCGTACGGGCCTGGCGGTGCCCCGCGCACGAGACCACCGACCACCCCCTGCTCGTCGGGGAACCCGCCAGGGTGCACGAACTGCGTGCCGCCGAAATCCTGGAGCAGGCACTCGAGGACGTGCCCGCCGACGTGGAACTGCGCCGTCGCACGGTGGAGGGCCCGGCCCGCGGGGTGCTCCTGGCTGCCTCGCACGAGGCCGACCTGCTGGTGGTCGGCGCCCGGCGCAACCCGGGACACCTCGGACTCCAGCTGGGGCGCGTCGCCCACTCGGTGCTGCACCACGCCGCCTGCGCGGTGGCGGTCGTACCCGAACGGCCGTGAGAGGCGCGGCCGGCCCGGCGGAGACGCGCCGCAAGGGGGGGCGGGGCGGGAGCACCCGGCCGGGTCGGGCCCGGCCCGCCCCCGGGGTCTCACACGAGCGGGGACGGATCGTGCGCCGTCAGGCGGACTCCGGTGACCAGATCGGGACCGATGCGGACGGCGTGATCCATCCTCTGCGTCGCCCAGGGCCGCAGCAGGGCCCGGTAGCGGGCGAGTTCGCCCGGATCGGTGACCAGCCGCGCATAGCCCGTCACGACCACGCTCCAGCCGAGATGGGTGTCGGGGTCGATGTCGTCGGCCTCGTAGGCGACGACGGCCCCCTCCGCCCCGCTCTGCCGGGTGTACCGGGCCAGCGCGGCGTCTCCGTGGGTGCGGATGACGACGTCGCCGTCGACCAGGACGTGGTTGACGGGGCGGACGGTCGGCAGCGCGTGCCGGGTGAAGACGATCCGTCCCAGGGACACGCCGCCCAGCAGCCGCAGCGCCTCGGCAGCGTCCAGCTCGACACTCGTCCGTGCCTCCGGGGCGTTCGGCTGGTCGTCGTCACCGGCCATCGCAGACATCCGTATCGTCGGATCGGTCACAGGTCTCTGTCTCCCGCAGCCGCGCGTGCGGCCGACCGGGCCATTCGAACCGGGCGGACGCCCACCTCACCAGGGCCGACCGGCCCTGTGGGGCGTCCGATGGTCCCGGCCGACCCGCCCGGCGGGCGTCAGCCGCTCGCGGAGTCCAGCGCCGACTGGAGCGACTGACGGTAGCCGTCGCTGGTGTAGGTGGCTCCCGAGACCGTGTCGATGTCCGCGCTCTGGGCGCTGAGCGCCTCCCGGGTCAACTGGGGGATGGCGTAGCCGTTGATCTGCTGGTCCCTCGGGTTCTCCTGGGGGTAGGCGACCGCGGTGACGTCGGTGAGCCTGCCGTCCTTCACCGTGACGCGGACCTGGACGGGGCCGTAGCGGGTCTGGACCGAGTCCCCGGTGAGCGTCCGGGTTCCCGCGACCGTCGATCCGCCCGACCCGGCCGACGCGCCGGAACTGCTGGACGGCACGGGAGAGGACGCGAGCCCGGCGACGGCCGGCGCCGTGTGCGGCTTCAGCGACAGCACCAGCACGATCCCGGAGACGGTCGCGGCGCTCGCCAGCACGATGCGGCGCAGCGGGTGGTTCTTCCTCAAGGTGTGCAAGACGGCCTCACAGTTCGAAGGACTCGTGGTGGATGCGGCGGTCCGGGACCCCCGCGGCGCGCAGCGCCTCGTACAGGTCCCGTGCGAACCCGTGCGGGCCGCACAGGTACACGTCGTGGGCGGCCAGGTCGGGGACGGCCGCGCGCAGGGATCCCGCCGTGAGGTCCGGACGCCGGCCGTGCGGGCCGTTGAGCGCGTAGAGCACCTTGGCCCCGCGCCACCGTGCGACGGCCTCCAGCTCCCCGCCCAGGGCGAGGTCCTCCGCCGTGCGGGCCCGGTAGACGAGCGTGACGTCGCCGGGCAGCGTCTCGAACAGGGCCCGCAGCGGGGTGATGCCGACGCCGCCCGCGACCAGCAGGGACTTGGGCGAGGTCTGCCGGTCCGCGGTCAGCGCCCCGTAGGGGCCCTCCGCCCACACCCGGGTACCCGGCCGCAGCAGGGCCACGGCGGCGCTGTGGTCGCCGAGCGCCTTGACCGTGATCCGCAGCAGGTCCGGACGCGGCGGCGCCGACAGGGAGTAGGGCGTCGAGGTCCAGCGCATGCCGTCGGTGAGGAAGCGCCACCGCAGGAACTGGCCCGGCCGCGCGCCCGTCTCGGCCAGCCGCCGGCCACGGATGACGACGGAGTACACGCCCGGTGCCTCCCGGTGCACGGAGTCGACCCGCAGCCGGTGACGCAGGTTGAGCCGGACCGGGGCGAGGATCCGGAACCACACCACCAGGGCCGCGGCCCCCAGGTACAGCGCGTACCAGGCCGCCTGTGCCCATCCGTTGCCGGTGAAGTCGGATCCGAGGGCGAGCTGGTGGCCGAAGGAGAGGAAGACCGCGGCGTAGGTGAGCAGGTGCACGTAGTACCAGAACTCGTGACCGACCCGGCGGCGCACCGCGCGGGCCGAGACGATCCCGACCGCGAACAGGACGACGGTGCCGGCGGTGGCCTTGAGCATCTCCGGATAGTCCAGGACCACCGTGATCGTCTCGTCCACGACGGAGGAGCGGTCCTGGGCGGCGTACCCGAGCAGGATCAGCACGACGTGGGCCGCCAGCAGGCAGATCGTGTAGCGGCCCGCCATCGCGTGCCAGCGCGTCACCCGGTCCGACCCGATCCGCCGCTCCAGCAGCGGGACACGGGCCATCAGGGCGACGAGCACGGCGCAGGCGTACCCGGACAGCAGTCCCGCGATCCGCCCCGCTCCCGTCAGCCAGCCCGCGGTGCCCACGACCGACCCCGTGTCGTACCACCACAGGGCGACCACGGCGGCGGCCCCGCCCCACAGGGCGGCCAGCACGGGGCCCGCGGGGGAACGCCTGGGCGCGGGAGGCACGGGAGGCGCGGGGGCGACCCCTGGTCGCGCGTACATCGTCGTCATCCGTGTGTTCCTTCGGCTTTTCCGTACGTCCGCTGCGGCCGTACGCAACGACACTGTGCCGACGCAACCTCTGAGCCCGCTCTCAGCGCTCGGCGCTGCGGCACGGTTCCGCCGCAGGTGGGAGGAGTCGCCGAGGTGAACGGGCGGAACGGCGGCAGGGCGGACTCAGAGCGGACTCAGAGCGAACTCAGAGGTCCGGGAAGGAGCCCCGGCCGCGGCGGGACCGCATCCTGGTACGTGAGATGAACACTCCCCGCCACCGCGGCTCCGGCCGCCCCGCCCTCACCCGGACCGACGGCGCCCCCATCCGGGTCCTCGTCGTCGACGACGACCCCGACCTCGCGGAGGTGCTCTCCGGCGCCCTGCGCTACGAGGGCTGGGAGGTGCGCACGGCCGGCGACGGCGTCTCGGCCGTCGCCGAGGCCCGCGAGCTGCTCCCCGACGCCGTCGTCCTCGACGTGATGCTCCCGGACACCGACGGCTTCTCCGTGCTGCGCTCGCTGCACGGCGTTCGCCCCGACGTGTGCGTTCTCTTCCTGACCGCACGGGACGCCGTCGAGGACCGCATCGCGGGCATCACGGCGGGCGGCGACGACTACGTGACGAAACCGTTCAGCCTGGAGGAGGTCGTGGCCAGGCTGCGCGGTCTGCTGCGCCGGGCCGGCATGGCCCGGCAGAGCGAGGACGGGCCGCGGCTGACCGTCGGCGACCTGGTCATGGACGAGGAGGCCCGCGAGGTCACCCGCGGCGGCGACCTCGTGGAGCTGTCCCCGACGGAGTTCGAACTGCTGCGGCTGCTGATGCGCAATCCGCGGCGCGTGCTCAGCAAGGCGCAGATCCTCGACCGCGTGTGGTCCTACGACTTCGGCGGCCAGGCCCACGTCGTCGAGCTGTACATCTCCTACCTGCGCAAGAAGGTGGACGCGGGCCGCCCGCCCATGATCCACACGGTGCGGGGCGCCGGATACGTGCTCAAGCCGGTGACCCGGTGAGCACGCGGCCGCGGCGGGCTTCCGCGCGTCGGCCGCGCCCGCGCGGGACGGCCCGGCGGCTGCCGCGTCCGCCCTGGCCGCACACGCTGCGGGCGCGGCTCACCGCCGGACTCGTCGTGCTGCTCGCCGTCAGCTGCGCGGCCGTCGGGGTGGCGGCGGTGCTGGAGCTGAACGGCTTCCTCACCGGCCGTCTCGACCAGCAGCTGCGGGAGGCGGGCGTACGGTTCCCGGCCAGCCTGGAGCACGTCGGGACGCTGCCCTCGGACCGCGACGGCGACGAGGACGGCGACGGCGACACCCGCCGTCAGACCGTCGGAACCTTCGGGGCCCGGCTCGTCGGGGACACGGTCACCAACGCCGCGGTGGTGGCGTCCGGCGGCCGTACCGGCACGGTGAACGTGTCGCTCGGGGCACGCGACAGCCGTCGGCTGGCCGGGCTGCCGGCCGACGGCGACGGGCACACGACCGAGCTCTCCTCCCTGGGCGAGTACCGCCTGATGGCGTTCCGGGGCGTGGACGGCGACGTCCTGGTCACCGGGCTCCCCATGGAGCCCGTGGAGGCCACCGTCCACCGGCTGGAACTGGTCGCCGCGGTCGTCTTCGGCGCGGCGCTGGTCGTCACCGGCTTCGCCGGGGCCCTGTGGGTGCGCTGGTCGCTGCGACCGCTCAGCCGGGTGGCCGCGACCGCCACCCGGGTCAGCCGGCTTCCGCTGTCCAGCGGCGAGGTGGGGCTCTGGCCGCGCGCGCCCGAGGCCGACCCGCGCAGTGAGGTGGGCCGGGTCGCCGACGCCTTCAACACCATGCTCGGCCACGTCGAGGACGCGCTGACCAAGCGGCAGGCGAGCGAGGAGCGGCTGCGCAGTTTCGCCGCCGACGCCAGCCACGAGCTGCGTACGCCCGTGGCGACGGTCCGCGGCCACGCGGAGCTGGCGCTGCTGCACCCCGGTCCGGTGCCGCCGAAGGTGGTGCGGGCCCTGGAGCGCATCGAGGCCGAAGCGGCCCGCATGGGCGAGATGGTCGACGACCTGCTGCTGCTCGCCCGCCTCGACGCCGGCCGTCCCCTGGAGCGCCTGCCCGTCGACCTGACCCGGCTGGTCCTGGACGCCGTGACCGACGCGCAGGCCGCGGGTCCCGGACACCGCTGGACGCTGGAACTGTCCGAGGAACCGGTGACGGTGACGGGCGACGCCCACCGCCTCCACCAGGTACTGGCCAACCTGCTGGCCAACGCGCGCCTGCACACACCCGTCGGCACCACGATCACCGTCTCGGTGGAGACCGACGGCACGACGGCGGAGCTGAAGGTCCACGACGACGGCCCCGGCGTCCCCGAGGACGTCCGCCCCCGGGTCTTCGAGCGCTTCACCCACGGGGAGCGCCGCCGTACGGAAGGCGCGCCGGGCGGCACCGGCACCGGCCTCGGCCTGTCGATCGTGGCCGCCGTGGCGGAGGCCCACGGCGGCAGCGTCGCCCTCGACAGCGTCCCGGGGGCGACCACCTTCACCGTACGGCTCCCGGCCCGGCCGGCGGCCGATCGCCCGTGACGGACGGCCGGACACCGGTCGGCGGCCCCGAGGAGGGCGGCCCCCACGGACCCGGCCCGGCCCCCTCGGCTCATGCGGCTCCCGCCCTGGCGTGGGCCCTCGCCGCGGCGTTCGACGGGTTCGCCGTTCGGCTGCCGAGCCCCCGCACGGGCCGCGGCCACCCGTACCGCACCGGCCGCGGGCGGACGACCGCCGCGCGGGGGCGCACCGGTGACGCCTCGGGGCCGTTCGGCTCCCGGCGGGGACCTCCGGCCCTGCCGACCCGCGGGCGTGGCCCGCCAGACTGGGGACGCACCCCTGAAGGAGGTCCGCACATGCTCGCCATCACCGTCGGTCTCGACGGCTCGCCCGAAAGCCTCGCCGCCGCCGACTGGGCCGCTCGCGAGGCGGCACAACGAGAGACGCCCCTGTGCCTCCTGCACGCCGGGGAACCGCCGCGCCCCCTCTACGCGCCGCTCGCGGGCCTTCCGGCACCGGGCGTGCTCGACGCGCAACGCGCGTGGGCGGCCGAGCTGCTGAGCGGGACCGCCTCCCGGCTCGTGGAGCGCCACCCAGGCCTGCGGATCACCACCCGGCAGACCGAGGACCCGGTGGTCCCCGCCCTGCTGGCGGCCGAGGAGGACACCGAACTGCTGGTCCTCGGGTCCCGGCGCCTCGGCACGGTGTCGGGCTTCCTGGTCGGCTCCGTCGCCCTCGCCACGGTGGCGCGTGCGGAACGCCCCGTCGTCCTCGTACGGGCCGACGGCCACCCCGAGGACGAGCACCTGCCGGACGCCACGGGCGCCGGCGCGACCACCACCCCCTACCGCGAGGTCGTGCTGGGGCTGGACCCGCGGAACCCGGCCGACGCCGTCGTCGAGTTCGCCTTCGAGGCCGCCCGGCGCCGCGCGGCGGGCCTGCGGGTGGTCCACGGCTGGAACCCGGCGGTCGACCAGGGCTACGGCGCCGTCCTGGAGCCGGGACCCGACGCCGAGCCGACGGAAGAGGAACGGCACGGACTCGGCGACGTCCTGCGGCCCTGGCAGGACAAGTTCCCGGGCGTGGAGGTGCGGGAGCAGGCCGTCATCGGCGGCGCCGGCCGTCACCTCGTGCACGCGTCGAGGGACGCGTCCCTGGTCGTCGTCGGACGCAGGAGGCGCCGGGCACCGGTCGGCGGGCGCATCGGGCCGGTGACACACGCGGTGCTGCAGCACGCCTCCGCGCCGGTGGCGGTGGTCCCGCACGACTGACCCGCGGAGGCGGGCGGCCCCCGGCGGACCGCCCGCGCCGGCGCGGGACGCCTCGGCCCTCCGGGTTCCCGGGAACCCGGACGCGGTGGGCCGGGCGAGGGGGTCGGCCCGCCGCGTTCCCGCACGCCGTGCGACCGCCACCTGACCGGCGGTGGTCCCGGTTCCCGGTCCCCGTGAGCCCCGGCCGGCTCCGTCCTCCTCCACCCGCGCTCGCCCGGCACGAACCGAGGCCCCTGCACACCGGCCTGACGGAGAGTCACGTAAAACGTGTCGTCACTGAAGACGGGGTGTCACGGAAAAGGGCCGGACGGCCCCCCGGAGGGGACCGGGCAGCCTCTGCCGCCCCACCGCCCGCCGGGCGACGCTGGCACCGGAAGTACAGAGCGAATGTGGGAGGTGCGGAGATGCTTCTGCCCGTGACCGCCGGAGTCGACGGATCCGCCGAGAGCCTGGCCGCCACCGCGTGGGCGGCCCGCGAGGCCGCCCGGCGGGACCGGCCACTGCACCTGGTGCACGCCCTGGCCTGGCACCCCCGGAACCAGGACGGCGACAGCACGGGCGCCGCCCGGCGGCACCTCGCCCGGCGCGCACTGCGGCAGGCGGAGGAACGGGCCCGCGCCGAACGCCCCGGCGTGCGCCTCACCGACGAGCAGCTGGAGGGCCCGGCCACCGCCGCCCTGCTCAAGGCCGCGGACCGGTCCGGCCTGTTGGTCCTAGGCTCCCGTGGGCTGAGCGGTTTCACCGGATTCCTCGTCGGCTCCGTCGCGCTCGGCGTGGTCGCGCGGGCCGAGTGCCCCGTCGTCCTCGTGCGGGCGGACGAGGAGGCGGCGGACGAACACCTGCCGGCCGGCGACGGAGGCGCCTCCACGGACACCGGACACCGGGACGTCGTGCTCGCCGTCGACCTCGGCGAGGCCTGCGACGAGGTCGTCGAGTTCGCCTTCGAGGCGGCCCGGCTCCGCAGCGCGCGCCTGCGCGCCGTGCACGCCTGGCACACGGCCGGCCCGGTCGGCCTCGGCACCGGCGACATCGGCCTGGTGCGGGAGTCCCGGCAGGGCGAGGAATGGCTGGGCGTCCTCAAGGCCGCGCTCCAGGTGTGGCGCGACAAGTACCCCGACGTGGAGGTCCTGGAGACGGTGGTGGAGGACAGGCCGTCGAGCGCGCTCGTGAGGGCGGCGACCGGAGCGGGTCTCCTCGTCGTCGGCCACCGCGTCGCCGAACGCCGGGTCGGCCCCCGCACCGGGCCCGTCACGCACGCCGCGATCCACCACGTCGGCTGCCCGGTGGCCGTCGTCCCGCACGTCTGAGGGGAGCGGCCGCACCGGATTTGGCCGGTCCGGACGGTGGCGTCGGCCGCCGATCCCGGCCACACTGCCGGTATGAGCGCCGACCCCGGCTTGTACGGCCCGGCCAGCGTGACGTGGCAGGCGCACGGCGATCCCATGATGTGGGTCGCCGGGATCCGCGCGCTGCACCTCCAGGCGCTGCACCCGCGCGCCGTACGCGGCGTCCTGCAGAACTCCGACTTCCGCCGCGACGCCTGGGGACGTCTCATGCGCACCGCGGACTTCGTCGGCACCACCACCTACGGCACCGCCGAGGCGGCCGAGAAGGCCGGGGCCCGGGTCCGCCGGATCCACCGCCTGCTGTCCGCCAACGACCCGGACACCGGGGAGCGGTACGGCATCGACGACCCCGCACTGCTGTTGTGGGTGCACTGCGCCGAGATCGACTCCTACCTGCACGTCCTGCGCCGCTCCGGCTACCCCCTCACCGATGCGGCCGCCGACCGCTACCTCGCCGAACACCGCGTCGCGGCCCGCCTGGTGGGCCTCGACCCCGACGCCGTACCCGCCGACAGGGCGGCGATGGAGGCCTACTTCGAGAAGGTGCGGCCCGAACTCGCCGCCGGGGACGACGCGCACGCGGTGGACGACTTCCTGCGCCGCCCGCCCGTGCACCCTCTGCTCGTCCCGGCCCGCGCCGTGCTGTGGCGGCACGTGGCGGACCTGGCGTACGGCTCCCTGCCGCCGTACGCGCACGAGTTGTACGGCCGCGCGGCCCCGCCGCCCGCGACCGTCACCCGGCGGTTGCGGGCCACGGGCGCCGTCCTGCGCGCCGTTCCGGCACGTCTGCGGTGGCAGCTGCCGCCCCGGCACATCCTGCGGGCCGTGGCACGGCTCGGCCCCGAGGCGCGTCCGGCGCCGTGCCGAGCCGCACGGTAGGCAGGGCCTCCGGGGGCCACCGGCGAGGCGGGCCACCGCCGACCCCCGCTCGCGGTGACCGGCCGGGAAGCGGTGCCGCGCCGGTGACGGTCCGCCTCTGGCCGGTCCTGATCGCCCCGTGTTACGAAGAACCATGCCTGCACACGAGGGAGACCCCGGACGTCGCTCCTACGACGTCGTCATCGTCGGCGGCGGTCACAACGGGCTGGTCGCCGCCGCCTATCTGGCGCGGGCCGGGCGGTCCGTGCTGGTGCTGGAGCGGCTGGACCACACCGGGGGCGCCGCCGTCTCCACCCGGCCGTTCGCCGGCGTGGACGCCCGGCTGTCGCGCTACTCGTACCTGGTCAGCCTGCTGCCGCCGAAGATCGTGCGGGATCTCGGGCTGAACTTCCGGGTCCGGGGACGCACCATCTCCTCGTACACGCCCGTGGAGCGTGACGGGCGGCCGACCGGGCTGCTCGTGGGCGGCGGCGAGGCACGCACCCGCGAGGCGTTCGCGCGGCTGACCGGCGGTGAACGGGAGTACGCGGCCTGGCAGCGCTTCTACGGTATGACCGGACGCCTCGCCGGACGCGTCTTCCCGACGCTCACCGAACCGCTGCCCACCCGCGAGGAGCTGCGCCGTCGCATCGACGACGAGGAGGCCTGGCGGATGCTCTTCGAGGAGCCCGTCGGCGTCGCCGTCGAGGAGCACTTCGCGGACGACCTGGTGCGGGGCGTCGTCCTGACGGACGCGCTGATCGGCACCTTCGCCGACGCGCACGACGCCTCCCTCAAGCAGAACCGCTGCTTCCTCTACCACGTGATCGGCGGCGGCACCGGCGCCTGGGACGTGCCCGTCGGAGGGATGGGGGCGCTCACCGACGCCCTGGCCGACGCCGCCCGGAGCGCGGGCGCCGTCCTCGCCACCGGCCACGAGGCCGTCCGGATCGACACCGACGGACGCAGCGCCGAGGTCGTCCACCGCACCGCCGACGGCGAGAGCGTCACCGCCGCCCGCCACGTCCTCGTCAACGCCTCCCCGCAGGCGCTCGCCGCCCTCACCGGGGACACCCCGCCGGCCCCCGCCGAGGGCGCCCAGCTCAAGGTGAACATGCTGCTGAGACGGCTGCCCCGGCTCCGCGACACCTCCGTCGACCCGCGCGAGGCCTTCGCCGGCACCTTCCACATCGCCGAGGGGTACGCCCAACTGGCCGCCGCCCACGCCAGGGCCGCGGCCGGCGACCTGCCCACCGCCCCGCCGTCGGAGATCTACTGCCACTCCCTGACCGACCCGACGATCCTCGGCCCGGACCTGGCCCGGCGGGGCTGCCAGACGCTCACCCTGTTCGGTCTGCACACCCCCGCCCGGCTGTTCGAACGGGACAACGACGCCGTACGCGAGGAACTGCTCGAGGCCACCCTCGCCCAACTGGACGCGCACCTCGCCGAGCCGCTCGCCGACTGCCTGGCCACCGACGCCGACGGGCGCCCCTGCATCGAGGCGAAGACCCCGCTGGACCTGGAGCACGACCTCGGGCTGCCCGGCGGCCACATCTTCCACCGCGACCTGGCCTGGCCGCACGCCCAGGACGGTGTCGGCCGCTGGGGCGTCGAGACCGCGCACGCCAACGTGCTGCTGTGCGGCGCCGGCGCGGTGCGCGGGGGAGGGGTCAGCGGGGTGCCGGGGCACAACGCGGCGATGGCGGTCCTGGAGGACCTCGCCCGGCGAGACCCCGCCGGATGAGGCCCCGCCGGACGGAGCCCTCCCGCCCGGCGCGGGCACGCCCCCCCCCGCCCCGCCGGCTTGACCTGTCCCGGCGGCCCGCCGAGGATCATGTGCCATGACGCCCGGACACGGCAGCACCGTCGACGGGGTGCTGCGCCGCAGCGCCCGACGCACTCCCGCACGCGTCGCGGTGGAGTACCGCGACCGCACCTGGACCTACGGGGAACTCGACGCGGCGGTCTCCCGCGCGGCGAGCGCCCTGCTCGGCCGGGGCCTCGCCCCCGGCGACCGGGTGGGCGCCTACGGCCACAACTCCGACGCCTACCTCATCGCGTTCCTGGCCTGCGCCCGCGCCGGCCTGGTCCACGTCCCCGTCAACCAGAACCTCACCGGCGACGACCTCGCCTACGTCGTCGGCCAGTCGGGCAGCGCCCTGGTCCTCACCGACCCCGGCCTCGCCGGCCGGCTCCCCGACGGCGTGCCGACCCTGCCGCTGCGCGACGCCGACGACTCGCTCCTCGCCCTCCTGGCGGCCGCCCCCGCGTACGACGGCCCCGAGCCGCGCGCCGAGGACCTGGTCCAGCTCCTCTACACCTCCGGCACGACGGCCCTTCCCAAGGGCGCGATGATGACGCACCGCGCCCTGGTCCACGAGTACCTCAGCGCGATCACCGCCCTCGACCTGAGCGCCGGCGACCGCCCCGCGCACTCGCTGCCGCTCTACCACTCGGCGCAGATGCACGTGTTCCTGCTCCCGTACCTCGCGGTGGGCGCCACCAACCTCATCCTCGACGCACCCGACGGCGACCGCCTGTTCGACCTGATCGAGGCGGGCCGGGTCGACAGCGTCTTCGCCCCGCCCACCGTGTGGATCGGCCTGACCAACCGGCCGGACTTCGGCACCCGCGATCTCGGCGGGCTGCGCAAGGCGTACTACGGGGCGTCGATCATGCCGGTGCCGGTCCTGGAACGGCTGCGCGAGCGCCTGCCGGGACTCGCCTTCTACAACTGCTTCGGGCAGAGCGAGATCGGCCCCCTCGCCACCGTCCTGGCCCCCGACGAGCACAAGGGCCGCATGGACTCCTGCGGGCGTACCGTCCTGTTCGTGGACGCGCGCGTGGTCGACGGGAACGGCGAGGACGTGCCCGACGGCACGCCGGGCGAGATCGTCTACCGTTCCCCGCAGCTGTGCGAGGGCTACTGGGACAAGCCCGAGGAGACCGCCGAGGCCTTCCGCGACGGCTGGTTCCACTCCGGTGACCTCGCCGTGCGGGACGCCCACGGCTACTTCACGATCGTCGACCGGGTGAAGGACGTCATCAACTCCGGTGGTGTGCTGGTCGCCTCGCGGCAGGTCGAGGACGCCCTCTACACGCACGAGGCCGTCGCCGAGGCCGCCGTGATCGGCCTGCCCGACGAGAGGTGGATCGAGGCCGTCACCGCGGTCGTCGTCCCCCGCGGCGAGGTCACGGAGGGCGAACTCGTCGCCCACGCCCGCGAGAAGCTCGCCGCGTTCAAGGCGCCCAAGCGGGTGCTGTTCGTGGACGAACTGCCGCGCAACGCCAGCGGGAAGATCCTCAAACGGGAGCTGCGCGACCGCTTCTCCGGCGCGTAGCGCGTCGCCCCGGCCGCCGCTACCCGCGCGGGCGCAGGTCGACGATCCGGCGGATCTTCCCCACCGACCGCTCCAGCGACTCCGGGTCCACGACCTCGACGGCGACCGAGACCCCGACACCGTCCTTCACGGCCGCGGCGATCGAACGGGCGGCCGTGTCACGGTCCCGGGGCGAGGCGTCGGGGCGGGCCTCGGCGCGGACCGTGAGGGCGTCGAGGCGCCCCTCGCGGGTCAGCCGCAGCTGGAAGTGCGGGGCGACCCCGGGGGTGCGCAGCACGATCTCCTCGATCTGGGTGGGGAAGAGGTTCACCCCGCGCAGGATCACCATGTCGTCACTGCGGCCGGTCACCTTCCGCATCCGCCGGAACCGCCGTGCCGTGCCCGGCAGCAGCCGGGTCAGGTCCCGGGTCCGGTACCGGACCACGGGCATCGCCTCCTTGGTGAGCGAGGTGAACACCAGCTCGCCCTCCTCGCCCTCCGGCAGCACCTCGCCGGTGAGCGGGTCGACGATCTCCGGGTAGAAGTGGTCCTCCCAGATGTGCAGCCCGTCCTTGGTCTCCACGCACTCCTGGGCGACGCCGGGGCCGATCACCTCCGACAGTCCGTATATGTCGACCGCGTCGATCGCGAACCGCTCCTCGATCTCCCGGCGCATCTCCTCCGTCCACGGCTCGGCGCCGAAGATCCCCACCCGCAGGGAGGTGCCGCGGGGATCGACGCCCTGCCGCTCGAACTCGTCCAGGAGGGTGAGCATGTAGGACGGGGTCACCATGATGATCCCCGGCTTCAGGTCCTGGATCAGCTGGACCTGACGTGCCGTCATGCCGCCGGACGCGGGGACGACCGTACAGCCGAGCCGTTCGGCGCCGTAGTGGGCGCCCAGGCCGCCGGTGAACAGGCCGTAGCCGTAGGCCACGTGGACCGTGTCGCCGGGGCGCCCGCCCGCCGCCCGGATCGAGCGGGCCACCATGTCCGCCCACAGGGACAGGTCGTTCTCCGTGTACCCGACGACGGTGGGGCGGCCGGTGGTGCCGCTGGAGGCGTGGATGCGGCGGATCCGCTCGCGCGGCACCGCGAACATCCCGTACGGGTAGTTCTCGCGCAGGTCCGCCTTGGTGGTGAAGGGGAACCGGGCGAGGTCGGCGAGTTCGCGGCAGTCGTCGGGGTGGACGCCCGCCTTGTCGAACGAGTCCCGGTAGAACGGCACATGGGCGTACGCGTGCCGCAACGAGGCGCGCATCCGGTCCAGTTGCAGCGCGCGCAGCGCGTCCAGGCCGAGCCGTTCGCCCTCGTCCAGCGGATCCCTCGCAGCCACCACGGACGCCTCCTCGCCAACCGTGCCGATCCGGACGACCGATCATTCGGTCGACGCCTCACGGATCATTGATCCAGACGCACGTCGGTGAGGCAAGGGGCCGGGCCGTACTTTCGGGACCCCGGAGAACGCCGTTGCGCCCGGACCCGACCGGCCCCGAGGATCTGGGCATGCCGATCTTCACCGCACCCGACGGAACCCCGCTCGCCCACCATGTCCGGGGCGAGGGCGAGCCCCTCGTCGTCCTGCCCGGCGGGCCCATGCGGGCCTCGGAGTACCTCGGCGTTCTCGGTGGCCTCACCGCCCGCCGCCGCCTGATCCTGCTCGACCTGCGCGGCACCGGCGACTCCTCGGTTCCGGCGGACCCGGCGACGTACCGCTGCGACCGCCAGGTCGAGGATGTGGAGGCGCTCCGGATCCATCTGGGCCTCGAGCGGATGGACCTCCTGGCGCACTCGGCGGGCGGCAGCCTCGCCATGCTCTACGCGGCCCGCCACCCCGAGCGCGTGGCCCGGCTCGTCCTCGTGACCGCCGTCCCCTGGGCCCTGGGCCGGCCGGCCGGCCCCGAGGAGCGGCTGGCGGCGGCGCGACTGCGTCAGGACGAGCCGTGGTTCACGACGGCCTTCCCCGCGTTCGAGGCCTGGACGACCGGCGCGGAGGACACCGACTTCACGGCCGTCGACGCCTTCTTCTACGGCCGCTGGGACGACACCGCCCGCGCGCACGCGGCCGCCGCGGACGAGCAGACCAACGAGGAGGCGGAGGGCCGCTTCCACGACCCGGCCGCCTACGACCCGCCCGCCCTGCGGGCCGCCCTCGCCGGTGTCGGCGCCCCGGTGCTCGTGCTCGCGGGCGAACTGGACGGCGGCCCCCGTCCGGAAGTGGCCCGGCTCGTCGCCGACGCCTTCCCGAACGCCGACTTCGCCGTGCAGCCCGGCGCCGCCCACTACCCGTGGCTGGACGACCCGGCCTGGTTCACGGCCCGCATCGAGGCCTTCCTGGCCGGTGGCGGGTCACCTCCGGCCGCGGCGGAGTAGCCCCGCGGCGGCCCGGGTGCGGCGGGCCGGCCCGTGAAGGTCCCACGTACGGCATCCCGAAGAAGGTCTCGGCCCTCGTCGCGGGGCCGTTGCGGCGGCGACCGGCCGGGGAGCACCGGGTGGACGGGGCCCGCGGGGTCCCCGGGCACGTCCACGGCGGCGGGCCGCGGTTCTTCGCCACGCGGCTCGCGGGAACGGCGCCGTCGCCGTTCCGAAAGGTCCCCCTCGCGTGCTCTGTCGGCGCCGGGGACCGGTCGCTAGGCTGGCCGCGGACGACGAACCGGGAGGAGCACGGACGTGGCCGAGAGCACGATCCAGCAGCAGCCGCTCGCGAGCTGGGACAAGCCGGAGCTGGACCTCAGCAACGCCGAGTGGCAGTCCAGCAGCCGGGGCCGGGGTGATGTCCAGATCGCCTTCGTCGAGGGATTCGTCGCGATGCGCAACAGCGGCCGCCCCGAGAACCCTTCCCTGATCTTCACGCCCGCCGAGTGGGGCGCGTTCGTCTCGGGGGCACGCGAGGGGGAGTTCGACCTGACCTGAGACCCGCCGACCGCGCCCGTCCGCCGACCGCGCCCGTCCGCCGACCGCGCCCGTCCGCCGACCGCGCCCGTCCGCCGACCGCGCCCGTCCGCCGACCGCGCCGGGCCACCGAGTCCGCCGGCCTACCGAGTCCGCCGGCCTGCCCGCTCCGCGGCACGGGCCGGACCGTCCCGCGGGCCGCCGCGCCCGGCCGGGCGGCCGGATCGCCACCGCGGCGGGCCGAACCGGCGGTGTCGTCGCTCATTTTCCGGACACGCGACCGGGGAGAGCCTGCCGGAGCCGTTGCCTGAGCCAGGCTGGACCCAGCAGGACGACGCTCGTATCCCGGAGGTGAGGACCATGAGCACGCTGCCGGTCGCCGTGGCGGTCGACGGTTCCGAGGACAGCTGGCGGGCCCTCGACTGGGCCGTGGACGCCGCACGTCGACGCCGGACGGCACTGCGCGTCTGCCACGTCCGCCATTACGCCGCGTGGACGCAGCCCGGCGCACCCATGACCCTGCCCCCGCCTCCGGACGAGGACCCCGTCCTCGGCGACGCGCGCGCCCGGCTGGAGAAGACCGCGGACGGCGCGGACGTGGAGTACGTCGGTCTCGACGGGGCGCCGGGCGCGCTGCTGCCCGAACTGGGCGCCGAGGCCGAACTGCTCGTGCTCGGGTCCCGGGGGCGGGGTGGTTTCCGGAGCCTGCTGCTCGGCTCCAACGGCCTGACCGCCGCCCGCGACGCCGAGTGCCCCGTCGTGATCGTGCCCCGGCCCGGCCGCGAGGTGGACGGCCCGTCGCCCGGTCCCGGCCCGCGGGTCGTCGTCGGGCTCAACGTGGACAGCCCCGACGACGCCGCCCTCGCCCTCGCCTTCACCGAGGCCGCCCTGCGGGACGCCCGCCTCCAGGTGGTCGTCGCCTATCCCTGGCCCGTCCAGACCTGGGCCGCCCCCGGCGAACTCCTCCCGACCGACATCGACCAGGGCGCCCTCGAACGCGAGACCCGCACCCTCACCGACGGCTTCCTCGCCGCGCACCGGCAGCGCCACCCCGAGGTCCGCGTCGAGCCGTACCCCGCCCCCGGCGACGCGGCCGGTCACCTCGTCGCCGCCTCCCGGGACGCCGAGCTGGTCGTGGTGGGCCGCCACCGCCGGCGCCTGCTGGCACCCGCCCGCATGCTGGGCTCCGTCACCCACGCCGTCCTGCTGCACGCGGCGAGCCCGGTGGCGGTGGTGCCACCGACACCCGCGGAGGAATGAGGCGCCCCTGCCGGTGGCCGCACGCGGCCTATCATCGGCCGCATGCAGGACGCGCTCCCCGCCGACAGCCGCCTCGCCCTCGACCTCGCACTGACCGTCCGGCACGACGGTCACGGCGGGGTCGCCGACGACCTCACCGACCCCGCGGGACTCACCGCCTGGGTCCGCGCCCACGCCGACGCCCTTCCGCTCGCACCGGACTACGCCGCCGACGCCCGGGGCCTCGCAGCCGTCCGCGACCTGCGCGCCGCCGTCCGCGCCCTCTTCGCGCACGCCGTACGCCCCGGCGCGCCGAGCCCCGCCGACGCGGCCCGGCTGCTGCCCGTGGCCCAAGCCCTGGACCGCCTCAACACGGCCGCCGCCCGCCTGCCCACCGTCCCCGTCCTGCACTGGACCGACGGTGCCGACCCGCGCGTCGGCCGGCGGCCCGTGCCGGACGGCGACGACCTCGACGCCGCCCTCGCACAGGCCGTGATGGCCTTCCTGACCGGCCCGGACCGGCAGCGCCTGCGCGCCTGCCACGCCCCGCGCTGCGTCCGCTACTTCCTCAAGGACCACCCGCGCCAGGAGTGGTGCAGGCCGTCCTGCGGGAACCGCGCCCGAGTGGCCCGCCACCACGAACGCCACAAGCAGGCCTCGTAGCCCGGAAGGCCCCGCACCCCCGAGGAGAGTCGCGCGCCCCCCGGACAGGCGACCGCCCGCAGGACGCCGACGGCCCCCGTACCCGTACCATGGCCCCATGTCGTTCCTCCGCCGCCGCAGTGCCACGCCCGCCGGGCCCGACTTCGACGTCCTGGCCATGGATCCGGGTGACTGGCCCGGCAACCTCGGCGCCGGCCTGCTGCCCGCCCCCGACGGCACGTGCCAGGGCGTCTTCCTGCGCTACGACCTCTTCGGCGGCCGCGGCCCCGCGATGATCATCGGCAACCTTCCCGAGGGCTCGCCGGCCCGCGAGGTCGCCCAGGACGAGGTTCCCTTCGAGGTGGCCCAACTGCTGCTCGCGCTGGAGAACGAGGAGGAGGTGACCGTCGTCGGCACCGAGGACATGCCGGTGATGCAGGGCGACAACCTCCTCATCGTGCGCCGCCTCAAGCTCTCCGAGAGCCGCATCTCCTGCGTGCAGTTCGACCGCAGCGACAACGTCCTGGTGACCATCGCCGCCTGGGACCGCCCCATCACCGACGACCTGTACGCCCTGCTGAAGCCGCTCCCGGCGGAGCTTTTCCAGCAGGGCTGACCGGACCTACGGCTTCGACAGCCGTACGTCCGCGGCCCGGACGAACGCCACCCGGTGCCCGTACTGGATCTCGTAGTACAGGTCCTCGCCGACGACCACCCGGTGCGAGTCGGCGGTGAAGTCGACCGCGTAGTAGTACTCGCCGGGCACCTCGTCACCGACCACGTACTTCTGTCCCGCCGGCAGCCGGTACGGCAGCGGCGACACCGACTGGACGGGCACGCCCGCCGGGTAGGCCGGCGCCTCCGGGTAGGCGCGCCCGTAGACCGGCACGCTCTCCACGCCGTCCTTCGGGGTCACCAGCAACCCCTTCGCGGGCACGGCCGTCGGCCGTGCCGCGGGGTTGCGGAACCAGGCCTTCTGGCCCAGGTACCAGATCGCCGTCCAGTCGCCGAAGCGGTCGGCGACCGCGTACTGCTGGCCGGTGGAGACCCGTGAGGAGAGGTCGTTCACGCCCGTCGTCGGGGTCGTGCCCAGGCCGGCGTCCGTGATCAGGGCGGAGTTCTCGTCGTGGTCGGAGTACAGCCGCACCGCGCTCGACCCGTGCGCCGCGCACGGCTCGCCCTTCGCCGTGCAGCCCGTGTACACCGGCCGGTTGGCGGAGTAGTCCGGCAGGATCGTCACCACCCCGGCGTTCTTGCGGGCCGTGGCCCTGAAGGGCCGGCCCAGCAGCTCGAAATAGTGCCGCCAGTCCCAGTACGGCCCCGGGTCGGTGTGCATGCCCGGCACGGTCGCCGCGGTCGGACCGGGCACGGTGTCGTGCCCCAGGATGTGCTGCCGGTCCAGCGGAATGCCGTACTTCTTCGCCAGGTACGTCACCAGGCGCGCCGACGACCGGTACATCGCCTCCGTGTACCAGGAGTCCGGGGAGGCGAGGAAGCCCTCGTGCTCCAGGCCGATCGACGTGGCGTTGACGTACCAGTTGCCCGCGTGCCAGGCCACGTCCTTCGCCTTCACGTGCTGGGCGATGTGGCCGTCGGTGGAGCGCAGCGAGTACTGCCAGGACACGTAGGTGGGGTCCTGGACCAGGTTCAGGACCCCTTCCCAGCCGCCCTCGGTGTCGTGCACGACGATGTACTTGATCGACTGCGACGCCGGGCGGTCCCCGAGGTCGTGGTTGCCGTAGTCGTTGTCGCCGAACTGCTCGTACGGCGCCGGGATCCACTCGCAGGAGACCGACCCCGGGCACTCGGTGCCCGCCGCGGACGCCGCGCGCAGGCCGGCCCGCCGCAGCTGTCCCGTGTCGGGCGCCAGTTCAGGCCGTGCGGCCAGCGCCACCCGCTGGCCGGCGTCCGTGGTCCGCTCCTGCCCGGTGCGGATCACGTCGTACACGTCGTTCGCGTACGTGGCGGCCGTCGCGGTGTCGTCGGCGCCGGAGAAACGGGCCACGGCGCCGTACCAGTCGGCCGGATCGTCGGTCAGCGGCTCGCCCAGGTCCCGCTGTGCGGCGGCGAGCAGGGCGGCGCCGCCGGCCACGTTGGCGGCCGGGTCGGTGCGCAGTTCCCCGGGGCTCAGACCGGTCAGCTCCGCGGCCTCGGGGAGCGTCCTGAGGCGGGCCGGGATCGCGGTGCCCGCCGGGAGCGGCGCCTTCGGGCGCAGGGCGGCGCGGGCGTCGTCGCCGCGCGGGTCCTCCGTGCCCTCGCTGTGGTGCGGGGCGCCGGCCAGGGCGGTGCGGGCGTCCGTGAGGTGCATCGGACCGTAGCCGCCGGTCACGCTCGGCGCGCCGCCGTGCGCGTCCCAGCGGGACTGGAGGTAGGAGACGCCCAGCAGCACGCTCTGCGGCACGTCGTACTCGGCGGCCGCGGCGGCGAACGCCCGTTGCAGCCCCGTCGCCGACCGGTCCTCGGCGCCCGGTGAGTCCGGTGAGGGGGACGCGGCGAGCAGCGGGAACAGCAGAGCCGCCGAGGCGACGGCGCCGGCGGCTCTGCGGGTGCGTGCGGGACCGGTGGTGCGTGCCGGTCCGGAGCGGGTGGGGGATCCTCGCAATGCGGCCTCCTGGGACGAGCGGGCGGGGCGGGGCGGGGCGTGCGGGGCCGGACGTGGCTCAGTGGTACCGGCTTGCCGACGATCCGTCAATCATGCCCACGGCACAGCGATTTCCCATGTCAGTGAGGGCCGGGCGAGTTTCGTGGCGGGTGGCCCCGCCGCCTGCGGTCCGTCACCGGCGTACACCGGTGGCTCCGGCGTGAAGGCGGCCGGCACGCGAAGGTCCGTGATGCGCCGCCGCTCTGGCGCACCACGGACCCTTCCCCCTCGCCGGTCAGCGAGTACCGACCGCCGCCCGGACGGCCCGGCGGGCCATCTGGCAGTCGTCGTGCAGCCGCCGCAGCAGCAACCGCTGCTCCTCGCCGGACGGCACGGCACCCGGGTGGGCCGCCCCCGGAGCCGCGGGGGCCGAGTCGTGCATCGAACGCTGCACGGCCATCTCGTAGGTGCGGATCTCCCGGGTCAGCACCAGCATCAGGTTGACCAGGAAGGCGTCGCGTGAGGCCGGGCCCGCCGACTGGGCGATCTGGCTGATCTGGCGGCGCGCCGTCGGCGCCTCACCGAGGACCGACCACAGGGTCGCCAGGTCGTAGCCCGGCAGGTACCAGCCCGCGTGCTCCCAGTCCACCAGCACGGGACCGGCCGGTGACAGGAGCATGTTGGACAGCAGGGCGTCGCCGTGGCAGAACTGGCCCATGCCCTGCCGGCCCGCGGTCGCCGCGATGCCGTGCAGCAGCTTCTGGAGGTCCCCCAGATCCCGGTCGGTCAGCAGACCCAGCTCGTGGTAGCGGGAGATGCGGGCCGCGTAGTCCAGCGGGGCGTCGAAGGTGCCGGCCGCGGGCCGCCAGGCGTTGAGCCGGCAGATCGCGCCGAGCGCCGCCCGGATGTCCGCGCGGGGCGGGGCCTCCACGGGATGCCGCTGCAGGGCCGCCACGCGTCCCGGCATCCGTTCGACGACGAGGGTGCAGTTGTCCGGGTCCGCCGCGATCAGCCTCGGCGCCCGCACCGGGGGGCGGTGCCGGACGAACGTGCGGTACGCAGCTATCTCGTGCCGGATCCGCTCGGCCCACGCGGGGGAGTGGTCCAGTAAACACTTGGCGACGGCCGTGCTGCGTCCGGTCGTGCCGACCAGGAGCACGGAGCGGCCGCTGCGGCGCAGTACCTGCACGGGGGCGAACTCCGGGCAGATCCGGTGCACCGACGCGATCGCCGTGCGCAGTTGGGCGCCCTGCGGGCCGGACAGGTCGAGCCTCCCGCTGAGGGGCTGTGTGCCGAGCCCCGCGGGGCGCCGGGCGCCGCGGCCCGCGCCGAGCACGGGAGGTGCCGGCCGGGCGGGGTCGAGGTAGGGGCCGCCGCCGCCCGGGCGGGAGTGCAGCGACCGGGGCGGGGCGGACACGGAGGACGATGCTGTGTACATGGGCGAAACAGATCCCTTCGTGTGCCTGCGACATCGATGCGCCGCCCGGCCCGGCCTCCCGGGTGCACCCTGGGGAATGTCCCTCGGCGACCGGGTCGGGGTGGCGCACTCCTACCTGACACCTGTCGCCCCGTGGCACACCATCTGGCGCACCCTGGCGAACCCTGGCGAATAGTCGCCCGGCAACTTGCACGGGGCTACTGTCAACTCAGCCGAGAACCTGGGGGCTTACGTGAGCGGACAACCCAACACCCGCCTGGCGGACCTGTTCGGCCTGGCCGGCTGGTCCAAAGGGGAACTCGCGAGGCTGGTCAACCGGCAGGCGGCGGCCATGGGCCACCCCCAGCTGTCGACCGACACCTCCCGGGTGCGGCGGTGGATCGACATGGGAGAGATCCCGCGCGATCCCGTGCCGCGGGTGCTGGCGGCTCTGTTCACCGAGCGTCTCGGCCGTGTCGTGACCATCGAGGACCTCGGTCTGGTACGGCACGGGCGTGCGGGGAAACGGCCACGCGACGGGAGTGCGCAGCATCCCGACGGCGTGCCGTGGGCGCCCGAACGGACTGCCGCGGTCCTCACCGAATTCACGGGAATGGACCTCATGCTCAACCGACGCGGCTTGGTGGGCGCGGGTGCCGCGCTCGCCGCGGGATCAGCACTCAGCAGTGCCATGTACGACTGGCTGCACACCGACCCCACCCTCTCCGCCGACGCTTCCGTCGTCGATCACCCCCTCCTGCACGCCGACTCCGCCGGGTTCGACCGTTACGAGGCCGCCCCCGTGGGGGCGGAGGAGGTCGACGAACTGGAGCGCTCGGTGGAGGTGTTCCGGGCCTGGGACGCCGCCCGTGGCGGCGGACTCCAGCGCAAGGCCGTGGTGGGCCAGCTCAACGAGGTGGGCGGCATGCTCGCCTACCGCCACCCACCCCACCTCCAGCGGCGCCTGTGGGGCGTCGCCGCCAACCTCGCCGTTCTCGCGGGCTGGATGTCGCACGACGTCGGCCTGGAACCCACGGCCCAGAAGTACTTCGTGATCGCCGCCCATGCCGCGCGGGAGGGCGGCGACCGGCCCCGGGCGGGGGAGGCCCTCTCCAGGGCGGCCCGTCAGATGGTGCACATCGGCCGGCCCGACGAGGCCCTGGACCTCATGAAACTCGCCCAGTCCGGCTCCGGTGACACGGTGCTGCCACGGACACGGGCCATGTTCCACACCATCGAGGCCTGGGCCCAGGCCTCGATGGGCAAGGGGCAGGCCATGCGCCGCACGCTCGGGCAGGCGGAGGACCTGTTCGTCTCCGGCCGGATCGACGCGGAGACGCCGTCCTGGATGCAGACCTTCAAGGACGAGGACCTGTACGGCATGCAGGCCCTGGCCTATCGCACGCTCGCCGAGTTCGAGCCGGGGGCGGCCGTGCACGCCCAGTACTACGCGGAGAAGGCCCTCGCCCTGCGGGTCGACGGGCGGGAGCGGTCGAAGATCTTCGACCATCTGTCCATGGCCTCGGCCTGTTTCATCGCGGACGACCCCGAACAGGCCGACCGGTACGCGCGGCTGGCCCTGATGTCGATGGGGTCGAACTCCTCCCGGCGTACCTGGGACAGGCTGCGCGAGATGTACCGGCTCACCGCCGAGTACGCGAACTACCCGCGGATCAGCGAACTGCGCGAGGAGATCCGGCAGGCGCTGCCGAAGCCGAGGGGAGGCAAGAACAACACCGTTCAGGCGTAGATGAGTTGACGGTTATCGGTCTGTCGGTCACCGGGTGACCCGGGCGACGAGCAGGCAGGCGTCGTCCGCGCGGCCGCCGTCGTCGCACTCCCGCGCGATCAGCCGTGCGCAGTCCTGTGCCGTGCGCAGGCCGGCGAGGCGCGGGGCCAGGTCCAGGAGGGGGTCCGGGCCGTCGGCGGGGGTCGGCCCGCCGGTGTGCAGCACCAGTACGTCGCCCTCCTCCAGGGTCGCCTCGGCCTGCCCGGGAGCGGAATCCGGGCCGGTGCCGAGGAGGCCGCCGTCCGGTCCGTCCAGTCGGCGCCCCCTCCCGGCGCGGAACAGCAGCGGGGCGGGGTGTCCGGCCTGTGCCCATACCAGGGTGCGGGTGGCGGGCCGGTAGCGGCAGTACAGGGTGGAGCACCGGGCCGACGGATCGGCGGCGCCCAGTAACTGGTCCAGCCAGGAGAGCAGTTGGGCCGGACCGGCGCCGGACATCGCCATGCCGCGCAGGGCGCCGAGCGTCGTCGCCGGGGTGGCGGTGGCGTCCGGGCCGTGCCCGGTGAGCGCGCCGGTGCCCAACAGCGTGTCGCCGTCCGTAAGTTCCAGGACGTCGTACCAGCTGCCGTCGGTCGGTGGACTCGGCGCGGCGGGCAGGTGCCGGGCGGCGAGGTCGAGCGTGCCGGTGGTGCGCGGGAGCCGCGGGGAGGCGTGCCGGGAAGACGGGGCGGCCTCCCGCGGGCCGGCCGCGGGTCGGTGCCCGGCCGGTGCCGGGCGCCGTCGCAGGTGGAGCGAGTCACGGGTCGTGCCCACCGCGCGCCGGCTGCGGCGCAGTTCGCTGACGTCCCGCAGCACGGCCCACATCGAGGTGGTGCTGCCGCGGGCGTCGAGCACGGGCTCGCCCATCATGTGCACGGTCCTGACCTCGCCGTCCGGCCGGACGACCCGGAACTCGCCGTCGATGGGCTTCGCGTCGACGAGGCAGCCGGTGACCATGGCCGTCAGGTGCGGGCGGTCCTCCTCGAGGACGAGGGAGGGGAGTTCGTCGAGGGTGAGCGGCGGGGCGGCCGGGTCACGGCCGACGATGCCGTGCAGCTCCGGGGACCAGACGGCCTCGTCGGTCAGCAGGTTCCACTCCGCGCTGCCGACCCGGCCGAGCGGCGACTCACGCGGGGGAGGGGACGGTGGGCCGTCCCGCAGTTGCGCCAAGTGCGCGTCGAGGTCCTCGAGTTGGTGCAGCGCCAGGTCGCACAGTGCGCGCTGCCAGCGTCCCCGCGGGTCGAAGGTGTCGTCCTGCGTGTCCTGCCGCACGGCGTCCACGTCGCCCATGAGGCGTCGCGTCTGCGTGATCAGCGCGTCGACCTGGCCGCGTCCGGGCGTCCGGGCGGCTGGGCGGTCCGCGGAGAGGGGGGACGGCATGACGCACTCCGATGGGGGACGGGACGGCCGGACTGACGAAGGGGCCGTTACGACTGTGGCACAGCCCGCGACGCGGTGTAAGGGATTTGGCAACACACGATCCGGTGATGCGTCTGACATATGCCACAGTCTTCACGAGCAGCTCGGGGGGCGCCGATGACGTAGGCCGCCACCGGTGTGAGTCGTAGGCGGCGTACGTGACTTGAGTGACTTCCGGGGGTGTCCGGAGGTGATCACTCGGGTGTTCGACGGTCGCGTGTTCCGTGCGAGAGGCCGGGAGACGGCGGCGGGCCGGGTCACCGTGACGCAGGTCACAATAATTCACCCGGCTTTCCCGTAATGCGATCGGCCCCTGCGAGGTCCTACAAGCACCACGCCGGAAACGGCCGACCACTCACCGCTGCGGAGACCGCCCATGGATCCCACCCACGTCACCGTCGAACAGCCCGCCCGCGCCCGGCTCATCACCGGCGAGGAGCGGGAGCTGCCCGTCCCGGTGACGCTCCGCTACACCTCCGCCGACCCGCTCGCCGTGCACCTCGACTTCCCACCGGAGGTCTCCCTCCAGGGCGAGGCGGTCACCTGGACGTTCGGCCGCGCGCTGCTGGAGGAGGGACTGGACGGACCGGCCGGCGGCGGTGACGTGCACATCTGGCCGTGCGGCCGGTCCCGGACGGTCGTCGAGTTCCACTCGCCGTTCGGGCTCGCCCTGCTGCAGTTCGACACGGCCGCACTGCGCCGCTTCCTGCTGCGCAGCTACGCCGTGGTCGCCGCGGGCCGTGAGGACGTCGGCGCGGCGGTCGACGAGAGTCTGCACGCACTGCTCGGCAACGTGTGAGACCGCCCGGCGTCAGCCGTACAGGGCCAGGCGTGGGGCGAGGTCGACGGCCACGCGCGTGCCGTTGTCGAGCGCCCGCACCCCGGCCTCGGCGACGACGGAGGCCGCGTAGCCGTCCCAGGCGGTCGGACCGGTGACCCGGCCCCGCCGGGCGGCGTCGACCCAGGCCTGCACCTCGCGGTCGTAGGCGTCGGCGAACCGGACGAGATAGTCCTGCGGCACGTCCGTGCCGGCCGAGCCGTGCGCGGTGACCAGCGGGCCGCGGTCGTCGCCGATGCGCGCGCTGCCCGCCTCGCACACGGCCTCGCAGCGCACCTGGTAGCCGAAGCCGCAGTTGACGAAGACCTCCACGTCGACCAGGGCGCCGCCGTCGGTCTCGAAGACCACGAACTGGGGGTCCAGCAGGCCCTGCGGGGCGCCGGACGACGGGCGGGGCCGCAGCACCGTGACCGCGGTCGGCTCCTGGCCGAGCAGCCAGCGCGCCGCGTCGATCTCGTGCGACACCGAGCTGTCGATCAGCATGGCGCTGGTGAAACCGGGCGGCGAGGAGACGTTGCGGTGCGTGCAGTGCAGCATCAGGGGCCGGCCGAGCCGCCCGTCCTCCAGCAGCGTCCTGAGCCTGCGGTACTCCGCGTCGTAGCGCCGCATGAACCCGATCTGGGCGAGCCGCCGGCCGAGCCGGGCCTCCGCCTCCAGCACCCGCAGGGCCCCGGCCGGGTCCGGCACCATGGGCTTCTCGCACAGCACCGGAAGACCGCGGGCGAACGCCGCCAGCAGCGCCTCCTCGTGCGCGGGACCCGGCGACGCGATCAGGACGGCGTCCACGCCGGGCGCGTCCAGCGCGGCCTCGGCCGCGGTGTGCACCGAGACCCCCTCGACACCGGCGACGGCTTCCTCCGCACGGGCGGCGTCGGGATCGGCCACGGCGGCGACCCTGGCACCGCTCACCACTCGGTCGAGCCGGCGTATGTGGTCGGCGCCCATGTGCCCGGCACCCAGCACCGCCACGCCCAGCAGTTCACCCACGTACGCGCTCCCTCCCGGCCGACGATCATGTGCAGCGTACGCCGACCGGGTGGGGGCCTCAGTAGCGCAGCACGCCCGCGATGCCGTCGGCGTCGGTCAGGGTGCCGTCCGGGACGAAGCGGACCTCGGCGCCCGTCTCCAGGCACTGCTCGACGATCTCGTCCACGATGTCGTCGCGGGAGTCGAGGTCGCTGCTCTCGGCCGGGATCAGGTGGTCGCCGTCGTCGCGGACCGTGACGCTGTAGTTCTCCTCCACGGCGAGGAGGCGGACGCGGCCCTCCCGGGCGTTCTGCCACAACTCGTCGACCCCGGCGGCGAAGGTGCGCCGGCCGCGGGCGGAGTCCAGCTCCCGGGCCACGGCGGCGGTGTCCCGGAGGGCCTCGGCGTCGTGCACCGGGCGGACCGCCTCCCACACCGCCTCCGGGGTGGCGTGGGTGAGGCCCCCGTGCGGCACGTGCACGGCGTCGCGGGTGCCTCCGCCGATCTCGTCCAGGAGGGACAGCGCCGCCGTCTCACCGGTGACGTAGAGCCGGCGCGGGGCCTCGCGCAGCAGCCGGCCCATGGCGGTGTCGGCGTCGCGCAGGAAGTGGCGGGTGCCCTCGTCGCGGAAGGTGCTCGGCAGGTCGCCGGTGCGTTCCATCCGCTCGGCGTCGAAGTTCTCCTGGGTCCTGATGAGCGGGAAGCCGTGGGAGTGCTCCTCGGTGACCCGGTCGGCGCCGCCGCTCCACAGGGTGACGCGGTCGGCGGAGACCGACAGCACCCAGAACGGCCGCTCGGCGGCCTGCGCCGAGACGAGGTTGCGGGTGAGGAAGGTGTCCGAGAGGACGACGCGCTCCGGGACCGGGCGGGCCAGCGACCACACCTGGTGCTCGCCCGGTGCGGCGAAGATCACCAGGCCGTCCTCGGTGTACGTCAGGTCGACCTCGGCGAGGGCCCGGTCGAGCTGTTCCGCCACGTCCGCGCGGCGCTCCCGGGTGACCGCCGGATCGGCCTCGAGCTGCTTCTTGGCCTCGGCGACGACATTGCGCAGCCGGACCCGGTCCTGGCTGTTGTCGGGTTCGCGGCGGTGCGTCGGCGTCAGCACGGACACCGCGGGATAGGGCCGCGGACGGCGCAGTTCGGAGAGGGTCGCGGGGCTGAGTTCGTGCTCCATACGAGCACGATAGGGCCGAATCGGGTGTAAGGCATTTGGGGCAGCGAAGCGGGACGGAACGGTACGGGTGGACCGGGATGCAGGGCCGCGGCCCGCCGGGCACGCCCCTCGGCCGGGGTGCCGCCCTCGCCGCGTCCGGGCCCGTCCGCGGCCTCCCTCGGGTTCCCCGGCCGGATTCCCCGGCGAACGACGGTGACGCCGCCCCCGTCGGCCGGTTACGGTACGCGTCAGTAACCGGAAGACCGGACGTACCCGCGGGAGACATCCATGCCGCAGCTCGAAGTCGACGGCGCAGCACTGACGTACGACGACGAGGGACCCCGCGACGGCGGCGGGGTGCCTCTGGTGTTCGTCCACGGCTGGACGGCGAACCGGCACCGCTGGGACCACCAGACGGCGCACTTCTCGGCCTCGCGCAGGGTGATCCGGCTCGATCTGCGCGGGCACGGCGGCAGCACCGGGGCAGGCGTGCGGACGATCCGGCACCTGGCGGACGACGTCCTCGCCCTCCTCGACCACCTGGAGGTCGAGCGGTTCGTGCTGATCGGCCACTCCATGGGCGGGATGATCGCGCAGACCATCGCCCTCGCCCACCCCGAACGCGTCGAGCGCATGGTGCTGGTGAACTCCATCGGCCGGATGGCGTACAACCGCGGCCGGGGCCTGCTGATGGCCGCCTCCACCCTCGTCCCGTACAAGCTGTTCGTCGCCACGAACATCCAGCGCGCCTTCGCCCCCGGCCACCCGCGCGAGGAGGTCCGCGCCTACGTCAGGTCCTCCGCGGACACCCCGCGCGAGGTGGTCATGACGCTGTACGGGGCCATGCGCGCGTTCGACGTCCTGGACCGGGCCGGCGAGATCCGCACGCCGACCCTGATGATCCACGGCTACCACGACATCCAGCTCCCGGTGCGGCAGATGCTGCGGATGGCGAAGGCGTATCCGGACGCCACCGTCCGCATCCTCGACGCGGGCCACGAACTGCCCGTGGAGAAGCCGGCCGAGCTGACGGCGGCCATCGACGCCTTCGTGACCGTCCCGTCGGCGGCGGGCACCGCTAGCTGAAACGGTCCGGGTCCGCCGCCTTCCAGTCCGCCGCCCAGGACTCCGGCGGCCCGGACAGCAGCGCTCCCGGCTCCAGCCACTCGTACAGCTCCGCGTACGTCCGGAGCGTCCCCCGGCCCGTCCGCCGCACCAGGTGGGCGGGCGTGAGCCCGGCCGGCTCCCGGACGCCCATAGCGGCCATGACCCGCACGGCGTCGCGGACCGTCTCACGCTGGTAGCGGTGCACCCGCCGGGCCTTGTCGGCCACGTCGAGGGCGCGCATCCGCAACGGGTCCTGCGTCGCGACGCCGACCGGGCAGCTGTCGGCGGCGCACCGGCCGGCCTCCACGCAGCCGACGGCCCGCATCATCGCGCGCGCCGCGTTGGTGAAGTCGGCGCCCTGGGCGAGCCGCCGGACCACGTCCGTGCCCGTGGCCACCCGGCCGCTCGCCCCGATCCGGACCCGGTCCCGCAACCCGACGCCGACCAGCGCGTTGTGCACGGTGATCAGCCCCTCGGTGAGCGGCAGCCCGACCTCACCGGCGTACGGCGGCGCCGCGCCGGAGCCGCCCTCCGACCCGTCCACCACCACGAAGTCCGGCGCGACGCCCTCCGCGACCATCGCCCGGCACACCGCGAGGAACTCCCGGCGCGAACCCACGCACAGTTTGAACCCGGTCGGCTTGCCGCCCGCCAGCTCCCGCAGCCGCGCCAGGAACAGCACCAGCTCCCGCGGCGTGGCGAACTCCCGGTGTCCCGGCGGCGACACCACCGGTTCGCCCACCGGCACCCCGCGCTCCCGCGCGACCGAGGCACTCACCTTCCCGCCCGGCAGCAGCGCGCCGCCACCCGGAGCGGACCCCTGCGACAGCTTCAGCGACACGCACCGCACCTCGGGCAGTGCCGCCTTGTCCGCGAACTCCCGTGCGTCGAACGCCCCGTCGTCGGTCCGGCAGCCGAAGTAGCCCGTTCCGATCTCCCAGACGAGGTCACCGCCGCCGCGCAGATGGTGCTCGGTCAGCCCGCCCTCGCCGGTGTCCTGCGCGAACCCGCCCAGCGCGGCGCCCCGGTTGAGGGCGTGCACCGCGCGGGGCGAGAGGGCCCCGAAGCTCATCGCTGACACGTTCAGCAGCGCCATGTCGTACGGCAGCCGGCAGTCGGGGCCGCCCACCCGCACCACGGGCGTCTCCTCGGGCGGCTCGACCGGGCCGAGGGACGACACGAGGAACTCGCGCACGGCACCGACCGGCTCGGCGGCACCGCGCCGGGGCACCCACGGCAGACGCCCGGTGAGGGGATACGCCCGCAGCAGCGAGTCCCGGCGCTGCACCAGATCGCGGACGCCGAGGCAGGTGAGCGACAGCAGCGGCCCGGCCGCCAGCCACCACCACGCCGAACCGGCGCACGCGGCGAGCGCCGCCCCCACCGCGCCGACGGCGGCCAGCAGCACCGGCAGATGGCGGCCCACTCAGCCGTCCTCGTCGGCCCCGCAGGAGCTGCCGCTCGGCGGGAGGGAACCGTACAGGAGGAAGTCGTCGACCTTGCGGTGCACGCACTTCGACGAGCCGTACCCGGTGTGTCCCTCGCCGCGGTTGTCCAGCACCACGGCCGACGACCCGAGCCGCTCCGCCGTCTCCACGGTCCAGCGGTACGGCGTCGCCGGGTCCCCGCGGGTGCCGACGAGCAGCATCTTCGGGGTGTCGAGGTTCTTCACCTCGTCACGTATGTAGTCCGTGCCCCTGGGGCGGCCGTAGCACATCAGGACCTGGGTGAGCCGGTACTGCCCGAAGACCGGCGACGCCTCCTCGTAGTCGGCGCGCAGCCGCTCGAGGTCGGCGGTGATCCGCTCGGCGGTCGGGCGGTCGGGGTCGTCGGCGCAGTTGATCGCCATCAGCGCCGCCGGCAGGTTGTCCAGGGGGATCTCCTCCTCGTCGGCCAGCCCTCCGCTCGGATCACCGCCCCCCGGATCGCGCACCGGCAGGGACAGGCCGCCGGTCGCGAACGCCATGACGCCGCTGGTGTCCCCGTTCTCGACGAGCTGGGCCAGTGCCCGCTCCAGGGACGGCCACAGCTGCTTGCTGTACAGCCCCTGTCCGATGGCGCCCACCAGGTCCTGCCCTGTGAACGGCTCGCCGAAGTCGGTCGGCACCGGGTCCTCGTCCATCGACCGGACGAGCCGCCGCACCTCCTCGCGGGCGGTGCGCGCGTCCTGCCCGAACGGACAGGCGATGTCCTTCACACACCAGTCCACGAAATCGTCCAGCGCCACCTGCTGTCCCCGCGCGCCCGCGACGCCCTGCTCGGCGAGCGGTTCGGTGAGCGTGTCCACGCCGTCCAGGACGAGCCGTCCCACCCGGTCGGGGAACTGGGCGGCGTACACCGCGCCGAGCCGGGTGCCGTAGGAGAAGCCCAGGTAGTTGAGCTTCCGGTCGCCGAGGGCCGCGCGGATCACGTCCATGTCCCGCGCCGCGTCCACCGTGCCGATGTGCGGCAGGACCGGCCCGGAGTGCTCGGCGCACGCGGCGGCGGCCTTCTTCAGCTGTGCCAGCAGCGCCCGCGGATCGCCGAGCTCGTCCGGATCGTCGTCGACGGCCGCGTACGCGTCGTTCTCGGCGTCCCCGCAGCTGACCGGGGAGGACCGGCCGACGCCCCGCGGGTCGAAGGTCACCACGTCGTAGCCGTCGGTGAGGTCCATGAAGTCCTTGCCGCTGTAAGCGAGTTCCGGGACACCAGGACCGCCGGGCCCGCCGAAGTTCAGCAGGACGGACCCGCGCTTGTCGCCGGTGGCGCGGTAACGGGCGAGCGCCAGGTCGAGGGTGGCGCCGTCGGGGCGCGCGTAGTCCACGGGGACGGTCGCCTTGGCGCACTGGAGGTCGTCGGGCATGCCCTCGCCCGTGCACTTCCCCCACCTGATCTTCTGGTCGTGGAACCGGGACAGGTCCGCGGGGCGGCCGCCGCCCGTGTCCGTGGTCGCCGCGGGCAGCCCCGCGCCGAGCAGCGTCAGGGTGGCGGCGACGGCGGCGAGCGCGCCGCGTCGCAGTGCGGGTCGCGTCGACAGCTTGGCCAGCATCAATGCCTCCCAGACGCCTTGCAGCGGACCGGGGACCGGTGCCCCGGCCCACGATAGGCGGGCTCCCAGGGACCCGCCTTTCGGACGCCGGGCGGCCCCGCGCGAGGCCCGTCGGGCGGGCACCGCGAGGACGCCGTGCCGCCCGTGTCCCGCGCGGGCGGCGACGGCACGACGCGCATCGTCGCCGGTTCGAGAGGAGTGACCCCCATGGGAGTGAAAGACCGTTTGGCCATGACTCGCATGGTTCCGCCGCGTTCCACGGGGTGACGGGCGAGCGCCCGCGACCATGTCTGGAAGGCAGGGACCCCATGAGACGGGTTACCCGAGACGGTGTGATCGCCGTCGCCGCCTCGGGCGCGCTGCCCGTAGCCGCACCCGCGTTCGCCGACTCCGCGGCGGACGCGACCGCGGCGAACTCGCCCGGGCTGGTCTCCGGCAACGGCGTCCAGCTGCCGGTCCAGCTCCCGGTGAACGTGAGCGGCAACAGCGTCGACGTCGTCGGCATCGCCGACCCGGCGTTCGGCAACCCGTCCGTCAACGTCTCGGACGAGGAGCCGGCGCCACCCGCCGGGTCCAGGCCGGAGCCGCCGACGCGGCACACCCCGCCGGCCGCGTCCCACGCGGACCCGACGGCGGTGCCGCCCGCCCCGGCGCCGCACACCATGTCCGCCCTCGCCCGCACGGGCGCCGCCGCCCTCGCCCGCACGGGCGCCGCCGCCCTCGCCCGCACGGGCGCCGCCGCCCCCGCTCTCGCGGGCGCCGCGGCGCTGATCCTCGGCGGAGCGGTCCTCCACCGCCGGTTCCGCCCCGGCGCGGGGCGCTGACCGGCCGCCCCCGCACGGCCGTGGGCGCCGCGGGGGCCTACGGCCGCTCCCGCTCCGCCCGCACGCCGTGGAACCGCCGGTGCAGCGCCCGCACCTCCTCCACCAGCTCGGGCACCGGCCCCTCCACCGGCACGCCGGGGGCGATCTCCTGGACCGGCAGAGCCCGTACGGGCGCCGCGGGCACGCCCCACCCGGAGAGCCAGGCCGTCAGCTGGGCGGACGAGGCGACGTACACGATGCGGCCCAGGCCGACCCAGGCGTGGGCGGCCGCGCACATCGGGCAGTGCTCGCCGGACGTGTACACCGTGGCCGCCGCCCGTTCCCCGGGCGACAGGTGTGCCGCGGACCAGCGGGCCAGTGCGAACTCGGGGTGGCGGGTGCGGTCGCCGGACGCCACCCGGTTGTGGTCCTCGGCGAGCACGGTCCCGTCGGCCCCCACCAGCACCGAGCCGAACGGCTCGTCCCCGGTCCGCAGCGCCTCCTCGGCGAGCGCGACGCAGCGACGCAGATGCGGGAGTTCGTCGTCCTTCGGCATGACGTGCGGCTCTCCTCGTCCTCGTGCGGGTCTCCGGCGTCCAGGGTAGGACCGCCGGCCCCCGGTAAATCCGTTGATCGCATCGGGGCGCCCTGCTGGAGTGGCCCCATGGACAACGCCGCGGTACTCGCCCTGTACGACCGGGACATGCGCGAAGGCGCGCTTCCCGAGAGCCCCGGCGCACGCGTCGAACGCGTCGGGCGGGTGGTCCGCCACGTCGGCTCCGAGGGCGGCTGGAACGGCGTCGTGTGGTCCGGCCTGGACTCCGCGGACGCGGACGCGGACGCGGCGATCGCCGAGCAGGTCGCGTACTTCGGCGGACTCGGCCGGGACTTCGAGTGGAAGCTCTACGGGCACGACCGGCCCGCCGACCTGGGGCGCCGCCTCGTGGCGGCCGGCTTCGTGCCCGAGCCGGAGGAGACCCTGATGATCGGTGAGACCGCCGCACAGCTCGTCGGCGCCGAACTGCCCGAGGGACTCCGCATCGTGCCCGTCACCGACCGGGCGGGCGTCGACCTCATGGCCGAGGCGAACGAGAGGGCGTTCGGCAGGGACGCCGGCTGGCTGCGGGACCTGATGCGGGACCGCCTCGCCACGGACCCGGACAACGTCGTCGCCCTCGTCGTCCTCGCCGGCGACGAACCGGTCAGCTCGGCCCGCATGGAACTCGTCCCCGGCACACGGTTCGCCGGTCTGTGGGGAGGCGGCACCTCCGAGGCCTGGCGCGGCCGCGGCATCTACCGGGCCCTGGTCGCCCATCGCGCCCGCGTCGCCGCCGACCGCGGCTACCGCTACCTCCAGGTCGACGCCTCCGACCAGAGCCGCCCCATCCTCCAGCGCCTCGGCTTCGCGCCCCTGACCACGACGACGCCGTACGTGTACACGCCGTAGGACCGTCCGTCCGGCGGACCTTCGCGGTGCGCCCCGGACCGCACCGGCGGCGCGCTCGGCCCGGGCGCTGCTGACCCGCCGGTGCGTTCGATGTCCGCACCACGACGCCGTACCGCCCGTTCGGACGCGTGTCGGTTGCCCGGGGGCCGGGTCGCCGGTGGTATGGCTGCGGGGCCGCTGTCGCAGGGCCCGGCTCCCGTCAGTCGCCAGGGAAGGGCCCGCCCATGCCACGGACCGTCGTACGGATGCCGCTCAGAGGGACCGCCGATGCGGCGGCCGGGGCGTTGGTGATGCTGCTCGCAGGGGTCGGCCCGGCGTCCGCGGGCGGCCCGGGCGGTGACGTCGGCGTCGTCCTGCGGTGGAAGCCCTGCGAGGGGGAGACGCAGGCCGGGTTCGAGTGCGCGGTGGCGAACGTGCCGCTCGACCACACCCGCCCCGAGCACCGCACCATCGAGCTGGCCGTCATCCGTCACCGCGCCGCCGAACCGGCCGGGCGGGCCGGCACGCTGTTCTTCAACCCCGGCGGTCCGGGCGGCCCGGGCACCCTCGGACTGCCGGAACTGTACGAGAAGTTCCCCCGCGCACTGCGCGACCGCTACGACATCGTCAGCTGGGACCCGCGAGGCGTCGGCGAGAGCACGGCCGTGCGCTGCTTCGCCACCGCCGGGGAGGCCGCCGCCTGGCAGGCCGAGGTGCCGCCGTTCCCGGTGGGAGAGCGGGAACGGCGCGCGTTCACCGCCGCGTACGCCGACCTCGCGCGGCGCTGCGAGCGGCGCGACCCGGAGCTGTTGCGCCACATCTCCACCGCCGACACCGCCCGCGACCTGGAGTTGCTGCGCCGCGCGACGGGGCAGGAACGGCTGAACTACTGGGGCATCTCCTACGGCACGCTGCTCGGCGCGACCTACGCGAACCTGTTCCCCGAGCGGGTCGGGCGCCTGGTGCTCGACGGGAACGTGGACCCGCAGGCGTGGGTGAACCGGGGCGCGACCGGCGAGCCCGAACTGAACACCTTCCTGCGGCTCGGCTCCCACGTGGGCTCGGCCGACACACTGGAGCAGTTCCTCGACCACTGCGGCCGGGCGCCCGTGACGGAGTGCGTGTTCTCGGCGGGCAGCCCGGCGGCCACCCGGGCCAAGTACCACTCCCTGCTGCGACGCCTGGCGAAGCGGCCGGTCGGGGGGTGGACGTACGCGCGGACGGTGAGCGAGGTGCGGGGCGGGCTCTACACCGTGCACCCCGGCTGGGCCGGGATCGCGGACACGCTCCAGGGGCTGTGGGACGGCCGGGCGCCCGTCGACCCCGGCACCGCGGTGGCGGAACCCGCGCGGTACCCGGGCTTCGAGCAGTCGGTCGCGGTGCTGTGCGCGGAGAGTCCCGACCCGCGTTCGCCGGGCCGCTACCCCGCCCTGGAACGACGGGCGGTGGCGGAGGCCGGCGCGCTCGGCAGCTGGTGGGCCTGGGCCAACGAGCCGTGTGCCGGGTGGCCGGCGCGGGCGGCGCGGCCGTACACCGGTCCGTGGGACCGTCCGACCGCCCACCCGGTACTGGTGGTCAACCCGACCCACGACCCCTCGACCCCCTACCGGTCGGGCCGCGCGACGGCCGCGGAGCTGGGCCGTGCGCGCCTGCTGACGCTCGACGGGTACGGGCACACCGCGCTGGACAATCCCAGCGCCTGCGTGGGGCGGCACGTGGTGCGCTACTTCCTGACCGGTGCGCTGCCGCCGGTGGGCGCGCGCTGTGCCCAGGACCTCCCGCCGTTCGTCGAGCGGGTCCCGGAGCCCACGGCGCCGTCCGCCTCGGCCGGCACGCCGACGAGGACCGGGCCGCCGGCCGGCCCGCCGGAGCCGCTGCTGCCGGCGTACGGCGTCTGGCCGCCGGAGATCGTCTCGGGACTGCTGCCGCCGCCTCACGCCGCGGTGGCCGGCCGCCGCTGACCCGCGGCCGGCGCCCGGCCGCAGGCCGCGCGGACGACGGAAGGCGGCCCGGCCGGACCGCCTTCCTGTCTCCCGTCCGTGCCGCGGGGGTTACGCGCGGGGGACCCTCTTCGCCGCCGTACCGGCGCACACCAGCCCGAGGACCAGTGCCAGGGCCCCGATGACGATGTTGTTGACGACCACCCCGGCGTCCGGGCTGTCGCCGACGATCCACGGGGCGACGATCATCCATATGCCGAGCGCGCACATGGCCCAGCTCAGTCCGTACATACGGGCGGGAGCCGCGGTGAACCCGAGCGCGAGCAGACCGATCGCGATGCCGGCGATCAGGTTGTGCGTCACGAGCGCGGGCTGGCTGACGGTGTAGTGGAGTACCCACGGGGACACGGCGCAGTACAGACCGAGCAGGAACACCGGTCCGTCCACGAGCGCCACATCGCGACCACCGAGCATGCGGTCGTACCTGGTCCGCATCTCGGGAGCATCCGGGTGAGTCGACATGTCGCCTCTGGAGTGCGAGACGTTGGCCATGACCCATCTCCTTCGACTTGCAGGCCTGACCGCTTCGATGCGGTGTGCGGTATGCGCCGCTTCATTCCATTGTGCTCTTATTTTTCCTTTATGTGTAGAGCTTCGCGCCCGCGTCCCGTGCGCACGGCCGCAACTCCTTCCGCATCGCCCCCGTCCGCGGGCGCGCCGCACTCCGCCTCGTTCCGGCGTCGTATCGTCGGCTCATGCGAGAGTCCCCGAACCCCGACGACGTCGGCCTGACGACCGGCACGCTGGCCCGTCGGCTGGGCGTGGCACCCACCACGTTGCGTTCCTGGGACCGCCGCTACGGCCTCGGACCGGTGGAGCGCGACGGCGGACGGCACCGCCGCTGGCGCCCGGACGACGTGGCCGTGGTCGAGGCCATGTGCCGGCTGACGTCGGCCGGTGTGCCGCCCGCGGAGGCGGCCAGGGCCGCGAGAGCGGGCGCCGACACGCCGCCCCGGACGGCCGGGGCCCCGTCGGGGCGCTCCCGCGCGGCCGGCGCGCTGCCCCTGGGCGCCGACGTCCGCCAGGAGTGCCGGGGCCTGGCCCGTGCCGCGGTACGGCTGGACGCGCCCGCCGTGGAGGAGCTGCTGGCCGAAGCCGTCGAACGGCACGGGCTGCCCGTCGCCTGGGAGGAGGTGATGGTGCCGGCCCTGCACGCGGTGGGACGCAAGTGGGAGTCCTCCGGCGACCGGTACGTGGAGGTCGAGCACCTGCTGTCCTGGCACGTGTCGACCACCCTGCGCCGCGTCACGGGTCCGCCCGCGGCGGGCCGGCGCACGGAGGACGCCGGGCCCGTGATGCTGGCGTGCGTGCCGGGGGAGCAGCACACCCTGCCGCTGGAGGCGCTCAACGCGGCCCTGCTCGAACGCGGCACGGCCACCCGCATGTTCGGGGCGGCCGTCCCGGCCGAGGCGCTCGCCGCGGCGGTCAGCCGTCTGGGCCCGGTCGCCGTGGTCCTGTGGGCGCAGGCCCGCTCCACGGCGAGCCCGGCGCTCGCCCGGCAGGTCGCGGACATGCGGTGGGGCGTCAGCGGCGCGCGGCGCGGGCCGACGGTGGTGCTCGGCGGCCCCGGGTGGGCGGGGCGCTCCGCGCGGGGGCTGCCGCGACCGGCGGGACTGAAGGAGGCCCTGACCCTGCTGTCGGGCAGGTGAGGACCGCTGCGGACCGGTGGGTCCCCGCCGGGTCCGGGCGGGCGGTGGGTGTCCGGCGCGTCCTCCGAGCCGGCGACCGTGCCGGAAGAGGCGGCCCCGTCCGCTTCAGAGGCCCTCCCCGTCTCGGCGGCCCTTGCCGTCCAGCGGCTCACGGGACGCGCGGAGTCGCCCGCGAGCCGCTGGACAGGCCGGATCCGGCTGGTGCGGGGCATCCGGAGGCGGTGTCCGGGGCCTCGCGGAGCCGGCCGGCCGGCGGGGTCAGGCCAGCTTCTTCAGCAGCTCGGCGGCGAGCGGGACCGAGGAGGCCGGGTTCTGGCCGGTGACGAGGTTGCCGTCCACGATCACGTGCGGCGCCCACGGCTCGCCGATCTGCACGTCGACGCCCGCCGCGGTCAGCCGGTCCTGGAGGAGCCACTCGGCCTTGTCGCCGAGACCGGCCTGCATCTCCTCGTCGTTGGTGAAGGCGGCGACGCGGCGGCCGGCGAAGGCGTTGGTGCCGTCCTCCTTCACGGCTGCCAGCAGGGCGGCCGGGCCGTGGCAGACGACGCCGAGCGCCGTACCGGACTCCAGGGCGGTCGTGAGGATGCGGCCGGAGGCGGCGTCGACGGCCAGATCCTCCATCGGGCCGTGCCCGCCGGGGTAGAAGACGGCCGCGTAGTCGGCGAGGTCCACGTCCTCCAGGCGCACCGGACGCCGCAGCTCGGTCATCTTCTCGAGTCCGGCCGCGACGCGGTCGGCCCCTTCCTGGCCGCCGTTCGACTCGGCCGAGAGGCTGCCCTTGTCCACCGGCGGGACCACGCCGCCCGGCGTGGCGACGACCACCTCGTGGCCCGCCGCACGGAACGCCTCGTACGGGGCGACGGCCTCCTCGGCCCAGAAGCCGGTGGGGTGCAGGCTGCCGTCGGCGAGCGTCCAGTGGTCCGCGCCGGTCATCACGAAAAGGATCTTTGCCATGGTGGTCTCTCCGGGGGGTCGTCCCTGACGCCCCGGGTGCGGAGCGTCGGTGTGTCGATGCCCTGAACCTAGGCCGTCAAGCCATAGGCAACCAATGAGAATTCCAATACCAGGTATGGGAATCCCGATGGCCCGCACGGAATACTGCGCACGGTGGACCAAAGTCATCACCTGGACCTGAACCTGCTGCGGACCTTCCTCGCGGTCTACCGCTCGGGGTCGTTCACCGGCGCCGCCCAGCTGCTCGGACTCTCGCAGCCGACCGTGACGACGCAGATGCGGACCCTGGAGCGGCAGGCCGGACGGGAGCTGTTCGAGCGGCTTCCGCGCGGCGTCGCCCCGACCGCCGTCGCCGACGCGCTGGCCGCGCGGATCGCGGCGCCGCTCGACGAGCTGGCCACGGTGGCCGGGCCCGGCCCGGCCACGGCGGGGCGCGCCGATCCCGTGCACCTCGCCGGTCCCGCGGAACTGCTGTGCCTGCGCGTACTGCCCGCACTCGCGCCGCTGGCGGCCGAAGGCGTCCGGCTGCGCGTGGCGCCGGGCCTGACCGAGCCGCTGCTCGACGAGCTGCGGGCCGGACGGCACGACCTGGTCATCGCCACGACCCGCCCGCGCGGCCGCACCCTGACCTCGACGCCCTTCATGGACGAGGAGTTCGTCCTGGTCGTCGCGCCCGCCTGGGCCGAGCGGCTCGGCGACCGGCCGGCCGCCGAACTGCCGGCGGCCCTGCACCCGGTCCCGCTGGTCACCTACGCGCAGGACCTGCCGATCGCCCGCCGCTACTGGCGGCACGTCTTCGGCCGACGGCTGTCCGGTTCCGCCGCCGTGACCGTGCCCGACCTGCGCGGTGTGCTCGCCGCGGTCGTCGCGGGCGCGGGTTTCACCGTCCTGCCGCGCTATCTCTGCCTCGACGAGCTGGCCTCGGGTGCCCTCGTCGCCCTGCACGAGCCGGAGGACCCGCCGATCAACACGGCCTTCCTCGTCCAGCGGCCCGGAGCGGTGGAGAACCCGGACGTCACGCGCGTCCGCGAGCTGCTGCTGGACGCGGGCCGCACGTGGTGAGCGGATCCGCGCGCAGGTGGGAGACCGATGACCGCGGAAGCCGACGCCGCCGTGGCCATCGGGCCGCACACACGGCGACGGCCCTGCGGTGCGACGTCCCGCGCCGCCGTCCGTCCACCGGCACCGCCCGCGCCTCAGCCGAGTCCGCGCGCCCGCCGGAAGCGGGCCAGCCCTTCGGACAGCTCGACCACCGGGTCGGGGTAGCCGGCCGCCGCCCGGTCCGGACCGCGCAGCCGCCACGGCTCGTGCACCGCCGCGCCCTCGATCCCCGCCAGTTCCGGTACCCAGCGCCGCACGTACGCCCCGTCCGGGTCGTACCGCTTGGCCTGGGTGACCGGGTTGAGGACCCGGTTGGGGCGGCTGTCGGTGCCGGTGCCCGCGACCCACTGCCAGTTGAGCTGATTGTTCGCCATGTCCCCGTCAATGAGCAGTTCCAGGAAGTGGCGCGCGCCGATCCTCCAGTCGACGTACAGCGTCTTGGTGAGGAAACTCGCCGTCAGCAGCCGGCCCCGGTTGTGCATCCAGCCCTCGTGGCGCAGCTGTCGCATCGCCGCGTCCACGATCGGGTAGCCGGTACGGCCCTCCCGCCACGCCTCGATGTCGTCGCGGGCGGTCCGCTCGGTGCGCCAGTCGTCGTGCCGGGGCCGGTAGTCGGCGACGGCGGCGGCCGGACGGGCCGCCAGCACCTGACGGTGGAAGTCGCGCCAGGCGACCTGCCGTACGAACGCCTCGGCGCCCGCGCCGCCCGCCGCACGGGACCGGCGCACGAGTTCGACGGGGGAGAGGGTGCCGAAGTGCAGATGGGGCGACAGCCGGGAGGTGGCGTCGCCGGCCAGGTCGTCGTGCCGGTCCTCGTACGCGGCGATCCCGTGGCGCAGCCAGGCCGCCAGCCGTGCCCGCCCCTCGCGCTCGCCGCCCGCCGCCAGCCCCTCGGACACGCCCGCGTGCGCCGGGAGTTGCTCCGAGCCGACGCCGTCCGGGACGGTGACGGCTCGGGGCGCGTCGAGCACCTCCCGCAGCCGCTCCCGCGACCAGCGCCGGAAGTACGGCGTGAACACGGCGAAGCGGTCCGACCCGGCCGGTGTCACCGCCCCCGGCGCGACGGCGGCCGTCACGGCGTCGTGCACGTGCAGCCGTACGCCCTTCGCTTCCAGGGCGTGCCGCAGCCGCTCCTCGCGGTGCTGCGCGTAGCGGCTGACGTCGGCCGCCAGATGGACCTCGTCGGCGCCCGCCTCGCCGGTGACCCGGCACACCTCCTCGACGACGTCCCCCGACCGGAGCACGAGCCGTCCGCCCCGTTCGCGCAGCCCCGCGTCCAGATCCCGCAGACAGTCGGCGAGGAAGGCCAGCCGGTTGGGCACGGCGAACCCGGCGGCGTCGACGGCCCGGTCGCGCACGAACAGCGGGACCACCTCCCGGGCCCCTTCCAGAGCCGCCCGCAGCGGCGGATGGTCGTGCAGCCGCAGGTCGGAGGTGAACAGGACGACGGAGACGTTCATGACGTTGACTTCCGACTGGGGTGAGGGGCCACCGGGTGCTTCCGAGGCGAGGCACCAGGCGGATGCGCGCTCATGCGGCGGACGTCCGGCCGGGAGCCTCGGCCGCCGCGGCCCGGGCGATGTTGCGGGCCATGCCGCCGAACACCACCGCGTGGAAGGGGGAGACACTCCACCAGTACGCCTGGCCGAGCAGCCCGTGCGGATGGAACAGGGCGCGCTGGCGGTAGCGGGTGCCGCCCGTCCCGTCCGTCTCCGCGGACATCTCCAGCCAGGCCAGACCCGGCAGCCGCATCTCGGCCCGCAGCCGGAGCAGGCGTCCGGGCTCGATCTCCTCGACCCGCCAGAAGTCCAGCGAGTCGCCGACCCGCAGACGCGCCGCGTCGCGCCGGCCCCGGCGCAGTCCCACCCCGCCGACCAGCCGGTCCAGCCATCCGCGCACCGCCCAGGCCAGCGGGAAGGAGTACCAGCCGTTGTCGCCGCCCACCCCCTCGATCACCCGCCACAGCGACTCCCGGGAGGCGTGCACGGCCACCTCCCGGCAGTCGGTGTACAGGCTGCCGCCCGCCCAGTCCGGGTCGGTCGGCAGCGGGTCGCTGGGAGCGCCGGGCAGGGAGGCGGAGGACCAGCGGGTGACGACCTCGGCGTCGCGGACCCGCCGCAGCGCCAGCCGTACCGCCTCGTCGAAACCCACCGGATGTCCGGGCGGGTCCGGCACGTACCGGGCGATGTCGTGCTCCTGGCACACCACCTCGTGACGCAGCGACTCGGTGAGCGGCCGCGCGATGGAGGCGGGCACGGGCGTCACGAGACCCACCCAGTGGCTGGAGAGCCGGGGGGTGAGCACGGGCACCGGGACGATGATCCGGCGCGGCAGACCCGCCACCGCGGCGTAGCGGATCATCATCTCCCGGTACGTCAGCACCTCCGGCCCGCCGATGTCGAAGGCCCGGTTGACGTCCTCCGGCATCCGGGCGCTGCCGACCAGGGTGCGCAGCACGTCCCGGACGGCGACGGGCTGGATCCTGGTGCGCACCCAGCTCGGCGTGACCATGACGGGCAGGCGTTCGGTGAGGTAGCGGAGCATCTCGAAGGAGACCGAGCCCGAGCCGATGACCACGGCCGCCCGCAGCACGGTCGTCGGCACACCCGAACCCAGCAGGATGCGGCCGACCTCGGCGCGCGAACGCAGGTGCGGCGACAGCTCCCGCTCGGGGACACCGGGCGGGGTGAGCCCCCCGAGGTAGACGATACGGCGCACCCCGGCGGCGCGGGCCCGCTCGCCGAAGATCCGTGCCGCCCGCCGGTCGGTCTCCTCGAAGTCCCGGCCCGAGCCCAGGGCGTGCACCAGGTAGTAGGCGATGTCGACGTCCCGCATCGCCTCCGCGATCGACGCGGCGTCCGTGACGTCCCCGCGCACCACCTCCACCTCCCCGGCCCACGGGTGGTCGCGCAGCCGTTCGGGGGAGCGGGCCAGGCAGCGCACCCGGTGGCCGGCCGCCAGCAGTTCCGGGACGAGCCGGCCGCCGATGTAGCCCGTGGCGCCGGTGACCAGGCAGCGGAGAGGTTCGTGGCCGTGGCCTTGGCCCTGTGCGGTCATGAGTCCTCGGTCCTTCGCGTCGACGTCCCCACTCGGTATGCCTTCCCCGTGGGGGCGGGCAGCGGATGCGCGACGCGGTCCGAGGGCACGATCGGGTGATCGCGGGCAACGGCTACGCTGATCGCGTGGCCACAGGGAACGATCGGGAGCAGCACGAACGGGGACGGGACGCGGACGCGCCCGCGCCACCGACCGACCTGTACGCCTTCGCGGTCCGGCTGCGGCGGATGAACGGCGAGATCAACCGGCTGGTGCACGGGTTCGCGGGCGACCAGGGGCTGCACGCCACGGACGTCCAGGCGCTGGCGGCGATCCTCGACGCCGAGGAGCCCATGACCCCCAAGCGGTTGCGCGAGCACCTCGGGCTGACCTCCGGCGCCGTCACCGCGTGCGTCGACCGGCTGGAGCGCGCCGGCCACGTCCGGCGGGTCCGCGAGAGCGCCGACCGCAGAGTGGTGCACCTGCAGTACGTGTCGGACGCCCGGTCCGCGGCGCGGGCCCATTTCCGGCCCCTGGCCGAGGCGACGCAGGCCGCCCGGTCCCGTTTCACCGAGGAAGAGCTGTCGGTGGTCCTGCGCTTCCTGGCGGCGATGAACGAGGAACTCTCGGGGATAGCCACCCTCGGCCGCTGAGAACGGGGCAGGGTCCGGCGCATCCGCCGACCCCGCAGGGGCAGAAGAACGGACGCAGTCTAAGATCGCCCCGTCCAGGATTACTCAATCATTGAGATTGTTAGTCATCGAGATATCTGTCCCTTCGCAGCAGGAGAACGATGTCCACCACCCTTCGACGCGCCCGACGGCTCGTCCCGGTCCTGCTCGTCGCCGTATGGCTGGTCCTCGGCGGCGTCCTCGGACCGTTCGCCGGGCGCCTGGGCGAGGTCGCCACGAACGACCAGGCCGCCTTCCTGCCGCGCAGCGCCGAATCGACCGAGGTCATCAGCGCCCAGCGGGCCTTCCGCCAGGACGAGACCCTGCCGGCCATCGTCGTGTGGACGTCGGACCGGGACACCGGGGTGGCGGACCGGCGCGAGGGCGCGGCCCAGGCGCTCGCCTCCCTCGCCGACGCCCCGGGAGTGGCGGGCCGGGTCTCGCCCGCGCTGCTCTCCGAGGACGGCAAGGCCCTGGAGGGCGTGGTGCCGCTGCGTCCCGACCTCGGGGAGGAGCTGGCCCCGGCCCTGGAGCGGATCCGTGCCGCGGCCGAGCGGGTCCCCGGCACCACCGTCCGACTGGCCGGACCGGCCGCGACCCAGGCCGACCTCTCCGACGCGTTCGCCGGCATCGACGGCCTGCTCCTCGCCGTCGCGCTGGTGACCGTCCTGGTGATCCTGCTGCTCGTCTACCGCAGTGTGCTGCTCCCCCTGGTGATCATCGTCGGTGCCGTCCTCGCGCTCGGCCTCGCCTGCGCCGTCGTCTACGTGCTCGCCGACCACGACGTGGTGCGCGTGGACGGGCAGGTCCAGGGCATCCTGTCGATCCTCGTCATCGGCGCGGCCACCGACTACGCCCTGCTCCTGACCGCCCGCTACCGCGAGGAACTCGCCTCCCGCACGGACCGGTTCGCGGCCATGCGGGCCGCGCTGGGCCGGTCCTGGAGCACGGTGGTGGCCAGTGCCGCGACCGTCGCCCTCGGCCTGCTCGCCCTGTTGCTCAGCGACCTCACCAACAACCGGGCCCTGGGGCCCGTCGGGGCCATCGGCATCATCGCCGCCGTGGTGAGCACGCTGACGTTCCTGCCCGCCGTCCTGGTGCTGCTCGGCCGTGCCGCCTACTGGCCCGCCAAGCCCGGGCCCGCCGACGGTCAGGGGGCCGGCGGCCGGATCTGGCACCGGGTCGCGGCCCTGGTGGACCGCGCCCCCCGCAAGGTGTGGGCGGTGTCGCTGGCCGGCCTGCTCGCCTGCGCGGCGTTCGCGCCCACCCTCACCTCCAAGGGCGTCCCGCTGGACGAGACCTTCGTCAACGACGCCCCGTCCGTGGCGGCCCAGCAGACGCTCGCCCGGCACTTCCCCGGCGGTGCGGGCAACCCGGTGGTGGTCATCGCCGACGCCGACCGGCTCACGAAGGTGGTCGAGACGTCCCGTACGACCGACGGCGTGGCCTCGGCCGCGGCGGTGAGCGCGTCCGGAGCGCCCGGCGGGGAAACGCTCGTCGTCGGCGGACGGGCCCGCGTCGACGTCACCCTGAAGGCGGCGGCGGACAGCGACGCGGCCAAGGACACGGTGGCGCGGCTGCGTACCGCGCTGCACGCCGTTCCCGGCGCGGACGCCCTGGTGGGCGGCTACACGGCCCAGCAGTACGACACCCTGCGCACCGCCGAGCGCGACCGCGCCCTGATCGTGCCGGTGGTCCTCGCCATCATCTTCGTCATCCTGACCGTGCTGCTGCGTTCGCTGCTCACGCCCGCCCTGCTGGTGGCCACCGTGGGGCTGAACTTCCTCGCCACCCTGGGGGTCTCCAGCCTCGTCTTCGAGCATGTGTTCGGCTTCACCGGCACGGATCCGTCCGTTCCGCTGTACGGGTTCGTCTTCCTCGTGGCGCTGGGCGTCGACTACAACATCTTCCTCATGTCCCGGGTGCGTGAGGAGTCCCTGCGGCACGGGGTCCGCGAGGGTGTGCTGCGAGGCGTGATCAGCACCGGCGGTGTCATCACCTCCGCCGGGGTGGTGCTGGCCGCCACCTTCGCCGCGCTCGGCGTGATCCCGCTGGCCTTCCTCGTGCAGATCGCCTTCATCGTCGCTTTCGGCGTGCTGCTCGACACGCTCGTCGTGCGTTCGCTGCTGGTGCCCGCCCTGGTGCGGGACCTCGGCGCCCGCGCCTGGTGGCCGGGACGGCTCGGCCGCGACAGCGACAGCGACCGCGACCGTGATCTCGACCGCCCGGGTGTCACCCGGGTGGACGCGTCCTGAACATGCTTCGGCCGGCAGCGGGCAGGCGTAGGTGACGGACGTGTTCGTATCGAATCGGGAGGTGTCTGCCGCTATGGGCGCGAAGGTGTTGGAGCGTTTCCCCGCGGGAGCCCCGCGCGGATCGTGGCCGGCGGAGGAGTCCGCGGCCAGGCGGCGGGCCGAGGGGGAGCCCGCCACCGTGGTGATGGACCTGAAGTCGGACGCCTTCCTCGTCGTGGTTCAGGCGGGCGACGAGGACTGAGGCCGAACGGACGGCCGGTGCCCGCCCCACGGGGCGGGCACCGGCCGTCCCCGTGCGCACACGCCCCACGGGGAACGGACCCTAGCGGCCCGCCAAGGCGTCGAGGTGGGCCCCGCGGGACTCCCGCGTCTGGCCCTGGACCATGAGGAACAGGGCCTCCCGTGCCAGCCGCTGGGCCCGGTTCGTCAGCGACAGGGACCGGCCGCCGCCCGCCACCACCGCCGCCGTCGTGGCCGCGTGCAGCACCTCGTACGCCCGGATCCTGACGGCCAGACGCTCCTCCGTGTGCTCGTGCGGAACCGGATGGTCGGCCAGGGCGTAGGCCCGGTCGCGGACCCCGGTGAGACGGGCGCGCAGGGCGGCCGCCGTGTCCTCGTCCAGCAGGGCGAGGGCCGCCTCCGTCACACCGAACACCGCCGGGTTCGCGGCCACCGTCTTCGGGCGGTCCGCCGCGGCCCACCGCGCGAACGGCGTCCGCAGCGCCACCGCCTCCTCCGGCAGCCGCAGCCCGTCCAGCTCCAGGGACACCGTGCGGGCCGCGGTCAGCGCGGTCAGCCGCATCGGTGCCGAGGCCCGCAGCCCCGGCTGCTCCCGCGCCTCGGTGAAGGCGAACAGCGCCTCGTCGGCGTCGGTCACACCGGCCAGCAGCATCACGTCGTTCAGCCCCCACCCCGTGTACCAGGGGACCCGTCCGTCGAAGCGCCAGCCGTCGCCGTCCCGGGTGACCCGCACCGGAATCCGCGGATGCGCCCGCAGATGGGCGTAGGCGACACCCGACAGCAGCTCGCCGCGGGCCAGGGGCCCCAGCAGCCGTTCGCGGACCGGGTGCTCGCTCCTGGCGAGCGTCAGGACCGGCGTGTGGTGCTGGGTCTGCACGAACCAGGTCGAGCAGCACGCCCCGGCGAGGATCTCCGCCGTCTCCCGCACCACCGACGCGGGCGCGTCCGAGCCGCCGTACTCCTCGGGCGCGTGCAGGCCGAGCAGGCCCGAGCGCCGGATCTCCGTGAGATGACCGGTGGGGACCTCCGTCCGGTCCACCTCTTCGGCGTGCGGGGCGAGGAGGGCCTGGGCGAGGTGCCGGGCACGGGTGACGAGCGGGTGCGGTGCGGTCATGGACCGGATTCTTCCCGTGTCGCCGCGTGGGGTGTCGATCCGGGGGTGTTCCGTTCGTGTAGGAGGTGAAGGGCACCGCGGCACGGCGGTGCCGTGGACCGCGTCACGGAGGCCGCCATGAAGCACTACCTGCTCAGCGTGATCACCCCCACCGGTGGAGAGCCCCCCGCCGGGGAGGAGATGGCGCGGATCGGCCGCAACCTCGAGACCTTCCACCAGGAGCTGCGCGAGGCCGGCGCCTGGGTCTTCGCCGGCGGACTGCACGGCCCGGAGACGGCCACCGTGCTGCGGCCCGAGGGCGGTGACGTGCTGGTCACCGACGGGCCGTACGCCGAGGGCAAGGAACACCTCGGCGGGATCTGCGTCGTCAGGGCCCCGGACCTGGACGCCGCCCTGCACTGGGGCCGCCGCGCGACCTGGGCCACCACCCTGCCCGTCGAGGTGCGCCCCTTCATGGGCGAGGCCTGATGCCCCTCGACGTCGAGGCCGTGTTCCGCGCGGAGTACGGCCGTGCCGTCGCCGTCCTCGTCCGCTTCCTCGGCGACATCGACCTCGCCGAGGAAGCGGTGCAGGACGCGTTCACCACGGCCGTGCGCCGCTGGCCGGAGACCGGCGTCCCACCGAGCCCGGCCGGCTGGATCATCACCACCGCCCGCAACCGGGCGATCGACCGGCTGCGCCGCGAGTCGTCCCGGGACGCCCGGCACGTGGAGGCCGCCGTGCTGCGTGCGCCCATCCCGCCCGCCGAGGAGGGACCCGTGCACGACGACCGGCTCCGGCTGATCTTCACCTGCTGCCACCCGGCGCTCGCCCCGCAGGCGCGGGTCGCCCTCACCCTGCGGCTCCTCGGCGGGCTGAGCACCCGGCAGATCGCCCGCGCCTTCCTGGTGCCCGAGCCGACGATGGCGCAGAGGCTGGTCCGTGCCAAGAAGAAGATCCGCGACGCCCGGATCCCGTACCGGGTGCCCCGCGACGCCGACCTGCCCGACCGGCTCACGGGCGTCCTGACGGTCGTCTACCTGATCTTCAACGAGGGCTACACGGGCGAGCCCGGCCTGTGCGACGAGGCCGTACGTCTGGGCCGGCTCCTCGTCGAGCTGATGCCGGACGAGCCCGAGGCGTCGGGCCTGCTCGCGCTCATGCTGCTCGTCGAGTCGCGCCGGGCGGCCCGCCGGGGCGCGCACGGGGAACTGGTGCCGCTGCCCGAGCAGGACCGCGGGCGCTGGGACCGCGACCTGATCGCGGAGGGCCAGGACCTGGTCCGCCGCTGTCTGCGCCGCGACCGGCCCGGTCCGTACCGGATCCAGGCCGCGATCCAGGCCGTCCACAGCGACGCGCCGACCGCCGGTGCCACCGACTGGGGCCAGATCCTGCGGCTGTACGACCAGCTGACGGCCGTCGCCCCGAGCCCGGTCGTGGCCCTCAACCGGGCGGTCGCCGTGGCCGAGACGCAGGGCCCGCGCCAGGCCCTCGACCTCGTGGACGCGCTCGGCCTCGACGGCTACCACGTGTGGCACGCGGTCCGCGCCGACCTGCTCCGCCGGCTGGGCCGCACGCCCGAAGCGGTGCGCGCGTACGAGCGCGCGCTCGCGCTCACCGACAGCCCCGCCGAGCGGGCCCACCTCGACCGGCGCCGCGGCGAACCGCCCCGCTGATCCCGGTGGCAGGCCCGCGCGGGAAAGCGGCCGAGCCGGGGAATATGTTTTGGCGCATGAAAGGTTGGCATATACATCGAGTCGACCGCTCGCCACCCGTACCCAGGGCTGAGAAGCCCGCGCACCACCAGCGAGGCACCGTGAGCACCGCCATCCCCGAGCAGCCCGCCGACGTCGTCGCCCGGCTGCGCGCCACCTTCCGTACCGGCCGCACCAAGCCCGCCGCCTGGCGGACCGGACAGCTGCGCCGCCTGCGTGAGATGCTCACGGAACGGGGCGAGGACCTGGCCGCCGCCCTCCACGCCGACCTCGGCAAGAGCGCCACGGAGGCCTACCGCACCGAGATCGACTTCACGATCCGCGAGATCGACCACACCCTCGACCACCTCGACGACTGGCTGCGTCCCGAGCCCGCCCCGGCCCCCGCCCACCTCGGCGCCGACGCCCGCGCCTGGACCCAGTACGACCCGCTCGGTGTCGTCCTCGTCATCGCGCCCTGGAACTACCCCGCCCAACTGCTGCTCGCCCCGCTCGTCGGCGCCCTCGCCGCGGGCAACGCCGTCGTCGTCAAGCCCAGCGAGCTGGCCCCGGCGACCTCCGCCGCGCTGGCCCGGCTGCTGCCCGCCCACCTCGACACCGACGCGGTCGCCGTCGTCGAGGGCGGCGTCCCGGAGACCACGGCTCTGCTGGCCGAACGGTTCGACCACATCTTCTACACCGGCAACGGCACCGTCGGCCGCATCGTGATGCGGGCCGCCGCCGCGCACCTCACCCCGGTCACCCTCGAACTCGGCGGCAAGTCACCGGCGTTCGTCGACCGCGACACCGACCTCGCCGTCGTCGCCGACCGGCTGGCCCGCGGCAAGTTCCTCAACGCCGGCCAGACGTGCGTCGCCCCCGACTACGTCCTCACCGACCCCGCGACCGCCGCCGCCCTGGAACCCCTCCTCGCCCGGGCCGTCGAGAAGGTCTACGGCGCCGACCCGCAGACCTCCGGCGAGTACGGCCGGATCGTCAACGAGCGCCACTTCGACCGGCTCACCGGCCTGCTGGGCTCCGGCCGCGTCGTGGTCGGCGGCGGCAGCGACCGTGCGGACAGGTACATCGCGCCGACCGTCCTGGCCGACGTCGACCCCGCCTCGCCCGTCATGGGGGAGGAGATCTTCGGCCCGATCCTGCCGATCGTGACCGTCGACGGCCTCGACGGGGTGATCGCGTTCATCAACGACCGCGACAAGCCCCTCGCGCTGTACGTCTTCTCCCGGTCCGAGGAGACCCGCGCGCGCATCGCCGCCGAGACCTCCTCCGGCGGCCTCGGCCACGGTCTGCCGCTGGCCCATCTCACCGTCTCCGACCTGCCGTTCGGCGGAGTGGGGGAGAGCGGCATGGGCAACTACCACGGCCGGTACTCGATGGAGACCTTCAGCCACCGCAAGGCGGTGCTGGAGAAGCCGCTGGGCTGAGCCCCCGAGCAGGGCCGTCCTCCCTGGGCGCGGGAGGCTGCGGCGACACCCGGACAGGTCGCCCCGGCCACAACCCTGCCGGGTCGACTGGTCTACACCCTTGACTGGTACAGACCAAAGCGGTTGAGTGTGCCTCCACACCCCCCACCACGGCCGCCCCCGAGCCGTGACCGGCTCCACCGGTACGCGCACGAGGCCCGGCTCCGCCCTGCCCCGTGCCGGGGACGGCCGTGCTCCGTGAAGGAGTTGATCCCGTGTCGAGGCGCCGTATCTCCGCGGTCGTGACCGCGCTCGTCCTCTCCAGTGCCGTACCGGTGCTCCTGCCGGCCACGAGCGCGTCCGCCGCCGCCTGTTCGAGCTATCCCGCCTGGGTGGCCGGCAAGGCCTACCGCACCGGCGACATCGTCCGCTACACCGACGGCAGGGCCTACGTGGCCGAGCACGACAACCCGGGCTACGACCCCGTCATCAGCACCTGGTACTGGGAGCCGTACGCCTGCGACACCGGCCCCGGCACGCCGGTCGGCAGTTTCGTGGTCACCGAGGCGCAGTTCAACCAGATGTTCCCGGGCCGGAACTCCTTCTACTCCTACAGCGGTCTCACCGCCGCCCTCAGTGCCTACCCCGGCTTCACCACCACCGGCAGCGACACCACCAAGAAGCAGGAGGCGGCGGCCTTCCTCGCCAACGTCAGTCACGAGACCGGCGGTCTGGTGCACGTCGTCGAGCAGAACACCGCCAACTACCCGCACTACTGCGACTGGAGCCAGTGGTACGGCTGCCCGGCCGGCCAGGCGGCCTACTACGGGCGCGGCCCCATCCAGCTCAGCTGGAACTTCAACTACAAGGCCGCGGGCGATGCGCTCGGCATCGACCTCCTCAACAACCCCTGGCTGGTGCAGAACGACGCAGCCGTGGCCTGGAAGACGGCCCTGTGGTACTGGAACACCCAGAGCGGTCCCGGCACCATGACGCCGCACAACGCCATGGTCGACGGCGCCGGGTTCGGCCAGACCATACGCTCCATCAACGGCTCCCTGGAGTGCGACGGCAAGAACCCGGCGCAGGTGCAGAGCCGGGTGACCAAGTACCAGCAGTTCGCACAGATCCTGGGCGTCCCCCCGGGCGGCAACCTCTACTGCTGAACCCCGAGGGCCCGTGCCGCACTTCGGCGACGGCCTCGGATGCGATCACCGCGGACGCCGCGGGAACCTGGACACTCGGCGACACGACCGTGAGCCGCATCGGTCTCGGCGCGACGCGGCTCACGGGCGACGCCGCCTTCCACCTCGGCACGCCGGGCGACCGCGACCGGTCGATCGCCGTCCTGCGCAGGGCGGTCGACCTCGGTGTCGACCACATCGACACCGCCGCCTTCTCCTTCTCCTCCCTGCGCTCCACCAACGAACTCGTCAACAGCGCCCTCGCCCCGTACCCGGACGACCTGCTCATCGCCACCAAGGTCGGCCCCTTCCGCGACTGGTCGGGAGAGTGGGGCACCTCGGCCCGCCCCTAGGACCTCCGCGGCCACGTCGAGGAGAACCTGCGCCGGCCCGGGCGTGACCACCTCGACCTCGTCCACCTGCGCCGGATGGACCAGGAGTCGATCGCCGAACACTTCGGCGCCCTGGCGGAGCTGCGCCGGGCCGGCCTCGTCCGTCACCTCGGCATCTCCGGCGCGGAACCCCGCCACCTCGCCGAGGCGCAGGCCATAGCCCCGGTGGTCGCCGTCCAGAACCGCCACGGCCTCGGAGACCGCCCGCCCGCCACCGAGGAACTCCTGCGCCTCTGCCGCGACCAGGGCATCGCCTTCGTCCCGTTCCACGCCATCGCCGGCGAGAGCGGCCCGCGGGGCGCCACGACCGCCCACGGGGAAGCGGTCCTGGCGGCGGCCCGCGCCCACGGCGCGAGCCCCGCACAGATCCGGCTGGCCTGGATTCTCGCCCAGGGGCCGCACGTCCTGGCCATCCCCGGCACCGGCAACCCCGAGCACCTCGTCGAGAACGTGGCGGCGGGACGCCTCCGGCTGACGCCGGCGGAACCGGACCGCCTGAACGGGGCCCACGGCAAGGCGGACCGACCTCCGTCCTGTTCCCGCCGCGCCCACGGCGCGAGTCCGGACTCGGCGGGGTTCCCCGGAGGTGACTGGCGTCCGTCAAGTTTTACGTATAACCTCTCCCGCTAATCAGTCCTCCCGAAAGGTCCCGATGAGTCGCATCGCCCTGGTCACCCTCGTCGTCGACGACTACGACGAGGCGATCCGCTTCTACACCGAGGCCGTGGGTTTCCGCCTCGCCGAGGACGAGGCGCGTCCCGACGGATCGCGCTGGGTCGTCGTGCGGCCCGGCGATCACCAGGACGGCACCGGCCTGCTGCTGGCCAGGGCGAAGGACGGCGCCCAGCGCTCCCGGGTCGGCGACCAGACCGGCGGACGGGTCGGGTTCTTCCTGCACACCGACGACTTCGCGGGGGACCACGCCCGGATGCACGCCGCCGGAGTGACCTTCCTGGAGGAGCCCCGCCACGAGCCGTACGGCTCCGTCGCCGTCTTCCGGGACCTGTACGGGAACCGCTGGGACCTGCTCCAGCCCGCCGGCTGACCCCGCCGGTCCGCGCCCTCTCCCGCGCCCCGCATCCGCAACCCCGCCCCATCGCCCCGCCCGAGGAAAGATCCACCATGACCGCTACGCGCGTAGACTCCGCCATCCTCCGCCGGCTCCCCAAGGCCGTCCTGCACGACCACCTCGACGGCGGTCTGCGCCCCGCCACCGTCGTCGAGCTGGCGGCCGCGGTGGGCCACACCCTGCCGACCACGGACCCGCAGGAGCTGGCCGCCTGGTACTTCGAGGCCGCCAACTCCGGTGACCTGGTCAGGTACATAGCGACCTTCGAGCACACCCTCGCCGTCATGCAGACCCGCGAGGGCCTGCTGCGCACGGCGGAGGAGTACGTCCTCGACCTGGCCGCGGACGGCGTCGTCTACGCCGAGGTGCGCTACGCCCCCGAGCTGATGCTCGACGGCGGCCTGACCCTGCCCGAGGTCGTCGAGACCGTCCAGGAGGGCCTCGCGGCCGGCATGGCCAAGGCGGCCGCCGCCGGCACCCCGGTCCGCGTCGGCACCCTGCTGTGCGGCATGCGGATGTTCGACCGGACCCGCGCCACCGCCGACCTCGCGGTCGCCTTCCGGGACGCCGGCGTCGTCGGCTTCGACATCGCCGGCGCCGAGGACGGCTTCCCGCCCGCCGACCACCTGGACGCCTTCGCGCACCTGCGCCGCGAGAACGTCCCCTTCACCATCCACGCCGGCGAGGCGCACGGCCTGCCCAGCATCCACCAGGCCCTCCAGGTCTGCGGCGCCCAGCGCATCGGCCACGGCGTGCGCATCACGGACGACATCGTCGACGGCAAGCTCGGCCGCCTGGCCGGCTGGGTGCGGGACCGCCGGGTCGCGCTGGAGATGTGCCCGACGTCCAACCTCCAGACCGGCGCCGCCACCTCCATCGCCGAGCACCCGATCACCGCGCTGAAGGACCTCGGCTTCCGCGTCACCCTCAACACCGACAACCGGCTGGTCTCGGGGACGACGATGACGCGCGAGATGTCGCTGCTGGTCGAGGAGGCGGGCTGGACGGTCGAGGACCTGCGCACCGTCACGGTGAACGCCCTCAAGAGCGCCTTCGTCCCGTTCGACGAGCGCAAGGCCCTCATCGAGGACGTCGTCCTGCCGGGCTACGCGGCCGCGCTCTGAAGCAGTCCGCGCACATAGGCGGCCTGTCCGACGTGCTGGAGGTCGTCGGACAGGACGCTGACGAGGCGGACGCCGAGCGTGACCGGCGGGTCCCAGCGCTCGTCCACGACGCGCTCCAGGTCCGCCGCGGTCACCCCGCGCAGCGCCTGGAGGGTCTGCGCGTGGACGGCGTCGTGGTACCCGGTCAGCAGGTCGCCGTCGGTGACCCGTACCCCGGCGACCTGCGCCGCGCTGTGCCCGTACCCGGTGTCCCGGCGCGGCAGGCGCAGGCCGAACCGTTTCTCCCAGTCCTGTGAGAGCCACACCTGATCGAGCCCGAAGGCGTCGGCCACGTGGTCGTCCTGGACGCGGGTGAGGTGCCAGACCAGCCAGGCGACCGAGTTCGTCCCTGCGGTCGGCCGGGCGTTGAGGTCGTCCGGGTCGAGGCCGGCGACGGCGGCGCGGACCTCTTCCCGGACGCGGCCGTAGCCGTCGATGAGGATGTCCTTGGCATGCATGCGTCCACCATCGCGCACCCGCCGCCCCGGCGCCGCCCCTCGGACCCGTCCGGCACGATCCACCGGACAGGCCCCGGGCGGCCGGACCCTACCCGCCGCGCTCCGTCTCCAGCAGGGCCATCAGCGCGCGTGCCGCCGGGCTGGTCGCCCGGGCGGGCGGCAACAGGGCGACCGTCTCGTACACCACCTCGCCCGCCCCCTCGAGGGGCAGCGCGGTGAGCGCCTCCCGCTTGTGCCGGAAGTGGCGCGGTACGACGGCGACGCCGAGGTTCTCGTCCACCAGGTCCAGCAGGCTGTGCACGTCGTTGACCTCCAGTGCGACCGTCCGGCGGACCCCGGCCGCCGCGAAGGCCGCGTCGGTGGCGCGGCGCGGGCCCCAGTCGGGGTGGAAGTCGACGAACACCTCGTCGGCGACGTCGGCCGGGGTCAGCGCGGCCGCGGCGCCGGTGAGCCGGTGGTCGGGATGGCACAGCACGTACATCGGCTCACCGGTGAGCGAGGCGGAACGCAGCTGGTCGCTGTCCGCCTGCGTGCGGTAGGCGAAGGCCAGGTCCAGCCGCCCGGCGGCCACCTCCTCGGCGAGCGCGCCCGAGCCGGACTGCCGGAGCCGGATCTCCACGTCCGGGTGGCGCCGCCGGAACGCGGCCAGCAGCCCCGCCACGTGCACCCCGGCGATGCACTGCTCGGTACCCACCGAGAGGGTGCCGCGCACCACGCCCTGCACGGCCGCCACCGCCTCGTGCGCGGCGCGCACCTGCATCAGGATCCGTTCCGCCTCCGCCAGCAGCGCGCGGCCCGCCTCGGTCAGCGTCACCCGGCGGGTCGTGCGGACGAACAGGGGCGCCCGCAGCTCCCGCTCGAGCGCGCGGATGGACGCCGACAGTCCCGACTGGGAGACCATCAGGCGTTCGGCGGCACGGGTGAAGTGCTGGTCCTCGGCGACCGCGACGAAGTGCTGGAGGTGGCGCAGTTCCATGATTGAGAAGCCTATCCGCTGAATTCCATCGGATTCTTCTGTTGGACCACTACCCGCAGGCAGGGCGAGAGTGGGTGACGGTCCCGCGACCGGCCTACCGTTGCCGGGACCGGTCTTCCGAGCCAACCCCTCCTGGAGTCGCGTTGTACACCGCACACCCCGACCGCTACGCGCACATGCCCTACCGGCGCACCGGACGCAGCGGCCTGAAGCTCCCCGCGCTCTCGCTCGGACTGTGGCACAACTTCGGGCCCGACCGTCCCGTGGAGACCCAGCGGGCCATCCTGCGCCGCGCCTTCGACCTCGGCATCACCCACTTCGACCTGGCGAACAACTACGGCCCGCCGCCCGGCGCCGCCGAGTCCGCGCTGGGCGAGTTCCTCAAGACCGACTTCGCGCCCTACCGCGACGAGCTGGTGATCTCCACCAAGGCGGGCTACCTGATGTGGCCGGGTCCCTACGGCGAGTGGGGCTCGCGCAAGTACGTGCTGTCCTCGCTGGACCAGAGCCTGAAGCGGATGGGGCTGGACCACGTCGACATCTTCTACTCGCACCGCCCCGACCCGGAGACTCCGCTGGAGGAGACGATGGGCGCCCTGCACTCCGCGGTCCAGCAGGGCAAGGCGCTGTACGTCGGCGTCTCCAACTACTCGGCCGAGCAGACCCGCGAGGCCGCCCGCATCCTGGGCGAGCTGGGCACCCCGCTGCTCATCCACCAGCCGCGCTACTCGATGCTCGACCGGCGCCCCGAGAGCGAGGGCCTGCTGGACGCGCTGGACGAGCTCCAGGTCGGCTCCATCGTCTTCTCCCCGCTGGAGCAGGGCGTGCTCACCGCCCGCTACCTCGACGGCATCCCGGAGGGCTCGCGGGCCGCGAGCGACAGCCCCTTCCTGAACTCCGACGCCCTCACCGACGAACTGGTGGGCAAGCTCCGCGCCCTCGACGACATCGCCGCATCCCGCGGCCAGTCGCTGGCCCAGCTCGCCCTGGCCTGGGTGCTGCGCGGCGGCAGGGTCACCTCCGCGCTGGTCGGCGCGAGCAGTGCCCGGCAGATCGAGGACAGCGTCGGCGCCCTGGACAACCTGGAGTTCGAGGCGGACGAACTGGCCCGCATCGACGCGGTGATCAACGGCTGAGCCGTTCCGCCGGCCGGCGGTGACGGATTCACCCGCCTCTTTTCGAAGCTCGCGCACCGGGCGGCGGTGAATTCCGCTTCCGCTTTTCCGGCGTCGTGCACGGCATCCTCCGTTCGCGGCGATCATTGCCTTTCACCGGGCGGACCGCCGCGAGCGGAGGAATTCACCGGTCATGCCCCGGCCGGCACCCGGTCGAGGAATCCGAGGACGGCGACGATGCGGTCGTCGGCGTCCAGCGTGACGACGTCGGAGCCGGCCACCGGCGCCGACCCGTCCGCCTCGTTCACCAGCTCCCAGGCGAAGCGGGCCGTGTCGTGGTGGCCGTCGACCGTGCCGGTGAGCCGGAAGGCGAAACCGGGGAACCGGTCCTGTGCCGCCGTGACGACGGCCGTGATCCCCTCGTGGCCGCGTACGTCGGCGAGAGGGTCGGTGTAGCTGCCCTGCGGGGCCCAGGCGGCGGCCACGGCCTTGGCCCGGGTCCCGGGCTCACGGGCGTTCCAGGCCTCGAAGTAGCGGGCGACGGCGTTCTGGTAGCGGTCGGTCTGCGCGGACATGGGAAATCAGCCCCCAAGGGGTCGTCGATCCTGGTCAGAACCCGGATTCGGGCTTCCCCGATCCGGTGCGACCACCTTGCCCGCGCCCGCCCGCCGGGTCGATTACCCCGCGGGTAATGACGGCGCCGGCCCGGGCCCGCCGCATTTCGGCCACGAACGCCGGGGAATATGCCAAGAGACTGGCCAAAAAAGCGTGGTGACAGTGTTTCAGTAGTCAACATACTCAAACGTCAGGGGCAGTTCACCCCACAGGAGCCGCATGGAAAGCGAGGCCCGCACCGGCAGCGAGCGACGGGGGAGAAGGACGTGCACGACGAATTCCTGTGCCATGTCACCGCGTACGGAGTGTGCGACGGGCGCCGCATCGGCGTCCCGCTCGGCACCTACCGGGCCCCGACGCTGGCGCTCGCCCTGTGGTGGCTGAGGGACCGCGCCTCCTGGATCGCCGAGCGGCTCGACCCGCAGCCGGAGAGCACGAGCATCCCGCCCAGCGCCCTCGTCCCGGTCTCCGACACCGTGCCGGACGTCCCCCGCCTGCTGAGGGCCTGGTGCGCCGACGTCGACCGGCAGGAACTGATCGCCGACGAACTGGCGGCCGGGCGGCTGGTGCGGATCGCCGCCAGCGACGAGACCACCGAGTACGAACTGCTCGCCGAGTCCGTCGACGCCCTGCGCATGCAGCGGACCGTCCCGCCGCTGGTGATGCCGGTCGGCTGACCGGCATCCGCCGCTGCCGGTCCGGGCCTTCCGCCGGGCCGTAACTCCCGCTGCCGGTGCGCGGTCCGCTGCCGGATCTCCCGCGCGGCGCACCCCGGTGCGAATCGATAGAATTCCGGCATGGCGGAGTCGCCGATCACGTCCACCGCGCCCGAACTCGTGCTGGAGACCGAGACGGGCACCACGGTGATGACCCCGAGCCACGACTACCACGTCGGCCGCGACCCGCTCAGCGACATCGTCCTCGACGACGCCCGCGTCTCCTGGCACCACGCGGTCCTGCGGCCGGACGGCGACCACTGGACCCTCGCGGACGAGCACAGCACCAACGGCACCTACGCCGACGGCCGCCGGGTCCGGGAGTGGAGCATCGGTCCCGGCAGCGTCATCCGCTTCGGCAGCCCGGACGACGGCCCGTGCGCCGTCCTGACGGGCCGCCCGCCGCCCGCCCCGCCCCGCCCCTCCGTGGTGGCCGACCCTGCCGTGACCGGGACGTTCCGCCGGCCCACCACCGTCCGCCCGCTGCCCACCCGTACCGTCCGCATCGGCCGCGCCCCCGACAACGACCTGGTCCTCGACGACCTCGTCGTCTCCCGCCACCACGCCGAACTGCGCGCCCTGCCCGACGGCACCTACGAGATCGCCGACCTCGGCAGCCACAACGGCACCTACCTCAACGGCCTGCCCGTCACGGCCGCCCCCCTCGGGGCCGGAGACATCGTCGGCATCGGCCACTCGGCGTTCTGCCTGATCGGCGACGAACTCCAGGAGTACGTCGACACCGGGGAGGTCTCCCTGGACGTGCAGGACCTCACCGTCGCCGTCGACCGCGGCCGCAAGGTCCTCCTCGACCACGTGTCCTTCCCGGTGGGGGAGAAGTGCCTGCTCGCGGTCGTCGGACCCAGCGGCGCCGGCAAGTCCACCCTGCTCGGCGCCCTCACCGGACAGCGTCCCGCCGACCACGGCACCGTCGTCTACGACGGCCGCGACCTCTACCGCGACTACGCCGAACTGCGCCAGCGCGTCGGCCTGGTCCCGCAGGACGACATCCTGCACACCCAGCTCACCGTCCGCGGCGCGCTGACCTACGCCGCCGAACTGCGCTTCCCCCAGGACACCGCCAAGGCCGAACGCCGGGCGCGCGTCGAGGAGGTCATCCACGAACTGGGCCTCGAACAGCGCGCCGGCCAGCACGTGCACAGCCTCTCCGGCGGCCAGCGCAAACGCGTCAGCGTCGCCCTGGAACTGCTGACCAAACCGTCCCTGCTCTTCCTCGACGAGCCGACCTCCGGACTCGACCCCGGCATGGACCGCTCGGTGATGCACATGCTGCGCGGCCTCGCCGACGACGGCCGCACGGTCGTCGTCGTCACCCACAGCGTCCTCAGCCTCGACGTCTGTGACCGTCTCCTCGTCCTCGCGCCCGGCGGCCGGATCGCCTACTACGGCCCGCCCGACGACGCCCTCGCCTTCTTCGGGTTCACGGACTGGCCCGAGGCCTTCGAGGCCTTCGAACGGGACCGGGACCGCGACTGGGCCGGGGAGTACGCCGCCTCCCCCCTCCACCGCCGGTACGTCGTCGACTCCAGCGCCCAGCCGCTCCTGCCCCACTCCGACCAGGTCGTCGTACCGGCGCCGCCCCGCCCGCGCAGCCGCGGCGCCCAGCTCGGCACCCTCGTCCGCCGCTACACGGCCGCGCTGAGCGCCGACCGCACCTTCCTCGTCATCATGATCGCCCTGCCGTTCGTGATGGGGGCCATGGCCCGCGCCCTCGCCGGCGACCGGCTCACCCGGGACACCGCGATGAACGCGCTGCTGATCCTGTGCGTCGGCGGCGTCCTCACCGGCGCCGCCAACGCCGTACGCGAACTCGTCAAGGAACGCGTGATCTACCAGCGCGAACGCGCCGTCGGCCTGTCCAGATCGGCGTACCTGATGTCGAAGGTCGTCGTGCTGGGCGCGGTCACCGTCGTGCAGGCGGTCGTGCTCACGCTCGTCGCCCTGCTCGGCGTCGACCTCGGCGCCCCCGGCGGAGGGGGCGTCCTGATGCCCCCGCTGGTCGAGATCACCGTCGCGGTCGCCCTGCTCGCCTTCACCGCGATGATGCTCGGTCTGGTGGTCTCCGCCCTGGTGCGCAAGGAGGAGGTGACCATGCCGCTGCTGGTGCTCCTCGCCATCGTCCAGGTCGTCTTCTGCGGCGCCCTGCTGTCGCTGGACGGCGTGCCGGGCCTCGAACAGCTCGCCTGGCTCATCCCCTCGCGCTGGGCGTTCGCCGCCATGGCCGGCACCCTCGACCTCGCCCGGATCGTGCCCGGCGGCCTCACCGGCGACCCGCTGTTCGCGCACTCGGCGGGGGCGTGGCTGCTCAACGTGGGCATGCTCGTCGTGCTCTCGGCCGTCTTCGGATTCGTCGTCTCCCGGCTGCTGCGCCGGCACGAACCCGCCGTGATGCGGAAGTAGGCCCGCGATGACGCCCTCCGGCTTCCGGCCCACGCACGTCGTCCCCCAACAGGGCATGCCCGCCTGGGAGACCCCCGATCCGGCCCGGCCCACCGTCCCCCTCGACCCGCTGCTGCCCGTCCGCCTCGTCGAGCGGCGCGGCGACTGGGGACACGTGCTGTGCTCCAACGGCTGGTCGGCCTGGGTGGACGGCCGCTACCTCGTCGCCGTGCCCCAGGACCCGCCCCTGCCCGACGACCCCCTCACCACCACCGCCGACCCGCGCCCGCTGCTCGGCCGGACCGAACAGGCCCTGGCCCGCTACCGCGCCGCCGTCGAGGAACTCGCCACGGGCGGCCTCGACGGCGAGGCCTTCGGCCGCCGCACCCAGGGCCTGCGGATCGGCGTGGTCGTCGACGGCGAGTCCGTCTGGCTCTACGACCCCGCCCGGTTCCGCTGGGTGTACGGCGACGGCAGCCGGCTGAGCACCTACGCGGCCGACGACCCGCCCGCCGCGGTCCAGGACGACGGCCGGGACGCCGGTCCGCACGGCGGCCCGGACAGTGGCCACGCCCCCACCCGGGTCGTGACGCCCGACGGTGAACGCCGATGACCCGCGAGCCGACGAGCCTCTTCTCCGGCCGGCCCTCCGACCTGATCGGCCGCCAGGTGGCGGGCTACCGCATCGAGCGGGAGATCGGGCGCGGCGGCATGGCCGTCGTGTACCGCGCCCGCGACCTGCGCCTGGAACGGACCGTCGCGCTCAAACTGCTCGCCCCCGAACTGGCCCGCAACGACACCTTCCGCAAGCGTTTCACCCACGAGTCCCGGGTCGCCGCCGCGATCGACCACCCGCACATCGTGCCGGTCTTCGAGGCCGACGAGACCGACGGACTCCTCTACATCGCCATGCGGTACGTCGCCGGCGGCGACCTGCGCCACCTCCTCGACGAGCGCGGACCGCTGCAGCCGGCCGCCGCCGTCCGGATCGCCGCCCAGGTCGCCTCCGCCCTCGACGCCGCCCACGAGCACGGCCTCGTCCACCGCGACGTCAAACCCGGCAACATCCTCGTGGACCGCGGCACCGACAGCGACCACCCCGAACACGTCTACCTCACCGACTTCGGCCTGACGAAGAAGTCGCTGTCCCTCACCGGCTTCACCACCGTCGGCCAGTTCGTCGGCACCCTCGACTACGTCGCCCCCGAGCAGATCTCCGGCCGCCCGGTAGACGGCCGCTGCGACGTGTACGGCCTGGCGTGCGTCGTCCACGAGACCCTCGCGGGCCACCCGCCGTTCCGCCGCGACGACGACATGGCCCTGCTGTGGGCCCACCAGTACGACGAGCCGCCCCCGCTCACCACCGCCCGCCCCGACCTGCCGCCCGCCGTCGACGAGGTCTTCGCGCAGGCCCTCGCCAAGACCCCCGACGCCCGCCACCCCACCTGCCTCGCGTTCGTCGCCGCCCTGAGGACGGCACTGCTGTCCGGCTCACCCCGGCGGCACCCGCCGACGGAGGCGGACCGCAGACCCGCGGCAGCGGGACGGGACCGCCCCGAACCTCCGCCCCGGTGGGCGGCCCCGGTCTTCGAACCACGAGGCGGCCGTGCCTGACGCTGCCTAGCGGATGCCGTCGCCCACCCTTCCCCGGCCGGCTCTCCCGCGGGCCGGCAGTGCGCCCAGGAAGCCGGCGACCAGCCCCCACAGCGCGGCGAGGCCCAGCGCCGACCACACCTCGGGGCGCAGGAACAGGTCACCGGTGAGGCCCGTACCGCCCAGGTCGCTGATGCCGAACAGCGTCAGGCCGTAGTGCGCGGAGATCCGGCCGACGAGGCAGACCGTCAGCACCGTCAGCACCAGGGCCACCGCCATGTGCACCGCATGCCGCCAGGCCGGCGTCCGGGCCGGGGAACGGGCCGCCATCACGAACGCCGCCGCCAGCAGCAGCACCGCGTCCACGGCGACCAGCCACCACACCCGGCCGTCCTGCTCGCCGAGCGTGCGCAGGTTCAGCGTTGCGGTGTCCGAGCCGCGCAGCACCTCGTCCAGCACATGCGGTATCGGCAGCCCGAACGGCCCCTGCACCCGGCCCTCCCAGGTGGCGCCCAGCCCGATGGTGAACGCGAGCCACACCAGGTTGGGCAGGCCGAGCAGCACCAGGGCGAGGGTCTCCGCGGCCCGGCCTCGCGTCGCCGCGGTCACGAGCGCCACGGCCACCCCCAGCGCGACGCACGCGAGCAGCAGCACCACCATCGCGTACGCCGCCGGCCGCACCGACTCCTGGAAGCGCAGCAGCCGCGGCGGCAACGGAGCCCCGCGGGAGACCAGCAGCGCCAGCACCAGCACGCCGGCCAGCCAGAGCAGTCCGGACAGCAGGGTGAGCGGCACATCGGTGGTGAAACCGGCCTTCGGGGTCACGCCGAACACCTCACCGAGGTCGTTCAGCGTGTCGTCGCCCAGCGACACCGCGAACGTCCGGCGGGCGGCGAGGGCGAGGGCCGTCAGACCGAGGAGCCACACCACGGCGATTTTGACCGCCCAGCCGGCGAGTTCGGCCGCCGAGGCGACCGCCCGGTGCCGCAGCGGCCGGAGGAACCCGGCGGCGGTCGCCAGGGCGCCGACGAGCGTCACGGACAGCGGGATCACCGTGAGGCCCGCCCGCGTGCCGGCGATCCCCCCGGCATCGGCGGAGAGTTCCACCGAGCCCCCGACCGCGGTGACGACGGTCGCCGCGACGACCCTCGGGTAGGCCCCGCCGGGCAGATCGGTCGCGCCCGCCGCCCACAGCCCCAGCGCGGCCGTGACCGCCATGGTGATCAGCGCGGCCGGCGCCACGGCGAACGCCGGCACCCAGCCGTGACGGGACGACGCCTGACCGGAGGGGAGGTTCGGGCTCACCCTCGCCACGCTAAGCAGGGCCCGGCCCGCACGCCTGCCGGGAGAGCCGTCCGCGTCCACTTGCGGATGAAGTGTGACAAGAGCACACAATGAAGACGTTGCGGACCAAGCGGCGTGCAGCGTTACGTGAGTGGCGTCGCGGGAGATCCCGTCGGGAGTGCTCGTGAGTGTCGAACCGCCCTCCTCCGGCCGCCCCTCAGGCCCGCCCTCCGGCCCGCTGTCCGGCCCCTCGCAGCCGCCTTCGGGGCCGCCCGCCCCGCCGCCCGGCGGAACCTCGGGCGGCTCGACCTCGCCGGGCGGCGGCCCCGGACCGGACCGGCCGTGGTGGAGGTCCGCCTCCCGTATCGCGCTGCTCACCGCCGCCCTCGTCGTCGCGGCGGCCGTCGCGATCGTCCTGACGACCCGCTCCGGCGGTGGCGGCTCCGACGGTGACAGCGAGGTCTTCCTCCAGGCCGCGGGCAGGACGGGCCCGGACCCCTTCACCGAGTCCACCGCCACCGGCAGCTCACCCCCGCCCACCACCACGGCCCCGGCGACCACCTCCGCGCCCGCCAACGCCGTACGGGGCGTCGACGGCGGCGCCCCCGGCCTGTACGGCGGCACCCGGGACGTGGCCGCCTGCGACGTGGAGAAGCAGGTCACGGCACTGCGGGCGGACCCCGACAAGAACCGGGCGTTCGCGTCCGTCCCCGGCATCGACCCGGCCGAGGTCCCCGCCTACCTGCGGGCCCTCACCCCCGTGCAGCTGCGCATGGACACCCGTGTCACCAACCACGGCTACCGCGACGGCGCCGCCACCTCCTACCAGGCCGTCCTGCAGTCCGGCACCGCCGTCCTCGTCGACGGCCACGGCGTGCCCCGCGTGCGCTGCGCCTGCGGCAACCCGCTGACCCCGCCCGTCGCACAGCAGACCACCCCGAAGCGCACCGGCGACTCCTGGCCGTCGTACCACCCCGCGAACGTCGTCGTGGTCACCCCGTCGACGGCCGTGATCGACGTCTTCGTCCTGTACGAGCCCGGCGCCGACCGCTGGTTCGCCCGGCAGCGGGGCGACACCGGCGGCAAGGACGAGCCCGCCGAGCCCCCGGTGACCCCGCCCAAACCGTCCGCGAGCGTCACCACGCCCACCACGCCCACGTCGCCGTCGACCTCCCGCGGCCCTGAGCCGCCGGACTCGACCAGCCCTTCGCCGCCCCCCGGTTCCGAGGAGCCGCCCTCGTCGCCGGAGCCCTCGAACCCCTCGGAGCCCTCGTCGCCCTCGGAGCCCTCAGGCCCCTCGGAGCCCTCAGGCCCGTCGGGGCCGTCGGGCGAACCGCGGACCGAGGACTCCACGTCCTCCGGGGCGGTCGACACCACGTCCCGCTCCGCACCCCCCTCGGCCGACCGGTCCCCGAGCCGTTCACCCGTGCTGTGAGGCAGCCCATGGCGGCCGGGCCGAGACCGGGGGACTGCACGGCCCGTTTCGGGGTACGAGCGCTGGTGCAGCAGCGTCCGGCCAGGCCGGCCTCCGAGAGAGAAAAGCATGATCAAGCACCTGGACGGGGCAGTGATACCGACCGGTTTCGACGTACCCGTGGAGCCGCTCCGCCGCGCGGCGCACTACACCGGTGAACCCGGCTCCATCGCCGAGGCCCGCGACTTCGCCGCCCACTTCGTCGACCAGCTCAGGACCGAGTGGTGTGCGGGCATGGACGACCGCTTCGGCGACGACGTCATGCTGGTCGTCAGCGAGCTGGTCACCAACGCCGACCGGCACAGCAACGGCCCCTACATCCTGGAGCTGGAGGGCACGGACACCTCGGTGACGGTCGCCGTGTACGACAGCAGCGACCGGCTGCCCCTGCGGTTCCCCAAGGACCCCCGCCGCGTCGGCCACCACGGTCTGGAGATCGTGCACGCCATCGCCACGGAGATCACCGTCGACCGCATCCCGGTCGGCAAGCGCGTCCGCGCCGTCCTCGGGGTCGCCACCGGCTGACGCCGTGGGGCCGGCGGCCCCACGGCACCGGGCACTCAGGCGCAGCCCAGCTCGCCCAGCATCCCCTCGCGCAGCCGCACGATGATCCGCTTGATCAGGCGGGAGACGTGCATCTGCGAGCAACCGAGCCGCTCCCCGATCTCCGCCTGGGTGGCCTCCTCCACGAACCGCAGGTGGATGATCTGCCGGTCCCGCTCGCTCAGCTCCGCCATCAGCGGAGCCAGCGAGTGGAAGTCCTCCACGAGCCGCAGGCCGTCCTCCTCCACACCGATGAAGTCGGCCAGCACCGCTTCGCCGCCCTCGGGCCCGTCACCGGTGAGGGCGGCGTCCAGGGAGGAGGAGTTGTAGCCGTTGGCCGCGATCCGCGCCTCGATCACCTCGGGTTCCGTGAGGTTCATCAGCGTGGCCAGCTCGGCGACGGTCGGCTCCCGGTCGAGGCGGCTGGAGAGCTCGTCGCGCGCCTTGGCCAGCTCCACCCGCAGCTCCTGGAGACGCCGGGGCACGTGCACGGCCCAGGTCGTGTCCCGGAAGAAGCGCTTGATCTCGCCCACGATGTAGGGCAGCGCGAAGGAGGTGAACTCGACCTCGCGCGAGATCTCGAACCGGTCGATCGCCTTGATCAGGCCGATCATCCCGGTCTGGACCACGTCCTCCATGTCGTCGCCGCGGCCCCGGAACCGGCCGGCCGCGAACCGCACCAGCGACATGTTCATCTCAATGAGGGTGTTGCGCACGTACTGGTACTCGTACGTCCCCTCCTCCAGCTCCGCCAGCCGCTGGAAGAACTGACGCGACAGCTGGCGTGCGTCGCGGGGGGCCACGCGCCTGGGGTCCTCGACTCCCGGCAGCGGTGTGCCACCCGTGCCGGCCCCGGCGGTGTCCTCGACGACCTGTGCCTGCGACCCGATCACGGCGGTGTGCATTACCTCTCCCACGAAAGTCACGGTCCGACATCTGTTGTACCCGATGCGTGAGCGGACCGAAGGCGACGAGCCCGCTCACGCAGCGCGTACCCCGAGTCGGCGAACCCATGCACGCCAAAACGCGCCGATTCCTTCTGCCGCGATTTCCCTGAGGGCGGAACGCCGGGGCCCTGTCCGCGGCGGCCGGTCCTCCTAGGCTTGGACGGTGAGCAACCAAGCGCCGAACCACGCCCGCGTGATCCCGCTGCGCCCCTCGGCGGAGCGCCCGGGAACCGCCCGCCCCGCCGACCGGCCGCCCACCCCCAGAGAACCCCTCTGGCGCGACCTCGTCGGCGACGTCCTGCGCCGCGAACGCCAGGCCCAGGAACGCACGCTGCAGGACGTCGCCGACGCCGCCCGCATCTCCATGCCCTATCTGTCGGAGGTGGAGCGCGGCCGCAAGGAGGCCTCCTCGGAGGTCCTGGCGGCCGCCGCCCGCGCGCTCGGCCTGAGCCTCGGCGACCTGCTGGCGCGCGCCCGGGGCGAGCTGCTCCGGCTCACCAGCCGGACCTCGCAGCCGAGCCGTACGACGACCACGTCCTCGCTCGACGGACTCTGCCTGGCCGCCTGAGGCACGCCCGGGCCGGTGCCTCACCCCCGCGCGGGGCGCCGGCTCAGCACCTCGTCCGCCAGGCCGTACGCCACGGCCTCGTGCGCGGTGAACACCTTGTCGCGGTCCATGTCCGCGCGCAGGGTCGCGACGTCGTGGTGCGTGTGCCGGGCCAGCACCTCCTCGATCTGGGCGCGGATGCGCACCATCTCCTTCGCCTGGAGCGCCAGGTCCGACACCGTGCCCTGCCGCCCGCCACTGGCCGGCTGCCCGAGCAGCACCCGCGCGTGCTCCAGCACGAACCGCCGCCCGGGGTCCCCGCCCGCCAGCAGCACGGCCGCGGTGGAGGCCGCCTGGCCGACGCAGAACGTCGCGAGGGGGGCCTGGACGAACGTCATCGTGTCGTATACGGCCATCAGCGAAGTGAACGAGCCGCCGGGGGAGTTGATGTAGATCGCGATCTCGTTCTCCGGCGCCGACGACTCCAGATGGAGCAGTTGCGCGATGACGACGTTGGCGACGCCGTCGTCGATCTCGGTGCCGAGGAAGATGATCCGCTCGGCCAGCAGCCGGCTGTAGACGTCGTAGGACCGCTCGCCCTGCGGGGTGCGCTCCACGACGTTCGGAATCGTGTACGTCCCCATGTCAGAGCCCCATCCGTCGCTTCGAGGCGGCCGGGCGGACGTCGGCCAGCGACTCCACCACCCGGTCGACGATGCCGTACTCCCTGGCCTCCTCGGCCGTGAACCAGCGGTCGCGGTCGCCGTCCCGGGAGATGGTCTCCGGGCTCTGACCGGTGTGCTCGGCGGTGATCCGCTCGATGGTCCGCTTGGTGAACTCCAGGTTCTCGGCCTGGATCTCGATGTCCGCGGTGGTGCCGCCGATGCCGGCCGACGGCTGGTGCATCATGATGCGCGCGTTCGGCAGCGCGTACCGCTTGCCGGCCGTGCCGACGCTCAGCAGGAACTGGCCCATGCTGGCGGCGAATCCCATCGCCAGCGTCGAGACGTCGTTCGGGACGAGCCGCATCGTGTCGTAGATGGCCAGGCCCGCGTGGACCGATCCGCCGGGGCTGTTGATGTACAGGCTGATGTCGGTGCGCGGGTCCTCGGCCGACAGGATCAGCAACTGCGCGCAGACCCGGTTCGCGGACACCTCGTCGACCTGGGTGCCGAGCAGCACGATGCGCTGATCGAGCAGTCGGGCCGCGAGCTGGTCGTCGAAACGGCTAGGAGGGGTGTCACCCTCTCCGGCCCGTGGCAGCAGGGCCGGCGCGGAACCGGTGAGGTGTCGGGACATGGGCGCTCCTTGTCGAGAGGGGAGTGCGGCGGCGTCGGCCGCCGCGCCACCCACTCTCGGCGCGCGCCCGCCCCCGCGGCGGATTTCCCTGCCCTGGGCAGATTCGCCGACAGCAGAGGGCCTCCTGCCACGGCCTGCGCGGGCGGGTCCCCGGACGAGCCCGAATCGGACGAGCCCGCACCGCACGAGCCGAAACCGGGGCGCCGCCGGGCGATGAGTTCCGGGCGCCGCACCGGTCGACACTGATGACCGCGTTCCCCGCACCCTCGCGCTCCTGGAGGAACCCATGACCACCGACGGATTCACCACGTGCCTCTGGTTCGACGGCCAGGCGGAGGAAGCCGCCCACCACTACGCGTCGATCTTCAAGAACTCGAGCGTCGGCACCGTCGCCCGCTACACCGAGGCCGGCCCGGGCCCCGCCGGCTCCGTGATCACCGTGGAGTTCACGGCCAACGGCCAGAAGTTCGTCGGCCTGAACGGCGGCCCGCAGTTCACGTTCAACGAGGCCATCTCGTTCCAGATCGACTGCGCCGACCAGGAAGAGGTCGACTACTACTGGGAGAAGCTCATCGAGGGCGGTGGCGAGCCCGGCCCCTGCGGCTGGCTCAAGGACAAGTACGGCGTGTCCTGGCAGGTCGTGCCCACCGAGATGATCCGCATGCTCACCTCCCCGGACCAGGAGAAGGCCGGCCGCGCCACCAGGGCCATGCTCGCCATGGGCAAGCTCGACATCGCCGCCCTGCGGAAGGCCTACGAGGGGGAGGGGGAGTAGACGAGCAAGGGCCGTCGGGAGGGGGGCAGGCCTCGGGCTGGCGGTCCGGAAGGCCTGCCACCGCCGGCCCGTACCTTCCCGGGCTGCGGCCGGGGCCCACCCGTCCGCCGCCCGTCACCCCCCGGCCTCCGCCAGGATCTCCTTGATCACGTGCCGGGAGTTCTCCGCCAGCGGCGGATTGGTCTCCCAGTAGAACGGCAGCTGGATCAACGAGATCGACAGCGCCCAGCCGCGGCCGCGCGCCCACTCGGCGTCGTCCGCGCCCACCGCCGCCCGGAAGGTGGCGCGGGCCGGCGCCGGCAGCAGGTTCCAGGCCGCGATCAGGTCCACGGCCGGGTCCCCGACACCCACACTGCCGAAGTCGATCACGGCCGCCAACCGGCCGTCCGCCACCAGCACGTTGCCCGGTGACAGATCGCCGTGGGCCCACGCGGGCGGTGCCGTGCGGCCCGGCGCCCGCAGCGCCTCCTCCCACAGGGCGGTGACCGCGACCGTGTCGATCCTGCCCGCCAACCGGGCGATGGCCGAACGGGTGGGCGCGTCCCGTTCCGCCAGCGGCACACCCCGGTGCCCGGGCGGCCCGCCCCGCGCGTCGACCCGGCGCAGCCCGGCGACGAACGCCCCCAGGTCCGCGGCCAGCGCCTCGGGCCGTTCCAGGGCGCCCGCGACGGGATTGCGGCCGTCCAGCCACCGGTAGACGGACCACGGCCAGGGGAACCCCTCACCGGGAGTGCCCTGTTCCAGCGGCACCGGCGCGGCGACGGACAGCCGCGGCCCCAGCCGCTCCAGCCAGAGCCGCTCGTGGGCCACGCTCTCCACCGCCCCCGGATACCGGGGCAGCCGCACCACCTTGTCGGCGCCCAGCCGGAACATCGCGTTCTCCGTCCCCGAGGACTCCAGCCGCTCCACCGGCAGCGACGCCCACCGCGGGAACTGCTCGGCGACGAGCCGCCGTACCAGCGCCGCGTCCACGTCGACCTCGTCCGGGCGCATCCTCACCGCACACATGCCGCTCATTCCAGGTGAACGGCCCGGCGGCTGTCCAGCGGGTTTACGGGCGGGCGTCACCGTCGTCCGGATGCAGCGCGCCGCGCCCGGGCCCAAGCTGACTCGTGTGACTCGTCCCGGCCCATCGGGTACCCGAGCCGTCCGTCCGAGATTCCGGCGGTGGCTGCGCGGCAGCCCCGCGCCCCGTGACCGCGGGGAACCGACGCGAAGGAGCGCATGTACATGACCGACGTATCGAGCAAGGGGCCCGATCGCGGCGACGACCGGAAGGTGCTCACCAACCGGCAGGGCCACCCGGTCCACGACAACCAGAACCAGCGCACCGTCGGCGCCCGCGGTCCCGCCACCCTGGAGAACTACCAGTTCCTCGAGAAGATCAGCCACTTCGACCGCGAACGCATCCCCGAGCGCGTCGTCCACGCCCGCGGCGTCACCGCGTACGGCTACTTCGAGGCGTACGGCACCTGGGGGGACGAGCCGATCGGCCGTTACACCCGCGCCAAGCTGTTCCAGGAGCGCGGCAAGCGCACCGACCTGGCGGTCCGCTTCTCCACGGTGATCGGCGGACGCGACTCCTCCGAGGCCGCCCGCGACCCGCGCGGCTTCGCCGTGAAGTTCTACACCGAGGACGGCAACTGGGACCTCGTCGGCAACAACCTCGGCGTCTTCTTCATCCGGGACGCGATCAAGTTCCCGGACGTCATCCACGCCCTCAAGCCCGACCCGGTCACCTTCGAGCAGCAGCCGCGCCGCATCTTCGACTTCATGTCGCAGACCCCCGAGTCGATGCACATGCTGGTCAACCTGTTCAGCCCGCGCGGCATCCCCGCCGACTACCGCCACATGCAGGGCTTCGGCGTCAACACCTACAAGTGGGTCGACGGCGAGGGCCGCACGGTGCTGGTCAAGTACCACTGGATGCCCAAGGCCGGGGTGCGCAGCATGACCGAGGAGGACGCCGCCAACGTGCAGGCGGACTCCCTCGGCCACGCCACCAAGGACCTTTACGAGAGCGTCGCGCGCGGTGAGTACCCCGAGTGGGAACTGCTCGTGCAGATGATGGAGGACGGCGAGCACCCGGAGCTGGACTTCGACCCGCTCGACGACACCAAGACCTGGCCCGAGCAGGAGTTCCCGCCCAAGCCGGTCGGCAGGATGGTGCTGAACCGGATGCCGGAGAACTTCTTCGCCGAGAACGAGCAGATCTCCTTCGGCACCGGCGTCCTCGTCGACGGACTGGACTTCTCCGACGACAAGATGCTCATCGGCCGTACCTTCTCCTACAGCGACACGCAACGCCACCGCGTCGGCCCGAACTACCTCCAACTGCCCGTGAACCGGGCGAAGAACGCCGACGTGCGCACCAACCAGCGCGACGGGCAGATGACGTACCACGTGGACGGCGGCGGCGAGAACCCGAGCGTCAACTACGAACCGTCGATCACCGGCGGGCTCCGGGAGGACCGGTACCCCACGCACGACGAGCAGGGCCCGGAGATCCGCGGCCGGCTGACCCGCAAGCGCATCCCGCGCACCAACGACTACCAGCAGGCCGGTCAGCGCTACCTGCTGATGGAGCAGTGGGAGCGCGACGACCTGGTCCAGAACCTCACGGCGGCGCTCGCCGAGTGCGACCGGCCGGTGCAGGAGCGCATGGTGTGGCACTTCCTCCTGGTCGAGAACGACCTGGGGCTGAGGATCGGTGAAGGCCTCGGCATCACCCCCGAGGACGTCGCCGACCTCGAACCCCTGGCGAGCCAGGACCTGACCGAGGAGGACCGCGACCGGCTCGCCCACCTGGGCAAGAACCCGCCCCGTGACGTGGAGGGCCTCACGATGACCCACTGCGTACCGGACGAGCGGCACGTCGTGACCCGCTGAGAGGTACGGGGCGGCATCCCGCCGGAACACCGCGGGGGCCGGACGGGCCGCCCCGGAGACAGGCCGTCGGCCACCTCGTCGCAGTGACGGGGCGGCCGACGGCCTGTGCGCGATGTCTTGACGTGTACTTGCCGCAGTGGCTTCATGGGAGCGCTCCCATCCCCATCCTCCCGATGCCTGAGTTTCTGGCGCTCACTCCTGGAGTCGCAGTGAGAAGAGCACGCAGCACGACCCGAAAGAGGTTTCTGCCCGCCCCCGCCCCCGCCCCCGTCGGTCCGACGGGGGCGGCGAGTCGCTCCGCCCCGGCCGGTCCGCGTCACCCCGCCCCCTTCCTGGCCGGTCTGCTCGCCCTCGCCGTCGTCCTGGGCCTGGGCTTCCTCGTCCCGGCCGGGGCGCAGGCCGCCGAGGCCCCGCGCGCCCTCGCCACCGGCCTGCACGTCAGCGACGGACGCCTGCTGGAGGGCAACGGCAACGATTTCGTGATGCGCGGCGTCAACCACGCCCACACCTGGTATCCCGGTGAGACGCAGTCCCTCGCCGACGTCAAGGCGCTGGGCGCCAACACCGTCCGAGTCGTCCTCTCCGACGGTCACCGCTGGACCAGGAACACCCCCCAGGACGTGGCCGCCGTCATCGGCCGGTGCAAGGCCAACCGCCTCATCTGCGTCCTGGAGGTGCACGACACCACGGGCTACGGCGAGGACACCGCCGCCGGCACCCTCGACCACGCCGCCGACTACTGGATCGGCCTGAAGGACGTCCTGGCCGGCCAGGAGGACTACGTCATCGTCAACATCGGCAACGAGCCCTGGGGCAACACCGCCCCGGAGGGCTGGACCGCCCCGACGATCGCCGCCGTGAAGAAGCTGCGCGCCGCCGGCCTCCAGCACACGATCATGGTCGACGCCCCCAACTGGGGACAGGACTGGCAGGGCGTGATGCGCGCCAACGCCCGGACCGTCTACGACGCCGATCCCACCGGCAACCTGATCTTCTCCATCCACATGTACAGCGTCTTCGACACCGCGGCGGAGATCACCGACTACCTCAACGCCTTCGTCGATGCGAAACTCCCCCTGCTCATCGGCGAGTTCGGCGGGCCCGCCGACCAGTGGGGCGACCCCGACGAGGACACCATGATGGCCACCGCCGAACAGCTCGGCCTCGGCTACCTGGCCTGGTCCTGGAGCGGCAACACCGACCCGGTCCTCGACCTCGCCACCGACTTCGACCCGACCCGCCTCAGCTCCTGGGGGCAGCGGATCTTCAACGGCGCCAACGGCATCGCCCGGACCGCGAAGGAGGCCACCGTCTTCGGCGGCGGCACCCCGGGCGACACCCGGGCGCCGACCGCCCCCGGCACCCCGGTGGCCTCCGCCGTCTCGGCCACCTCCGCGACGCTCACCTGGGGCGCGGCCACGGACGACGTCGGCGTCACCGGTTACGACGTCGTGCGGATCAGCGGCGGTACCGAGAGCAAGGTCGCCGCGTCCACGGCGAACACCGCCACGCTGACGGGCCTCACCCCGGACACGGCGTACACGTTCGCCGTCTACGCCCGTGACGCGGCCGGCAACCGCTCGGCGCGCTCGGCCACGGTGGACGTCACCACCGACGAGGGCGGCGGCACCCCGGGTGCGGCGTGCTCGGTCGGCTACCGCGTGGTGGGGCAGTGGTCCGGAGGTTTCCAGGCCGAGATCGCCCTGCGCAACACCGGCACGGCGGCGGTCGACGGCTGGACCCTCGCCTTCGCCTTCCCGGACGGCCAGACGGTGACGAACATGTGGGGCGGCACCCCCGCCCAGAGCGGGAGCGCGGTGAGCGTGGCCGCGGCGTCGTACACCTCGACGATCCCCGTCGGCGGCTCGGTGACCGTGGGCTTCATCGGCACCAAGGGCGCCACCAACACGGCGCCGACCGCGTTCACCCTCAACGGCACCGCCTGCACGACCGGTTGAGCGACCCCGTTCCCGTCGGCCGGCGAGGGCCTCGGGCCTCCGCCGGCCGACGCGTGCCGCGGGGCCGGCATCGGCGTCGAACGGGCGGCCGGCCTTGTACCCGTCCGCCCCCTGACCTAGGCTCACCGTGGAGCAAGCGCTTTCTCGGTGAAGGGTGCGTCGTGGTGAGCGAGTCCGGATCCGCGCCGCCGCGCCCGCTGCCCGGTGCCGTCGGCCTGTCCCACCTGACCGCGTACGACTGGGAGGCCGCCGACGGCGTGTGCGGCGGCAGCCCGCATCTGCACCTGGTGTGCACGGAGGCGTACGTCGTCACCGGCGGCCGGGGAGCGGTGCAGACCCTGAGCCCCGACGGCTACCGGGACATCCCCCTGGAGTCCGGATCGGTGGCCTGGTTCACGCCGGGCACCGTGCACCGGATGGTGCAGGGCGGCGGCCTGCGCGTCACGGTGCTGATGCAGAACAGCGGCCTGCCCGAGGCCGGGGACGCCGTCTTCACGTTCCCGCCCGAGGTGCTCGCCGATCCGCGGCGGTACGCGGCCGCCGCGGCGCTCCCGCCCGGAACCGGCCAGGAGGCGGCCGCGGCCGCGCGCCGGCGCCGGGACCTCGCGGTCGAGGGGTACGTCGGCCTGCGGAGGGCCCTCGTCGCCGGCGACCCGGAGCCCCTCCTGGCCTTCCAGCGGGCCGCCGCCGCCCTGGTGCGCGAGAAGGTGCCGGTGTGGCGCGAGCTGTGGCGGGCCGGGGCGCTCGCCGCCGCCGAACGCACCGGCGCCCAGCTCGACGCGCTGGCGGCCGGGGAGCCGTCGTATCTCGCCGGCGCGACCGCGCACGAGGCCGTACCGACCCGGCGCGACGGCTTCGGGATGTGCGGCCGCAGGGACGAGTACACGCTGCCGGGCGTCACGGCCGTGTGACCCGCACGCGACGCCGTGAGCGGGCCGACGCGCGCCGCCCGCCCCTGGAGGCGCGGCACCGTTCCTGTGTCGCGCTCTCGGTCGTCGGCGCACCGGCCGCGTCAGCCGCCGACGGCGACAGCCGCGGCGGCGGACGCGGCCGGCGGCGTCAGCGGGCGGCCGTCCAGTTGTGGGCGACGTCGACGACGAGGTGGCCGTCGAGCCGCTGCACCCGGAAGGGCAGCCGCGCCCGCACCCCGAGTCCGATCTGCGTCTCGCCCTCGAAGCTGCCGGCGTACCGCGTGTCACGGAAGGCCCGGTAGCCGGTGATGTTCACGCCGGGCAGCGGCTGGGCGGCACGCGCGGGGTACGTCGGGGCGCCGGTGTCGGGGTCGTAGGCGGGCGCGCTCACCCGCACCTCCAGGATCGCTCCGCCGCCCACCGGGATGTAACGACCGGAGCCGTCCTGGTGGAGGCGGTCCACATAACGGACCGAGTACCCGAGTTCGCCGGCGGCCGCGCCCGGAACGTCGATGACGAGCCGGTCGTAGCAGTCGTGCTGTCCGGTCCGCGCGTTGCGCACCGGCGTCGTCGCGCCGGCGGTGTACGCCTTGTCGAGACTGCCCCAGCCGGTGGGGCAGGCGACGGCCGCGCGCGAGGCGGCGACCGGTGCGGTGGGCGAGGCGGCCTGGGCCGGGATCGCGGCCGCGCCGAGCGTGGCCGTCATGACGGCGGCGGTGACCCAAATGGTTCTGGTTCGCGCCATGGTGTCCCCCTAGGGGTGCGTGTGACTGTTATCAGGTGAGACAGCCCGCTTGGCCGAATGGTTGCACCGTTTGGCGGACCCGTCACCCGGGCGGCCGGACCGCGTACCGGTCGGGCGCCTCCGACACCTCCGCCGGCGTCGCGTCAGCGGGTGGTCGCCCGGCCCGGCACGAACACGGTGAGCATCCCCGCGGTGCCGAGTGCGTGTTCAGGTGGTGCGGCACAGGACATGGTCGATGAGGTTGCGCATGGCGTCTTCCTGACGGGCCGCGGTCTGCGGGTCCGCGGAGCGGCTGTGCGCGGAGACGGTGACGGTGCGCTGACCGTCCATGGTTGTCGCTGCCCGGATGACATATCCGAAGCCGCTTCCTCCATGTCCGAGATAGCCGCCGCCGCAGGACAAGGGTGTGAAGAACAGGCCCAGGCCGTCCCGGGTGCCTTCCGGGTGACCGCTGTCCTGCGGCACCGGCACGGTGTTCTGCATGGCAGCGAGTTCGGCGGGCTTCAGCACCTGTCCACTTGTCAGTGCGGTGAAGAAGCGGTTGAGGTCGCGGGCCGTACCGGTCATCGAGCCGTCGGCTCCGCTGTCGAAGGGACGGTAGGGGATCGTGGTGTCCACGATCGGGCCGTCCGCGGTGAACTGCTGGTAGTTGGCCGTGTGCGGATACGGAAGGAAGGGCCAGGTGCCGGGGGTGTCGGTGTGCTGCAGGCCGAGCGGGCGCAGGATGCGGTCGTGGACCTGCTGTTCCCAGGTACGGCCTGTGATCTTCTCGATGATCATTCCGATGAGCACGTAATTCGTGTTGGAGTACGCCCAGCGGGTGCCTGCCGGGAAGGCGGGTTCATGGCGCATGGCCAGGTCCACCAGCTCCTCGGGCTCGTAGGCCCGCCACCGGTTGGCGAAGTAGGTCCGGGTACCGGGGTCGGGGAAGACGTCATGGACGTAGTCGGAAAGGCCACTGGTGTGCTGCAGCATGTCGCGGACGGTGATGGTCCGGCCGTCGTTTCCAGCACCGGACACGACCCCGGGCAACAGCTGCTCCACTGTCTGGTCGAGGGAGATCCGTTTTTCGCCCACCAGTTGCATCATGACGGTGGCGACGAACGTCTTGGTGGTACTGCCCAGACGTAGGTAGCCGTCTTTCGGGACCGGGCGACGAGTGACCAGGTCCTTCACCCCGGAGCGGGCCGTGACCGTCCCGCGCGGGGTTTCCAGGCGGACCGCTACCCCGGTGACCCCGGTATCCCGCAGTGCGTCGGCGTCATGCTGCACAGACCACGCCGTGCCGGAGGGGCGTGGTGCGGCTGAAGCCGCAACGGACGGCAGGGATGACACAGCCAGTGCCAGCGCCGCAGCTGACAACCACGAACGACGAAAGATCATGACCTGAGGCTAGGAACAGCAAGGGCCTCCAACCATCCGGGATACGCCCCGTCTCGAACGGGTGCCAGCCGGATGGACATCACGCCAGGTGCCCGGCACCACCACTGGCCTCCTCTGAACGCGGGAGACCAGGCGGGTGTCGCGGCCTGGGCGTCGACGAGGCCGGCCTGGAGCGAGGCCCCGCTGACCGGTGAGCCGCCGGCAGGGTACCGGGCTGCCGGCGGAGTGCGGACGAGGCTACAACTCCCCGGCGGGCGTGCGGTTCCCGGCTCGGCCTACAGGCTGAGCGCGTCCTCCACGTTGTTCATCCACGGGGTCACGGAGTTGGTGTCGGGGGAGACGTACAGGCCCGGGGTCGAGGCGCTGAGGGGGGTCTGTTCGAGATCGGACTCGGTGTTCATGGTCATCGCGATCGAAGCGACCGTCCTGCCCTTCCCGTCGTCGGCGCCCCCCATGAGGCCGGCGTAGGCCGACTCACCGGGTTCGAGCCTGAGCGCGTCCTCGATGCCGGGGGCGGAGCCCCGTTCCGTTGCCTGACCGTCCAGTTCGCCGAAGGTCACGATCGGGTGGCCCAGCGCCCGGCAGGCCTTCTTGCCCTTGTTGGTGATCTTCAACAGGTAGCTGCTGGTGGTCGGTTCGGCGAGGCTCGCGGTGAACTTCACGTCGTACGTGCTGCACGGGAAGACGTCGGGGTCGGCCGAGGAGCCACCACCGGCCGGGCCGCTTCCGGTGCCGGACGGACCGCCGCCACCGGACGAGCCGCCACCGGACGAGCCGGTGCCGGACGGACTTCCGGCGGGGGAAGCCGGCCCTGCCGGTGCCGCCGACGGGCTCGTGGACGGCGTCTTCGACGGGGCCGCCGACGGGCTCGTGGGCGGTGTCGTGCCGGTGTCGCCCGCCGCGTCGTCCTCGGCGGGACCGCAGGCGGTCAGTGCCAGTGCGGAGAGGGCGGCGAGGACGACGGCGGCTCTGCGTACGGTGCTCATGGCGTGGTTCCCCCGATGAGAAGCGTGGTGTTCCGGAGTGCTGCTCCAGCGTCCCGCGGGTTCTTCACAGCTTGGTGACAGGATCTCGCCGGATCCACCACCGTTCGCGGTGCCGGGGCCGGCCTCGTCCACGGGCGGGGCTCAGCGGACGTATTCGACGATCTGCATCATGCCCTGGTCCTCGTGCTGGAGCTGGTGGCAGTGCAGCATCGAGAGGCCCTCGAAGTCCTCGGCGCACAGCCGGAAGGTGATCGTGCCGCGGGACGGGATGCCGACGGTGTCGTGCCAGACGGGGGTGGTCAGCGGGCGGCCGTTGACCGCCGTGAGCAGGAAGTGGTTGGTGTGCAGGTGGAAGGGGTGGTGGGGATGGCTGTGCGCGCCGTTGGTGACGGTCCACTCCTCCACTTCGCCCAGCCGGACGCGGTGGTTGACGTGACCGGGGGAGAAGCGGCCCCAGGCCAGGTCCCGTGGGCCCGCCGCGACGTCGGCGTGCGGCGTCTCCCCGTCGCCCAGGATGCGGTAGGCGTTGGGGAAGGCGCCGGAGAACACGTTGCTGTAGCTGCGGAAGGCCATGTGCCGGGTGCGGACGGGGGCGGGCAGGCTGGGGGGCCGTCCGGGCAGGTCGGCCGGCAGCGGCATGTCGTGGGGCGGACCGGTGACGACCACCGTCATCAGGGGCCGGTCGACGCCGTCCGTGATCAGTTCGTACGTGCCGGGCTCGCCGCCGCGCACCAGTACGTCGGCCCGGCCGCCCATGGGCAGAGCCACCGTGGAGGAGGGGACGGGGGCCATGAAGGTGATGCCGTCCTGGGCGATCCGGTGCATCGCGTGCCCGTCCAGCCGCAGGGAGAGCGGGGTGAGCGCTCCGGCGTGCACGATCCGCCACCGCTGGACCTCGCCGGGCGCGATGGTGAGGACGGGATTCTTCGCCCCGTTGACGAGGAAGGTGGAGGCGAGGCCCTCGAAGGCGCCCTCCGACGTCAGATCCGGCACCCGCCCGCCGTTCAGGCGGAGTTCGTTGACGCAGACGACGACCTCACGGGCGGCGGCGATCTCGGGGACCTCGTCGACGTCCCCCTCCACGACGATGACGCCGGCCATGCCGTTGAGCACGTGGGCGGCCGTGGACCCGTGGTGGTGGGGGTGGTACCAGAAGGTGCCGGCGGGATGCCCGGCCGGGACCGTGACGCGGCTGCGGTGGATCGTGGTGCCGCCCGCCTCCGCGGCGGGCCCGAAGGCCCGGAACACGTTGTCCGCGTCGCCCGTCGGGTCCACGTGCATGCCGTGGGTGTGCAGGTTGAAGGTGCTGAAACGGTGGGGGACGTTGACGTCCTGGTGGGGGCCCGCGGTGTCCGGCGGCAGCGCGTTGACGTGCGTGATCTCGAGGGCGTCGCCGGGCCGCACCCGCAAGGTCGGTCCGGGGACCGCCCCTTCGTAGGTGCGGGTGCGGACGGTGCCCACGCCGGGGAGCGTCATTTCGGTGAATCCGACCGTGAGCCGTGTGGTCAGGGAGCGGCGCCAGGGCGGGGTGCTGCGCGTCTCCGGCTGGGGGAAGCCGGGGTCGTCCTCGCGGCGCGGCACCGTGTGGGCATCCACCGGCGGCACTGCGCGGGCGCTCGCCGCCGCCGCACGCGCACTCGTCGACGATGCCGTCAGGACCGCTCCGGCGGCGAGCGGCAGGCTCTTCAGTACACCGCGTCGGGGCAGGGTGGTCACGGGGGCGCCTCCTGGGGCAGCAGACGGACAGCGGACGGTCGACGTCTGCGCAGAAAGTGACAAATGGGTATTTTTCGACACGAGAGTGATCGCAGTGTAGAGGTCGCCCGACCGCGGTCACGGTGCAACACGGCGGGTGCGGTGGGGCTGGTGGGGCGGCCGGAACGGCCGAAGCGGCGCGACGGGGCACGCAGAAAAGCGGTCGCTCCCGCGTCCCCGACCCCCGTAAGGTCCCCAAGTCGTTTTGGTGGAGGGGTGGTTCGGAACGTGGAACACAGGGCGGCGCGGGAGCGGTTGGCGGACGCGGCGCGGACCGCGCTGGGCGGCGGGCGGCGACTGGAGGCTGTCACACGCGTCACGGGTGGCAGCAGGAAGGGCGTGTACCGCCTCGTGATGGACGACGCGACGACGGCGATCGCCTACCTCTGGGACGCCGCCGAGAACCACTGGCCGGCGGCCCACGGTGACGACGACCTCACCGACCCCTTCTCGCCCGGCCTCGGACTCGACCTGTTCGAGGCCGCGCACGCGCGGCTGGACGCGCTCGGTGTCCGCGTCCCGGCGATCCGCTTCGCCGACCGCGACGGCGCCCAGCACGCGGGCGGCCTCGCGATCGTCGAGGATCTCGCGGGCGAGAACCTGGAGGAACTGCTCGCGCGCGACCCGCGCGCGGCCACCCCCGTCCTGGCCCGGCTCGGTGAGGCGCTGGAGACGATGCGACGCCATCGGGCGCCCGCCTACGGCAAGGTGGCCGTGGCCGACGCGGGAAAAATCTCGCGGGGGCCGTCGTGCGAGGCGGTCGTCCTGGACCGCGCACTGCGGGACCTCGCCGAGGCCGCGTCGCGTGATCCGCGGATCGCGGGAGTCCGCGACCGGCTGGCGGAGCGCCTGCCGGAGCTGGCCGCGGCGGTGCGGCCGCGCGCCGAGTACGCGGTCGTACACGGCGAACTGGGCCCGGACCACGTGCTCGTGGACGCGGACGGGAACCCCGTGCTGATCGACATCGAGGGCACGATGTACTTCGACGTCGAGTGGGAGCACGTCTTCCTGCGGATCCGCCTGGACGATGCCTACCGTCCGCTGGAGGCACCGGGCCTGGACGAGAACCGGCTCGCGCTCTACACACTCGCCCAGCGGCTCTCGCTGACGGCGGGTCCGCTGCGCCTGCTCGACGGCGACTTCCCCGACCGTGCGGCCATGGCGGCCATAGCCGAGCACAACCTCGGCGAGGTGCTGGCGCTGGCCCGCGCCTGAACCCCCGGTGCGGGCGCCGACGGACCGAGCCGCCCGCCGCCGGCCTGACGGCTACCGCCGGGCGTACGGCGCTCGGTCCGCGCGACCGGACACCGACGGTGCTCAGTCCGCGAGCAGCGCCGACAACCGGGGTGAGTAGGTGGCGTGCAGAACGAGCGCGGCGCTGCCCACCACCGCGGCGTCCGTGCCGAGCGGCGACGCCTCGACCGCGACGACCCGGACGTGGCGTGACAGCGGGCGGCGGGCCAGCACGTCGGCGACGACGTCGACGTAACGCGACTCCACGTGCTGGATGCCGTGGCCGCCGAGGACGATGAGATCGACGTCGATGAAGTTCGCGATGTCGACCGCGACCGAGGCGACGTGTTCCGCGGCCTCGTCGATGACCGCGGCGGCGACCGGGTCCCCCGCGGCGGCGGCGATCCGGATCGCGGCATGGTCGACCGAGGCGGGATCCGCCGCGAACGCCTGCTTCAGCGCACTGTCGGCGGCGGGATCGGCGGCGAGCCGGCGATGCACCTCGGCGACGATCGCCGAGGGGTTGACCAGTCTCTCCAGGCAGCCCCGGTTGCCGCAGTAGCACTCCGGTCCGTCGGGCAGCACGGAGGAGTGGCCGAACTCGCCCGCGTTGAGTGAACCACCCCGGTACACCTGGTGGTTGAGGACGAGCCCGCCGCCGATGCCGGTGCCGAAGAAGAAGTAGGCGAAGTCCGCCACGCCCTTGCCGGCCCCCGACCAGCGCTCGCCGACGGCGGCCGCGGTGGCGTCGTTGTCGAGGGTCACCGGCAGGCCGGTGGCCTCGCTCAGCATCCTTTGCACCGGCACCCGCGTCCAGTGGGCCAGCTGGGGAGCGCCGACGATCGTCCCGTGTCTGAGGTCCATCGGTCCCGGGGTGGCCAGGCCCAGTCCGAGCACCCGGTCGCGTGGGACCCCCGCCTCCGCCAGCACCTCGGCGACCAGCTCGGCCATGGCCTTCACGACCGGCGCGGGATCGCTTCCCGGGTCGAGGGGGCGCTTCCTGACGACCAGGGGCCGGCCGAGCAGATCGACCACGGTGCAGCTGAGTTCGACCGGATCGAAGTGGAGGCCGACCGCGCTGCCCGCGTCCGCGTTGAGCCGCAGCGTCGTGCGGGGCTTGCCCCCGCTGGACACGCGGCTCGCGCCGTCCTCCCGCACGATGCCCTCGTCGAGCAGGCGACGCACGATGCCGGAGACCGTCTGCGGGGTGAGGCCGGTGTGCTGGGCGATCTCGACCCGGCTGATGCCGTCGGCCAGCTGGATCTGGTCCAGCACCACGGCCCGGTTGTACCGGCCGACCTTGGGAAGGTTCGTTCCTGCCTGCCGCACGCGCGGTCCTCTCTGATTGCCCCCGACAAACATATCCTCACCGTCCCATTGACTTAGTAAAACAAATGGATTTAGTGTCCGGCCGCAGACGACACCCCGGACACGACGGCACAACGCTGTGCCATCGGAGGCAAGTTGATGTCCACGAAATGCCGCATGCCCGACGGCGCGGATCCGAACGGCCGGTGGGCCCTCCGCGGCACGGAGCCGCGCTCATGACCGCCGCCCCGGCCCTGCTGGAGATGCGGTCGATCACCAAGACCTTCCCCGGCGTCACGGCGCTCGCCGGCGTCAGCCTGACCGTGCGGGAGGGGGAGATCCACGCGATCTGCGGCGAGAACGGCGCCGGCAAGTCCACCCTGATGAAAGTGCTGAGCGGCGTGCACCCGCACGGCAGCTACACCGGCGACATCGTCTACCGGGGGGAGCGGATCCGCTTCCACGACATCCGGGCCAGCGAGCAGGCCGGCATCGTGATCATCCACCAGGAACTCGCCCTCGTACCGGGCATGTCGATCACCGAGAACATCTTCCTCGGCAACGAACCACGCCGACACGGCGCCATCGACTGGAAGACCGCCCGACGCAGGGCCCTGGAACTGATGGCGCAGGTCGGGCTCCAGGAGGACCCCGACACGCTCGTCAAGGACATCGGCGTGGGCAAACAGCAACTCGTGGAGATCGCCAAGGCGTTCGCGAAGGACGTGAAGCTGCTCATCCTCGACGAGCCGACCGCGGCCCTCAACGAGGCCGACTCCCGGCACCTGCTCGACCTGCTGCGCGGTTTCCGCGCGCGGGGCATCACCTCGATCATCATCTCGCACAAACTGAACGAGATCGAGGCGGTCGCCGACACCATCACGATCCTGCGCGACGGCCGCACCATCGAGAGCCTCGACGTCGAGGCCGACGGCGTCGACGAGGACCGCATCGTGCGCGGCATGGTCGGACGCGAACTCGACAGCCGCTTCCCCGACCGCACACCCGACATCGGCGAGATCTTCTTCGAGGTCCGCGACTGGACGGTACGGCACCCGAGTTCGGACGAACGGCTGGTGTGCAAGGGCTCGACCTTCCATGTCCGGCGCGGCGAGATCGTCGGCTTCGCCGGCCTCATGGGCGCGGGCCGGACCGAACTCGCGATGAGTCTCTTCGGCCGCTCCTACGGCACCTACCTGTCCGGCAGGGTCTTCAAGGACGGCCGGGAGATCCGGCTGAAGTCGGTGCCGGACGCCATCCGGCACGGCCTCGCCTACGTCAGCGAGGACCGCAAGTCGATCGGCCTGAACCTCCTGGACGACGTCAAGACCTCGATGGTCGCCGCCAAGCTGTCGAAGATCACCCGGCGCAAGGTCATCGACCCGGTCCGCGAACACCGGATCGCCGAGGAGTACCGGCGGAACCTGAGGATCAAGACCCCCGGCGTCGACGAGGGCGTCGTGAAGCTCTCCGGCGGCAACCAGCAGAAGGTCGTCCTGGCGAAGTGGATGTTCACCGACCCCGACCTGCTGATCCTCGACGAGCCGACGCGCGGCATCGACGTGGGCGCCAAGTACGAGATCTACGGGATCGTCCACCGGCTGGTCGCCCAGGGAAAGGGCGTCGTCGTCATCTCCTCCGAACTGCCCGAACTCATCGGCCTGTGCGACCGCATCTACACCGTGTTCGAAGGCGCCGTCACCGGTGAGGTGCCGCGCCGCGACGCCGATCCGGAACTCCTGATGAAGCAGATGACCGCTACGAAGAAGAGCCCCGCCTCATGAGCCGCACAAAAGACCTGCAGAAGAACCTCTTCGGAGGCACGACCTCCAACGCCCGCCAGTTCGGCATGATCTCCACCCTGGTGGCGATCGTCGCGCTGTTCCAGATCTGGACGGGAGGCCTCACCCTCACCTCCGGCAACCTCATCGCGGTCGTCAGCCAGTACTCCTACATCCTGATCCTCGCCATCGGCATGCTGATGGTGATCGTCGCCGGGCACATCGACCTGTCGGTCGGCTCGGTGGCGGCCTTCACCGGCATCGTCGTCGCCAAGGCCATGCAGGAGTATTCCCTGCCCTGGCCCCTGGGCATCGTGCTCGGCCTGCTCGTCGGCGTGGCGATCGGCGCCTGGCAGGGCTTCTGGGTCGCCTACATCGGCGTACCGGCGTTCATCGTGACCCTCGCCGGAATGCTGCTGTTCCGCGGCGGCAACCAGTACATCGGCAACGCCGACACCGTGCCGGTGCCCGAGGGCTTCCGGGAGATCGGCGCCGGTTTCCTGCCCGAGGCGGGACCGGACACCGGTTACAACAACCTGACCCTGCTGCTCGGTGCCGTCGCCTGCGCGGGCGTCGTGTGGCGCGAGTGGCGGGCACGCCGGACCCGGCACGAGATGAACGTCGACCTCGCGCCGGTCTGGATCACGGCGGTGCGCCTGGCGGTGATGACCGGTGTCATCGTCTTCGCGACGCTGCGTTTCGCCGGCGGCCGGATCGGCACGAGCCTGCCCGTCTCCGGCATCATCCTGATCGCCTTGGTGCTCGCGTACTCCTCCTACACCCGCAACACCATCGGCGGGCGCCACATCTACGCCGTCGGCGGCAACGCCCGGGCGGCCGAGCTGTCGGGTGTGAAGCTCAGGCGGGTCAACTTCCTCGTCATGCTGAACATGTCCGTACTGGCGGCGCTGGCCGGCATGATCTTCGTGGCCAGGTCCGCCGCCTCCGGACCCCAGGACGGTCTGAGCTGGGAACTGGACGCCATCGCGGCCGTGTTCATCGGCGGCGCGGCGGTCTCCGGCGGCCTGGGCACCGTCAGCGGTTCGATCGTCGGCGGTCTGGTCATGGCGCTGCTCAACAACGGCCTGCAACTGGAGGGCGTGGGCTCCGACATGGTCCAGATCATCAAGGGGCTGGTCCTCCTCCTCGCCGTCGCCTTCGACGTGTACAACAAGCGGCAGGGGCGCTTCTCGGTCATCGGAAGACTGATGCGTCCGTTCCGCCGGGACGAGCCGCGCGCACCGGCCGAACCGTCGGCCCCGGCCTCCGACGCGGGCAAGGCCCCCGTCGCCGGCTGACCCCACGGCCGGGCCGGCGGTCCGGCGACCGGGGCCGGACCACCGCCCGCAACCGCCGTCCGCCGTACCTGCCCCACCTTCCCCGGCCCCACCGCCACGACGCACCTCGATCCGCCGACAGGCGTACCTCTCTCCGGCGACAAGCCGGCAGCAAGCACACCGTACGAAGGGTTCGATCCACCATGCGCAGACTCATCATCCGGGGCATCGCCGCGGTCGGCGCCGCCGCGCTGCTCACCCTGGGCACGGCATGCTCCAACGAACGCGAGGGCTCCGGCGGCGGCGACAGCGCCGACGGCAAGGGCTTCGCACAGGGCGCCCTCGTCGGGGTCGCGCTGCCCGCCAAGACCTCGGAGAACTGGGTCCTCGCCGGCGACCTGTTCACCAGCGGCCTGAAGGAGGCGGGATTCAAGGCCGACGTGCAGTACGCGGGCGCCTCCACCACGGTCGCCGACCAGCAGGCGCAGATCTCCTCCATGGTCACCAAGGGCGCGAAGGTGATCGTCATCGGGGCGACCGACGCCTCGCAGCTCGCCACCCAGGTGGCGCAGGCCAAGCAGGCGGGCGCCACGGTCCTCGCCTACGACCGGCTCATCACCAACACCCCGGACGTCGACTACTACATCGCGTTCGACAACTTCAAGGTCGGCCGGCTCCAGGGGCAGGCCCTCGTCGACGGCATGAAGGCGAAGAAGCCGAAAGGCCCGTGGACGGTCGAGTTGTTCTCCGGCTCGCCGGACGACAACAACTCCAAGGTCTTCTTCGACGGCGCGATGGACGTGCTGAAGCCGTTGATCGACAAGGGCGACATCGTTGTCGGGTCCGGTCAGACGGGCATCAAGCAGACCGCGATCCAGGGCTGGAAGGCCGAGATCGCCCAGCAGCGCATGGACTCGCTCCTGACCTCGACCTACGGCGGCGGCAGGACGCTTGACGGCGTCCTGTCGCCGAACGACACCCTCGCCCGCGCGATCCTCACCTCGGTCAAGGGCGCCGGCAAGCCGGTCCCGGTCGTCACCGGTCAGGACTCCGAGGTCGAGTCCGTGAAGTCGATCATGGCGGGCGAACAGTACTCCACCATCAACAAGGACACCCGCAAGCTCGTCGCCGAGACCGTCACCATGGTGAAGTCCCTGCAGAAGGGCGACAAGCCGGCCGTCAACGACACCACGTCGTACGACAACGGGGTCAAGGTCGTCCCGGCCCACCTCCTGCCGCCCGTCATCGTGACGAAGGAGAACGCGGCCGAGTCCTACGCCAACGACCCGAAGCTGGCGCCCCTCACCAAATGACGCCCGTCACCGCGTCGACCGGCCCCGCCCCCTGCCCGTCCACGCCGGACGGGCAGGGGGCGGGGCCGGTCAGCGGACGTGGGCGGCGATGGCCCGCGCGCACGCCAGGGACTCGGTGTGCGTGGTGTCGACCTCCAGGTCGTAGATCACCCCTCGGTGGACCGCGTCCGCCTGCGACGCGGCCATTCCCCGGACGCGATCCCCCCGCGCGATCTCACGGCCCGCGGCGACCTCCCTCCCGCACCTGACACCGACCCACAGCGCCGTCACGTCGCCCAGCGCCTTCTGCCACCGCTGCTGGGACCCGGCCCCGCCGAGGAAGACCTCGTCGACCACGATCCGGGCGCCGGCGCGGGCCATCGCCACGATCCCCTCGGTCCAGGCCTCCTCCAGCGCCCGGAATTCCGCTCCGACGGTCACCCGGCCGTCCTCCGCGATCTCGAGCCCCGCCTCGGACGCCTGCAGCTCTGCGGGCAGCGCGTCGACGAACGAGTGGACCCCGAACGCGAGCCACGGATCAGGCAGTACGGCCTGGAGGCACCGCACGATGCCGGACTTCCCCGAGCTGGAACCACCGTTGAGAATGATCATCCGAGTCGTCGTCACCGCGCCACACTAAGGGCCCGCTCTCCGGGGGCGAAACGCATTTCGGGGCGGCCTCGGGGACCGGGGCGGACGTCACCGGGACGGCTCGGTCACCCCCCGACCGGCGGGTCGAGGTTCCCCCTTCCGGCCCATCGGAGCGGCCAGGGACAGGGCACCCGGCCCGGAGAAGACCAGCAGCAGGAAGCCCCAGCAGAACAGGGCGGGGGAGAGCCCGCCGTTCTGCAACGGGAACAGGCCGTCCGGCTGGTGCTCGGTGAAGTAGGCGAACGCCATCACACCCGAGCTGAGGAACGCCGCGCTGCGGGTCGCCACCCCCAGGAGGACGAGCACGCCACAGGCCAGTTCGATCACTCCGGCGTACCAGAAGGGCCAGTCGCCCACCGGACCGGCCTTGCGCCCCAGCACCCCGAAGACCGTCGCGGCGCCCTCGCTGGCGAACAACAGGCCGAGGACCATGCGGAACAGGCCGAGCACGAGCGGCTGGTGCGTCGTCAGCCGGTCGCTGAGGCGCGGAGTGGTCATCGGTGCTCCTTGAGTGGCTGCGGTCCGGGTACGGGACGACGCCTGTCATGACGCGGGGGCGAGGCTCCCGGTTCTCCCTACGCGTGGACGGCGGGCCTTGTTCAAGCGGCGCGGCGCCGAATGACGGATTGACGGTCGCGGGACGTGGGCAGAGGGCCAGCAGTACGTGACATGAGCACGCCCACCTTCCCCCACAGGAGGTCGATCATGCACTCACACACCCGCGTCCCGGCACTGGCCGCCGCCCTCGCGGCGGCCGCCACCCTCTTCGGAGGCCCGGCCCACGCGCAAGCCCCCGCCGACCAGCCCCTCGCGGCCCGGGTCGTCACCTACGACGCCGGCGCGTCCGCGGAGTTCCGGGCCGCCGTCGACCGCGGCGCGGCGATCTGGAACGAGAGCGTGGACAACGTCGAACTGCGACCCGTCGCCTCCGGGCAACGCGCCAACATCCGGATCCTCGCCGACGACGGCTGGCCCCGCGCCCTGACCACCTCGCTCGGCAACGGCACCGTCTACATCGGACGGCAGGCCGTCGACCAGGGCTACAACACGGTCCGTATCTCGGCGCACGAACTCGGCCACATTCTCGGTCTGCCGGACCGCAAACCCGGCCCCTGCACCAGCCTGATGTCGGGTTCCAGCGCCGGCGTCGCGTGCACGAACCCCTACCCGAACGCGGCCGAGAAGGCGGAGGTCGAGGGCAACTTCGGCGCCGCGCTCGCCCGCCCCGCGGGAACGCCGGGAACGCCGGGAACGGTGACGATCGTGGACTGAGTCACCGCCGGCCCGGGCAGGCCGCCGAAGCTCTGGAGTTCCTCAAGACGCGCTTGACCCCTGGGCGTCGCGGGGCATGGCCCTGGCAGAAGTTGCCGCCGGACGACCACGGGGGTCGAGTGCAGTGGAATTCGTCATGATCGCAGGGTTCGTGCTCGTCGTGATTCTCATCGCGGGAGCACGCGGTGGTGGCCGACGCGGCGGCAGGTCGCGGGGCCGGTCCTGGGGCGGAGACGGAGGCGGTGACGGGGGCGGAGGCGGCTGGTCGTGCGGCGGCGGATCGTCCTGTGGCGGTGGGTCGTCCTGCGGGGGCGGCGGCGGAGGCGACTGACCGCCACGGACGGTGTCACCGCGGGTGCGCGGCGTCGCCGTCCGTCCATCGGCTGAGAACAGGTCACGATGGAGAAGTTTTTGAGCGCCAGGTGCGGATTGCGAGGCCCTTCGTGGGGTAGAACGGGTCTGGGACGCGATCCATGATCATGGATGGCGCCCACATCCATTGCAGCCGGCGTCCGCCGGCGAGAACGAAGGACACAGCAGTATGGCCAGCGGCACCGTGAAGTGGTTCAACGCCGAAAAGGGCTTCGGATTCATCGCCCAGGACGGCGGCGGCCCGGATGTCTTCGCGCACTACTCCAACATCTCCGGCAACGGCTACCGCGAGCTGGTGGAGGGAGAAGCGGTCACCTTCGACGTGACCCAGGGACAGAAGGGTCCCCAGGCGGAGAACATCGTCCGCGGCTGACCCCTGTACCCAGCCCGCCCGGATCGCCGTGTAGAGTGGCAGAACCGACGCGGGGTGGAGCAGCTCGGTAGCTCGCTGGGCTCATAACCCAGAGGTCGCAGGTTCAAATCCTGTCCCCGCTACCAAGAAGAGGGGCCCGGCATCAGCCGGGCCCCTTTCTCCGTGGCCGCACGGAGTCGGGTCGGGGCCGTCACAGGTGGGGTCTGAGTCCGAAGCGCGGGCCCAGGTCCGGGGTGTCCGATCCGGCCAGTTCGGTGGCGAGGCCATGGACGGTCACCAAGTCGTGCAGCAGCTCGGCGGTCTCCTCCGGCGGCAGGCGCGAGGCGCTCGCCACCTCCTCCAGGTGGACGGCCTCGCCCCGGTGTTCCCGCTGCAGACGGCTCAACGCCTGGAAGACCCGCTCGTGCTCCTCGGAGTACGGCCCGCGGCCCTCGAAGGACCGGCTCTCCGGCGCGGCCCCGCGTTCCCGCGGCGCGCCGCCGTCCCGTTTCCCGCGGTCCATGACCATGGGCTCCTTTCCCTCAGCCCCTGCCCGCGCCGGCGCCGTGCCCGTGCAGGGCCCGCGTGACCTCCTCGTCGCCGACCTGGTCGAAGTCGGCGTACCACAGACCGACCGCCCGGAAGTCCGGCGGCTGGTGCAGGCAGACGACGTCGTCCGCCTCCGCGCGCAGGGCCGCCGCCGACTCGGGTGCGCCGACCGGAACGGCGAGGATCAGCCGTGCGGGCCCTTGCCGGCGCAGGTGGCGCAGGGCGGCACGCGCGGTGACGCCGGTGGCGAGCCCGTCGTCGACGACGATCACGGTCCTGCCTGCGACGCGCGGTGCGGGCCGGTCGCCGCGGTACCGCCGTTCCCGGCGCCGCAGTTCGGTCCGCTCACGGGTCACGTCCGGGCCGAGCACGTCCTCGCTCAGGCCGAGCATCTCCACCGAGCGTCGGTCGAACAGGGGAGGATCGTCCCCGACGATCGCGCCGATACCGGTCTCGGGGTGCCCCGGCACGCCGATCTTCCGTGCCACGAGGACGTCGAGCGGTGCCCCGAGCGCCCGGGCGACCTCGACGGCCACCGGGACGCCGCCGCGGGGGAGGGCCAGCACGAGGGGATCGGCGAGAGCACCGTCCGCCGACCACTCCAGCAGCCGGGCGGCGAGTTCCCGGCCGGCGTGGCGACGGTCCTGGAATCGCATGACCTGCCACCTGCCTTCCTCGGACGAGGACGTGCGCACGGCCGTCCTCTCCTGTCCGGGGTTTCCTCCCGGACGGCGGCCAAACGGGAACTCCGCTCCCGCGAGCGGGTTCCCCTCGACATCATGGGTACGCGGTGGGGGACATCCGGGTCGTGGCGATCCACACCATCGGCCGATGGGGAAGAGGCTGATACCGATGACCTCCGACATGGTTCTGGTGCCCGCCGGCGAGGTCACGCTCTCCGGTGACCTCGTCGTCCCGGCAGCGGCGCGGGCCGTGGTGCTCTTCGCGCACGGCAGCGGCAGTTCCCGGCACAGTCCGCGCAACCGCATGGTCGCCGCCGAGCTGCGCACCGCCGGGCTGGGCACGCTGCTGATGGATCTGCTCGGCGAGCGCGAGGAGCGGCACGACGCGCTGACCGCCGAGCACCGGTTCGACATCGCGCTCCTGGGCCGACGGCTCCTGGCCGCGATCGACTGGCTGGGGACCCGGCCCGACACCCACGACCTGCCCGTCGTCCTGTTCGGCGCCAGTACCGGCGCCGCGGCGGCACTGGTGGCGGCCGCCGAACGGCCGGACCGCGTGCTGACCGTGGTGTCGCGGGGCGGGCGCCCGGATCTCGCGGGGGACGCCCTGGAGCAGGTGACGGTCCCGGTACTGCTCCTGGTCGGCGGGCGGGACCATCAGGTGCTGGCCCTGAACCAGGAGGCGGCCCGGCGGATGCGGTGCCCGCACGCCCTGCACGTCGTCCCCAAGGCGACGCACCTGTTCGAGGAACCGGGCGCTCTGGAACACGTCGCCGCGACGGCCAGGCGGTGGTGCGACGACCGGCTGCGCTCCGCGCCCGGGTCCCGGACGACCGCGCGGCCGGGACCGGCTCGGACTCCGGCCCGCAACGAGAAGTGACCGGTCGGGACGCGGACCCACCGCGCGGCGCGGTGCACGGTGCCGGAGACGACGTGAAGGCGCCGACGGGCGCCGGGGCCGGCCACCGCTCGCCGCCCGGCGCCGCGGTGCGCCGTGCGCGGAAGGTACGTGGGAGCCGGACCGGTACGGAGGAGGAACACCATGGGCGCATCGGATCCGGAACGCCGTGAGCGGCGGGCGCGCCGTGCGCGTTCGGGGACGATCGGACGGCGCTTCCCGAGGACCGGAACCGAACCGACCACCGCACAGAGCCCCCTCGCGCTGCGCCTGCTCCTGTCGGGTGTCTTCGTGCCGGTGTTCGTCGCGGCGGCCGTCGTCCTCGCCGTGTGGGCCGCCCGCTCGGGTCCGGGCGACAGCCCGGGACGCGGCCCGCTGATCGCCGTCGCCGTCCTGTGCGGGGCTCTGGCCCTGTCGGCAGCAGTCGACCTGCTGGTGGTCGGGCGTCGGCTGCGGCGTGAGCGGGGCGAACGGTGACGGCGTGACGCGGGGCCGCGGCAAGGATGTCCCTCCTGCCGCGGGCCCCGGTCCTCTGCCGTGGGCCCCCGGTTCCTCGTTCAGCGCCGGTAGAGCGCCACGAGGGTGCCGACGGCGAGTCGCCGGTCGTCGACGGCCCGGTGGATCCGGTCGGCGCTCGGCGCCTCGGGGAGGACGCACGGCTCCCCGAGCGCGTACAGGCGGAAGTAGTACCGGTGTGCCTCGTCCCCCGGCGGTGGGTGCGGTCCGCCCCAGCCCTGTTCGTGGAAGCCGTTGACGAGTTCGGTGCCGCCGGGCGGGACCCCGCCCGCTTCCGTACCGTCGCTGCGGGGGTCGATGCCGACCACCACCCAGTGCACGAACGTGCCCGACGGCGCGTCGGGGTCCTCGCACAACAGCACCAGCTCGGTCGCCTCGTCCGGGATGCCGCTCCACGCCAGCGGTGGGGACTCGTTCTCTCCTTCGTACGCGTACCTGCGCGCCAGAACGGCGTGGTCGTCGAACGCGCTGCTGATGAGTTCGATGCCGGCCATGGCACCCGGAGTACCCGCCTGCGTCCGCGCGTACCGGTGGGGCGCCGCGGCGCGGGCCGGGCCGGGCCGGATCATGCAACGGTGTTGCAACGTACGGCCCGGCAGGATGGTCGGCGCCCGGGCGGCGGCCTCGCCCGTGCCGGAGCGACCGGCCCCGTACCGACGGCGGTACGGGGCCGGTGGCCGGTTGCCCGCCCCGCCACGTCGTCGACCCGCAGGGCGTCCGCTGGTCCTGCTCCGGGACGGAGGCGGGCCGGGAGCGCGGGCCGTGGCCGCGGTGACGGCGCCGTGGTCACCCCGCGGCAGGGGGCGGTTCACGACCGACGAGGGCCGGTCGGGCGCGCGCCCTCGCCTCACGGTCCCGACAGGCCCGTCACCTTCGCGCTCGCCGACAGCTCGTAGACCAGGGTGATCGTGCGGCGGCCGCCGGGAGGCAGGACGACGTCCCAGCGGACGATGCCCTCCGCGTCGACCGTGTCGGGCACGGGGGAGCAGGCCTCCTCGCGCAGGCGTACCTCCACCGCCGAGACCTCGGAGACGGGGACGCGCTCCCGTACGGCGACGGTCTGTCCGGCCCGTTCGGCGGGGGCGGAGAACCGGGAGAGATGCAGCCGGACGGTGTGGGTGGTCACGGTCCGCTGGGTCAGGCCGGGGGAGGCGTGGGACTCCTCGGCGTGCCGGACCACGCGGTAGTCGTCGCAGCTTCCGAAGGCCAGCTCGACGGGGGCGCCCGGGGCCGTGAAGTCCAGGGTGCCGCGGCCGGTGAACCCGCTGTCGCGGACCAGGTCCACGGGCCCGGCGAGCAGGGCGTGACCCGAGCGGTTGTCGAACCGTGCGACGCGGGTGACCAGGGGTGACAGCTCGGGCGCGCAGGCGTACTCGCTTCGCGCCGCCGTGGTGAAGGAGGACAGGGGCACGCGGTGGGCGCGGCCGTCCGCGGGCACCGAGACCGGCGCGGAGGCGTTGAGCACGCGGGTCTCGCCACCGTCGGCGACTCCCGGCAGGCCGATCACGGGGGCGGGGCCGAGGTCGCCGATCTCCTGCTCGCGCAGCTCGACGTCGACCGTGCGGCGCTCCGCCGCGGTGCGGTCCGTGAGCGTCAGCCGGTCCTCCCGCAGGCGCGGCGGTTCGGCGGCCGATGCGGACCGGGCCGTCGACAACGTCAGCCGTACGTCCGACCAGTCCTCGCCGGTGCGCTGCCAGACCATCGCGTCGGTCTCCAGCGTGAGGGAGTCCCCGTCGAGCACGGCCCGGTAGGCGGGCCGCCACAGCGCGCACGGGGTGAGGTGGGTCAGGCGCAGCCCCACCGGGCCGGCGGCACCGGCCTCCACGGTCAGTTCGACGTACCCGACCAGCTCGGCGGGTTCCGTCTCCGCGAGGTCCATGGCCCGCTGTGCCTCACCGAGTTCGGCGGCCAGGGCGGTCAGCCTGGCTTCCGCGGCGCGCAGCCGCTCACCGTACGCGTCGCGCTCGGCGTCCACCCGGTCCAGTTCGCGGGCCCAGCGCGGTCCCTCGGTCTCCCCGTGACCGGCGCCCTCGCCGATCTCCCGCAGCAGGTCGGCGGCGAGGCGGCCGAGCAGGTCGAGGCGGGACCGCAGGCGGTCGCGGCGCTGCTCGACGGCGAGCCGTTCCTCTTCGAGGGCGTGCACGTGGTGGCGGAGGGCGGAGTCGTCGTCGGCGGACGGCAGCGGCCCGCGGGGCGTCCATGCGCGGACGATCCGCACGTCGAGCACGGTCGCGCCGTGCCCGGCGGTCAGTTCGGCGTGCAGGGTGCGGTCGACGGCCAGCGCGCTGATCGGCCCGAGACGCAGCCGCTGGACACCGGCCCGCAGGTCGAGCACGGCGGCGCGTTCGACGAGGGCGCGGTCCTCCAGGCAGGTGACGGCGGTGACGGGGAGGGCGATCGGCTTCGGGGCCGTGGACATGGGTGGGTCAGCTCCTGCGGTTGCCGCCGACGAGGGTCTTGCCGGCCGGGATGCGGATCTCGTAGCCGCCGTCGAGAGCGGTGGTGCCGCCGGCGGGCAGCGTCACCCGCCAGACGCGGGTGCCCGGTGCGTGCCGGTCGGACCCGGCACCTTCCTCGGGTGCCGTCCAGTCCGCCCGTTCCTCGATCCGGACGTCCGGGTCGGAGGTCACCGGCACCGGCTCGCGGACCTCGACGGTCACGGGCCCGGCGAGCTGGTTGGCCAGTTCCACGTGCACGCGGTGGTCTAGCACGGTGACGTTGTTGCGCAGGCCCGCCGTCGACTCGCGCAGGTTCGTGCGGCGGGTGACCCGGATGCCCTCGGCCGGCCCGAGTCCCACCCGGCGCGCACCGCCGGGCGCGAGGGTGGGCAGTGCGGCGGTCAGCAGGAAGTCGTCGTCGACGGTGACCTCCACCGGGCCGGCCAGCAGAGCCTGGTCGGTGGCGTTGGAGAGCACGAGGGTGGCGTACACGGTCGGCTCCACCGACGGCACGCACAGGTACTCGGTGCGCAGACCGACCGGGATCTCGCCGACGGTGACGGTGTGCCAGGTGCCGTCCGAGGGGATGTCGGCGCGGGTGGCGGCGTCGAAGCGGTGGTCGAAGGAGCCCGCCGACTCGCGGGGCCGTACGGCGTGCCCGGGCAGCGGCAGTGCGGCCACCGCTTCGGCGCGGCGCCGGTGCTCGGCCGCCACCGGGTCGAAGGGGGAGTCGGGAAACAGTCGGCCCCGGCGGTCGCCCTGCTCGTCGGGGCCGCACAACACCAGTGCCGCGTAGTCGAGTTCGGTGCTGCTGGGCTGCGGCGGCCCGACCGCCGGGGCGGTCGGCGGCGGGGGTGCGGCCCGGCCCGGAGCCGGGGGCGCCTTGGCGGCGGGAGCGGCGAAGGCCCTGCCGGCGCTGCGCGGGGAGCCGCCCGGACGCGACCCGACCGGCTGTGCGAGGTTCGGCACCGGGCCGCCGAAGGGTATCGGAGGGGCGACGGGCGGGCCGCCGGGCGCCGCGGGCCGGGGTGGGGGTCCCCCGTAGGACGGCGGCGGGGGGACCGGGGGAGCGAGGTCGGCCGCGCCGGCCACGGGCGCCGCCCCCGAACCCCTGGGTGCGGCGGCGGCCGTGGCCGGACGCGGGCCCGGGGCGTCGTATCCGGTGAACAGGTCGGCGAGCCCGGCCGGGGGCTCGCGCCAGCCGGAGGGGGCGGGGGCGGGCTGGCGGCGTCCGATCCGGACCGAACCGAGCCTCGGCAGACCGGTGCGGCGCCGCAGGTCGGCGGTGGACAGGGCGACCCGCACGCCCGTCCAGTCCTCCCCGGTGCGCTGGGCGACCGAGGCGCGCAGCACCAGACGGCCGCTGTCCTCGCCCCGGCGGTGGCCGAGACGGTAGGCCGGCACCCAGACGGCACCCGGCACCCCGTACTCCAGCTCCAGCTCCGTTTCCGCGTCACCGGTGCCGCCGACGAGGGTGAGGACCGCGGAGACCGTGGTCCCGATGTGCGCCGGCGGCACGTCGGTGGAGGCGCGGGCCAGCCGGTCCGTGGCGACGGCGAGGTCGTGCCCGACGAGGCGCAGTGCCTCGTCGAGTTCGGTGAGGCGGGTGTGCAGGTCCGTCAGCCGTCGTTCGACGAAGTCGGCGAGTTCCAGCCACGCGTCGACCGGGGTGCGCCGGTGCGGGTCGTCGCGCCTGCGGGCCGGCGGGACCGGGTGCAGGGCCGCGACTTCCCGGATCAGATCCAGCTGCCGGTCCCGACGGCCCTGTGCCGCCGCGTACGCGTCGCCCAGCCGCTCCACCTCGCGCCGCAACGCGTCGGGGACGCCGGCGTCCCGCGGCTCGGCCCCGACCTCCACCCTGGCCTCGACGACACGCACGCCGGGAGCGCCGAGGACGCGCGCCCGCAGCGAGCCGGGGTCCAGCGAACGGGGCAGCCCCGTCACCCGTACCCGCCCGTCCGGCGGCACGCTGCCGCGGGCCAGACGGCGGCAGAGCGCGCCCTGCGCGTACACCACGACCGAATCGAGGGCCGACCCCCAACTCCGTGCTTCTTCCACCCGCATGTGCGCCCCCACCGTGTCCGTGCCGAGCACAGCCTACGTCCCGTGCGCGTCCCGTCGCGATGACCGGATGCCGCGCGGTGACGGGTCGGCGGGTCTACGGGTCTACGGGTCTACGGGTGACGGGTGATCAGAGGGAGGGCGTGGGCCTGCTGTCGGAGTCGGCGGACATGGCGAGCCGCAGCCTGTCCTCGTCCGTGCTCCCGGGTGACGCGGTCAGGATCACGATCTTGAGTTCGGAGTCGCCGTCGGTCAGGACGTCGCAGTCCACTTCCACGTGCCCGACCGCGGGATGCTCGACCGTCTTGTGGTCCTCGCGGTGCGCGGCCACCGTGCCGCTCGCCCACAGCCGGGCGAAGGTGCGATTGCCCGCGGTGAGGACCCGGATCAGCTCGTTCAGGCGTGCGTCGTGGGGGAAGCGGCCGGACGCCCGGCGAAGGTCCGACACGATGGCGAGGTCGGAACGGTCGCGGTTCTCCTCGAGCACCGGCCAGCGTGTGACGCGTCCGTGCCCGGATCCGACGGGGAACCGTTCACGGGCGAAGTTGCGCAGTTCCGGCGGCGTCGCCGCCGGGTCGCCGAGCAGCGCCGCCCACCCCGGGTTCCAGTGGATCAACTGCCAGTCCGCGGCGAACACGGCGACGGCGGCGTCCCCGAGCCGGTTCAGCAGCCGGTGGACCCCCGGCGGGACGCGGTCGGGGACCGGCTCGTCGTTCGCGGGGGCCAGCCCGGCCATGCGGTGGAGGTGGTCACGTTCGGGGCGGGTCAGCCGCAGGGCGTCCGCGAGGGAGGCGACCACCTGCGCGGAAGGGTGCGTGGCCCGGCCCTGCTCCAGGCGCACCACGTAGTCGACCGAGAGACCGGCGCGCTCGGCGAGTTCCTCGCGACGCAGTCCGGTCGCGCGGCGCGCACGGCCCGACGGCAGTCCCGCTGCCGACGGGGACAGCCGCTCCCGCCAGGCGCGGATCGTCGCGCCCAGACCGGCGCCCCGCTGCGTCGCCGTGCCGTGCTGCGTTTCCATGCCGTGCTGTGCCGCCGTGCCGTGCTGCGTTTCCATGCCGTCCATCCTGCCCCGTCCGACGGTGGTACTGCCGTTCCTACGGTCGCGGCATCCCTGGCAGACCTCCGCCGCGTCGCGAACGATCGACGCATGACCACCATCTTCATCACCGGAGCCAACAAGGGTCTCGGTCACGAGACCGCCCGCCGCCTCACCGCACTCGGCCACACCGTGATCGTGGGAGCCCGCGACCCGGAACGGGGCGCTGCTGCCGCCGCCGCGCTGGGTGCGCGGTTCGTCCGGATCGATGTCACCGACGACGTCTCCGTCGCCGCCGCGGCGGCCGACGTCGCCGCCCACGAGGGCGTGCTGGACGTTCTCGTCAACAACGCGGGCGTGCACGGTCCGCACGGCGATCCGAGCGACCTGACCGGCGCGGACGCTCTCGGCGTCTTCGACGTCAACGTCTTCGGCGTGGTCCGGACGACCACGGCCTTCCTGCCGTTGCTGCGCCGGTCCCCGGACCCCGTCATCGTCAACGTCAGCAGCGGGATGGGATCGCTCGCCTTCACCCACGACCCGTCGCGCGTCGAGTCGGCGGTCGTCGTGCCCCTCTACACCGCCTCCAAGGCGGCCCTCACGATGCTGACCACGCAGTACGCCAAGGCGTTCCCGGACATCCGCGTCAATGCCGCCGATCCCGGCTACACGGCGACCGACCTCAACGGCCACAGCGGTCCCCAGACCGTCACCGAGGGCACCGACGCGATCGTCCGGCTGGCGACCGAGGGGCCCGGCGCCGGTTCGGGACGCTTCGTCGACCGCGCCGGTCCGATCGACCTGTTCTGAGGTCCCGCTTCGACGCACCGGCGGCAGCCGCGGGCGGACCCGCCCCCGGGCGCGGCCGGTCGGGCGGCCGCCCATGGAGGTGAGGTGCTCCGTGTGAACGACGCCGTCCGGCACTCCCTGCGGCGTGGCGGGAACGGGTCCGCCGCGCGCCGCGCCCCGCGTGACGGCCGGACGCCTGGGGCGCGGGCGGTCCGGGCCGCCGCGCGGCGACCGCGGCGACCTCGTGGACCACGCGGTGCGGGAGCCGTCGGCCCCGCCTTACGCGGACTGTCCCTCTCGCGGCACCTCCTCCGCGCTCGCGGCCGGGGCGGCGGGCGCCTCCGGGGAGGTGTAGAAGACGGACGAGCCCTGCTTGCTGCGCTGGGCGTGGTTCTTGGCCACCAGCCCTTCGAGGGTGGTGCGCACGACGGTGGTCTTGATGCCCCGCTCGGGGTACTGCTCACCCAGCGACTGGGCGACCTCGGCCGCGGAGCGCGGCTCGCTCTGGCCGGCGAGGTGCTCGCGGACGAGGGAGACGAGCGAGGGCTGATCCGCCTTCGGGGCCGCCTTGCGGGCCGCCGTCTTCTTGGCGGCCGGCTTCGGAGCCGCCGCCGCGGACTTGGCGGCCTTCGACCGGCGGGAGGCGCCGGCCGAGGCCTTCTTCCGTGGAGCGGGCACCGCCGCGGCCTTCTCGACCGCGGCCTTCCCGTCGGCGGGCGCGGCGGACGCGGACTCCACACCGAGGGCCTGCTGCACGTTCAGCAGCACCGTGCGGTCCTTCTCCAGGGAGGCCAACTGCTCCTGCAGCGCGGCGATCTCACCGGCGATGCGGTCCTGCTCCTTGAGGTTGCGCTCCAGGTCACCGGCGACCTGTGCCGCATACTGGCTGGTCACCCCGTTCGTCTGTGTGGTGGTCTCGGACATGACGCTCACGCTCCTTGATAGGACCCGACAGGTCGCGGGCCGCCGACCCACGGCCTGTACGGCGTTGTGTCGAAGTGATACTACGGAGCGCAGCCTTCCCACGGTCGGTCTCCGCCCGCACCGCGTTGCCGCCGTTCGAACAGTGCGACCGGCGCGACGTAAGGATTCCGTCATCGGCCACGGGGTGCGCGACGGTCGTCCGCGCCCGTTGAATGGACGGACGACGAAGTGAACTCCTGAGGATCGGGGCGGAGATGGGGCGTGTGCGCAGGGCACTGACCGGGCCGTCGGCCATCGCGGTGCTGGTGGCGGCGGTGGCGGGCGTCGGATTCGGCCTGTACTGGTTCCAGCCGTGGAAGCTGTGGCAGGACGAGACCGTCCAAGAGGCGCTCCCCGGAGCCGTGAGCGTCCCGGCCCCTCCGGCGTCGGCTCCCGCACCGGCCCCCTCGGACGAGCCCTCCGGGCAGTCCGCCCCGGCCGCCGGTCCGCACACATGGGCGAGCGGTGAGTTGATCAGCCACGAGCACGCCACCTCGGGCACGGTGAAGCTCGTACGGCTGGCCGACGGCTCCCACGTCGTCCGGCTGGAGAACCTGGACACCAGCAACGGACCGGACCTGCGCGTCTGGCTGACCGACGCGCCGGTGCGGCGGGGCCGCGCCGGATGGCACGTCTTCGACGACGGGAAGCACGTCAGCCTCGGCAGGCTCAAGGGCAACAAGGGAAGCCAGAACTACGCCCTCCCCGCCGACGTGGACCCGTCGGACTACCGCAGTGTCAGCATCTGGTGCGACCGCTTCGACGTGTCCTTCGGCGCGGCCGAACTCGCCCGCGCCTGAGGGGCGTTCGTCCTCACGGTGGCGCCCGCGGCCGCGCGGTGTCCCGCCCGCCTCCCGCCTCCCGCCGACGGTGTCCGGTCAGCCGCTGCCCGTGAGTTCGCCGCTGAGTGCCCCGTGGAGGCGGGCGCTGGCCTCGTTGAGGCCGGTGATCTCGACGGCCTTGCCGCGCTGGGCGTACTTGTGCTCGATGGCGTCCAGCGCGGCGACGGAGGAGGCGTCCCAGATGTGGGCGGCGGACAGGTCGATGACGACGCGGTCGGCTTCGGTGCTGTAGTCGAAGCGGTCGACGAGGTCGTTGGATGAGGCGAAGAACAGCTCACCGGTGACCCGGTGGACGACGGTCGAGCCGTCGGGGTCGGTGACCGAGCTGACCTCGGCGAAGTGGGCGACACGCTTGGCGAAGACGACCATCGCCGTGACCGAGCCGACGACGACACCGATGGCGAGGTTGTGGGTGGCGACCACACACACGACGGTCACCACCATGACGGTGATCTCCCCGGCCGGCATCCGCCTGAGCGTCTTCGGCGCGACGGAGTGCCAGTCGAACGTGGCCACCGACACCATGACCATCACGGCGACGAGCGCGGCCATGGGGATGTCCGAGACGACCGGGCCGAAGACGACGCACAGCACCATCAGGAAGGCGCCCGCCAGGAACGTCGACAGACGGGTGCGGGCGCCGGACACCCGTACGTTGATCATCGTCTGGCCGATCATGGCGCAGCCGCCCATGCCGCCGAAGAAGCCGGTGACGATGTTGGCGACGCCCTGCCCGACCGACTCACGGGTCTTGGACGAGTGGGTGTCGGTGATGTCGTCGACCAGCTTGGCGGTCATCAGCGACTCCATCAGCCCGACCAGGGCCATGGCGAGCGCGTAGGGGGCGACGGTGGTCAGGGTGTCCAGCGTGAACGGCACGTCCGGGAGGCCGGGCACCGGCAGCGCGGAGGGAAGGTCCCCCTTGTCGCCGACGGTCGGCACCGCGATCCCCGCCGCGACGGTGATGACCGTGAGGATGACGATGGACACCAGCGGGGCCGGGACCACCGTGGCGACCTTGGGGAAGAACACCATGAGGGCCAGGCCGGCGGCGATCAGCGGATAGACCGGCCAGGGCACGTCCGTCATCTCCGGAACCTGCGCCAGGAAGATCAGGACGGCCAGGGAGTTGACGAAGCCGACCATCACGCTGCGCGGCACGAACCGCATCAGCTTCGCCACCCCGAGCGCGCCCAGGGCGATCTGGATGACGCCGGCCAGGATGACTGCCGCGACCAGGTGGCCGAAGCCGTGCTCGCGGTTCAGCGGGGCGATGACCAGGGCGACGGCACCGGTCGCCGCGGAGATCATCGCCGGTCGGCCGCCGACCACGGCGATGGTGACGGCCATGGTGAAGGAGGCGAACAGGCCGATGGCCGGGTCGACCCCGGCGATGATCGAGAACGAGATCGCCTCCGGGATCAGCGCCAGGGCGACCACGAGACCGGCCAGCACCTCGGTGCGCAGCACCTTCGGGTCGGACAGCCAGGCGGGACGCCGGGGGCCACGCAGCCACGCGGCCGGGGACAGCGCGGAGGAAGACAAGGAGGAGGAAGACAAGAGAAGGCAGACCTGTCGTGCTCGGGCACACCCGGCATCACGGCGGGCGTGCGGAAGAGGCGTGGGATGGCGTGGGGACGTGGAGGGCGCGAATGACCGGGGCGGCCCTCCCCGAGGTCCGCGAGGGGCGGAACGGGATCGGCGGGCGGCTCAGAAGCGGGCCGTGAGGGCGGCGGGCACCGCCCGGCGGCGAAGGCTCACGGCGGGAAGGCGGCGATGCCGGTCGTCACGGACATGCGCACGCTCTCTCCTGCGGACAACTGATTTCGCCGGGGGCTTCGTCGGCCCCGACACGACGGACGGCCCGGGACGGCGGGCCCGCACCGGGAGAAAGGCACGGCGGGGAGCCGTCCCCGAGCCAGGGCAACTCTACCCTAACGTTAGAGTAGAGATCGGCGTCGGCTTCCGGTGGTCGCCGCCAGAGACGAGAAGGGCGCCCGCGTGAGCAGCGAGCACATGCAGATCGGCGAGGTCGCCGCACGGACCGAGCTGTCGCTGCGCACCATCCGGCACTACGAGGACGCCGGTCTCGTCACCCCCTCCGCCCGCTCCCAGGGGGGTTTCCGTCTCTACACCGAGGCGGACGTCGTGCGCCTGATGGTCATCCGGCGGATGAAACCCCTCGGCTTCACTCTCGACGAGATGCGCGGTCTGCTCGAGGCGATGGACCGTCTGGACTCGGACGACGAACTGCCGCCCGCGGAGCGCGAGGAGCTGCGGAGGTGCATCCGCGGCTTCGAGCAGGCCACGCAGCGGCGGGTGAAGGATCTGCGCGTCCAGCTGGCACGCGCCGAGGAGTTCGCGGCCGCGCTCGCCGAGCGGCTCACCCGGATCGTGGCGCCCTGACCGGGGGCGACGAACCGTGATGCTCCGACCGGCGGGCCGGCGAACCGTGACACCCCGACCGGCGGGCCGGCGGAGCGCGCGCGTCGGTCGAGCGTCGACGAGATGCGCGGTGGCCTGAGCGGTGTCCGCGCGGCGGAGACCGTGGTCGCCCCGCGCCGCGTCGAGACCCTCACGGCGGCGTCGCCCGGACTCCCGAGCTGATCACGTACGTCACTCGCGTTCACGTATGGGAACGTGAAGGGGAGTCAGGTGTCGTGCCGCCTGGGGAGCCCGGTTGCGGCGGAAACGGCTCGGCGGGCGGGGGGATGCGTTCACGGAAGCAACGTCGTCGCTCGGCCGTGAGCGCTGTGCGTCGGAAAGCGGAACGGGGTCGCGGGCAGTTGCCGCTCTCTGCGTTGACCCTTCTCGAACTCTTGCCACCTCGCCGTCGGACCCCTATCGTCGCCGCACGGAAAGCGCTTTCTCGGGGCCGGGGCCGTTCCGGGAGGGCCGACCTTCGCGGTGGGCGCCGCGACTTGTGCACGAGCCGCCAGTGATCCGGCATGAGGTGTCCCGCGACGCCGACGTGCCGCCGAACGAAGGGTGCACGTCATGACGAGCCGGCATGTGACCGTCCCGCACGCTCTTCCTGTCGGTTCGGATTGACGGCCCACGGACAATCTTTCGCCGTGTGCGGCAGCAATGCGAGGCCAGGCAGAACGAAGAATCAGGAGACATCCATGCAAAGAAAAGTCGCCCTGCGACTCTCCGCCGCATCGGCCGCGATGGCCCTCGCGGCCGCGGTCGGTGTCGTGCTGTCGATGCCGGAGGCCTCCGCGGCGACCGGTACCGCGACCGGTTACGCGACCCAGAACGGCGGTACCACCGGCGGAGCCGGCGGTCAGACGGTGAGGGCCACCACCGGAACCGCGATCCACGCGGCCCTGTGCGGCAGGGCCAGCAGCAGCACCCCGATCACCATCGAGGTCGAGGGGACCATCAACCACGGCAACACGGCCAAGGTGTCGGGCAGCAGCTGCAACACCGCCGCCGGGGTGATCGAGCTGAAGCAGATCAGCAACGTCACGATCGTCGGCGTCGGCGGCGGAGCCGTCTTCGACCAGCTGGGCATCCACATCCGCGAGGCCAGCAACATCATCATCCAGAACGTGACGATCAAGAACGTGAAGAAGTCGGGCTCGCCCACCTCCAACGGCGGCGACGCCATCGGCATGGAGAGCGGCGTCCGCAACGTCTGGGTCGACCACACGACCCTGGAGGCGTCGGGCGGGGAGTCGGAAGGCTACGACGGCCTCTTCGACATGAAGGACGACACCAAGTACGTGACGCTGTCGTACAGCGTCCTGCGCAACTCGGGGCGCGGCGGTCTGGTCGGCTCCAGCGAGAGCGACCTGTCGAACGGGTTCATCACCTTCCACCACAACCTGTACCAGAACATCGACTCCCGCACGCCCCTGCTGCGCGGCGGAACGGCGCACATCTACAACAACCACTACGTGAGCCTGAACGAGTCCGGCATCAACTCCCGTGCCGGAGCGCGCGCCAAGGTGGACAACAACTACTTCGAGGACTCCAAGGACGTCCTGGGCACCTTCTACACGGACGCGGCCGGCTACTGGCAGGTCAGCGGCAACGTCTTCGACAACGTGACCTGGTCCAGCCCCGGCACCGACAACAATCCCGCCGGACCGAACCCGCAGTCCAACACCACGGTCAGCATCCCCTACGCCTACGCGCTCGACGCCGCCGCGTGCGTGCCGGACGTCGTGAGCCGCACGGCCGGGGCCGGCAAGGGCCTCCAGGTGTCGAACGGCAGCTGCACCGTGCAGTCGCCCACGTCGACCCCGACCACCCCGCCCACGTCCGCCACCCCGACCCCCAGCCCCACCTCGGGACCCAGCCAGCCCAGCGGCACCAACCTGAGCATCGGGGCCGGGTCGGACGGCTCCAGCAAGGCCACCGGCACGAGTTACGGCAACGTGCGGGACGGCGACATGAGCACGTACTGGTCGCCCGCCGCCTCGACCGGCGCCATCTCGATCAAGTGGGGTTCCGCCACGTCCGTCTCCAGGATCGACATCCGGGAGGCGGCGGGGGCGACGGGTGTCATCGGTGCCTGGAAGGTGGTCAACGGTGACACCGGCGCCGTGCTGACCTCGGGCAGCGGCGCGGGTGCCATCACCTTCCCGCGGACCTCGCTGAGCAAGGTCACCTTCGAGATCACCGGTTCGACGGGAACACCGAAGGTCGCCGAGTTCGAGACCTACGCCCAGTAGGCGGGCGGTCCGCCCCGTCCCGGTGCCCGACGCGGCACCGGGACGGGGCGGCCTGATCTCCCGCCCCCGGCGCCGGATGGAGCCGCCCCCGCGAGGGCAGCAACAAGACGGCTGAGCAAGGGGACAAGGGGAGGGAGACCCGACGTATGGGCACAGTGCTGCTGTCGACGGCGTCCGTCATCGCGGTCGCGGTGGTCGTCACCGGTCTGGTGCGGGCCGGGCGGCGCGAGGCGCGGGCGGAGCGGGTCCGGCTCGCCGCGGAGGCCCGCCGGCAGGCGCGCCGCTCGCTGGACGAGGTCTGGGCGATGGACGACCGCCGGTTCGAGGAGTACGTCGCCGAGCTGTGCCGCCGGGACGGCTGCACCGGCGTCCGGCGCGTCGGGGGTGCCGGCGACCTCGGAGCGGATGTGACCGGCAGCCTGCCCGACGGCCGCCGTGTCGTCGTGCAGTGCAAGCGCTACGCCAAGCACCGCACCGTCGGCAGCCGTGACCTCCAGACCTTCAACGGCACCGCACGGGCGGAACACCACGCCGACGTCCCCGTGTTGGCCCTGTTCTCGTATAGCTACGGCGAACGGACATGCAGCGCAGGGTGAGGCTCGGGGCTGGAGCGGGCGCGAGGATCGACGGCACAGCGATCGGCAGTGGCAGCGATTCAGCTTCGAGGTTCACTTATCGGACTTCCGGCGCGCCTGGTGACTCGCCAGGATGGTGCCGCAGTAAATACCGGATTTACTGCGGCAGAGCACCTACCGTGATCATCGCGACCTGCGACGGACGATTCCGGCCACCGGGGCGAGGTGTACGCATTTACTGCGGCAGCACTGGAGGGGCGGGACGGACGTGACGATCGAACCAGTGACCGAACTCGGGAGCGGGGGCGCGCTCCGGCCGCCGCGCGCCCCGGTGATCCCTCTGTCCGCCCCGTCCTCGTCGTACACCGCAGCGGTCGAGCGGTACCTCACCGGCGCGGGCATCGCGAAGTCCTCCGCGCGGATCTACCGGATCTCGCTGACGACATGGGGATGGATGCGTGCCGGCAAACCGGCGCCGACCGGACCCGCCCGCCGAGGCGCGAAGCCGCCCGTCTTCCCCCTCACCGCGATCGACGACCCAGCCCTGCCCGAGGTGCTGGCCGAGCTGGCGGCGGCGCGGGCGGACGAGATGGACGCCGACACCGTCAACCGGGAGCTGTCCATCGCCCGCAAGGCAATCGGCTGGTGGCAGCGCCAGGGATGGATCGAATCCGACCCCACGATCGGCATCGAGCGACGGCTGGCACCGCCCGACCGCACCAAGGCCCTTGCTGAGGAACAGATCGCCGCCCTGTGGCGGCTGAACGTCTCGCTGCGGGAGAAGACGTTCTGGAAGATGCTCTACGAGTCTGCGGCCCGCGCCGATGAGGTGCTGTGCCTGAACGTGGAGGACCTATATCCGCAGGACAAGCGCGGCAGGATCACCGCCAAGGGCGGGGCGATCGAGTGGATCCACTGGCAGTCCGGCAGCGCCCAGCTTCTGCCCCGACTGATCGCCCGTCGCACCCGCGGCCCGCTGTTCCTCACCGACCGCAAGGCCCCGGCCGGAACACCCACGCTGGACGTGTGCTCCGAGACCGGCAGGGCCCGGCTCTCCTATCGCCGGGCCGAGGAAATCTTCGAGGAGAACACCCGGCTACTGGCCAACCCTCTCGCCTCGCCCGAGGACATCGAGGACCTGAACGGCTGGACGCTCCATCGGCTACGCCACAGTGCCCTGACACACGACGCTGAGGGCGGCACCTCCACCCGATGCTGCTGGCCCGCTCCCGCCACGCATCCGTCCGCTCCCTGGAACGCTACGCCCGCCCCAGCGTCGACGCAGTCGCCCGACACGTCGCCGTCCGCGACGCCGCCGTCCGCCGGAAGCGCTGACGCCTCCAAGATTCAACTACTGGCGGCTCTGGGCCCACCTCGGTGATCCCCCTTGAGCGGCGACGGCAGGAACACCTGACGAGCCGTTCGGGCGCTGTCGCGAGGCGGGGAACGAGCCGAACGTAGGCAACCATCCCGACGGTCCTCACCAAGGTCTGGGGCGCCACGACCGCCGCGGCCGCAGCCATGCCGTCCGGCATAGGCCGACGCCTCGCCGAACCGCTGGCGTATCGCTTAGCGGGGCCTGAGTCCGTCGACGACGACGTCCAGCATGCGGTTCAGTTGGGGGCGCTGCTCGGGTGCGCCGGCCACGGAGAGCAAACCGGCGAGGATGCCGCCTACCTCGACCGGGTCGATGTCGCTGCGCAGTTCTCCTGCTGTGGCGCCGGCCTCGAGCACCATCGCCAGGACTTGCTGGACCTCGTCGCAGACCGGTCCGGTGCCGAAGCGGCCGGAAGCGCTCATGGCGACCAGGGCCTCGCAGATGCCGCGTCGTTCGCCGGCCCAGTCGGCGAATCGGAGCATCCACGCGTGGAGGGCCTGTACGGGCGGCTTGGTAGCCAGCAGGGTGTGCGCGTCTTCGCGCAAGGGGCGGATCTGGTCCCGATAAACCTCTTCGACCAGATCCTCTCGGGTGGGGAAGTGCCGGTACAGGGTGGCGTTCCCCACTCCCGCGCGTTTGGCGATCGCGTCCAGCGAGATCGGGCGTCCGGAGGCGAAGGCTTCGGCGGCCGTGGCGATCAGTTGCTCGCGGTTGCGCTGCGCGTCGGCGCGCAGGGTGCTGCGTGGAGGTGTCATGACCTTCGCGATCGTGAGTGTCGGATGAGGCTCGGGAACGATTCGGGGATGTCCCCGGTTCAGTGTACGGTGAGACAACCGGGGAGTTCCCCGTTTACGGGTGGTCTCACCCATCGCTTCAGCGACGAAAGGTTTGCCATGCCTACAGCGGTCATCACCGGGGGGACGACCGGGATCGGCAGAGCGACGGCCGAGCTGCTGCACGCCCGCGGCTACCAGGTCGCGGTCACCGGACAAAATCCCGAATCCCTCGCGCGGGCGCAGTCCGAGCTCCCCGGTGACGTGCTCGTCGTCCGATCCGACGGGCGCGTGCTCTCCGACACCGACGCCCTGATGTCGGCGGTGTCGGCGCGGTTCGGATCGTTGGACCTGCTCTTCCTCAACGCCGGGATCTTCCGTCCGGCACCGGTTGCCGAGGTGACGGAGGAATCGTTCGACGAGCACGCCGACCTCAACTTCAAGGGCCAGTACTTCACCCTCCAAAAGGCCCTTCCCCTCATGAACGACGGCGGCTCGATCGTGCTGACCGTCGGCATCGGATCCCGTCGCGGCACCCCTGGCGCCACGGTGGGGGCGGCGACACGCGGCGCGCTGCTGGCCATGCTGCCCTCCCTCGCGCTCGAACTGGCCCCGCGCAGGATTCGCGTCAACGCCGTGAGCCCCGGGGCCACCGACACCCCGCTGCTCAACAAGCTGGGGGTGCCCGAGAGCGGCCGGGACGCCATGCGCTCGAAGATCCCCTTCAAGCGCTTCGGAACCAGCCAGGAGGTCGCGGAAGCAGTCGCCTTCCTCGCCTCGGACGCCGCCGGCTACATCACCGGCCAGGACATCACCGTGGCCGGCGGCTACGGGCTCGGCGCCTGAAACCCGGGCGAGTCGACCACCAATCCGCACCTCTCGAACGCCACGAACCGCACCTCACAGGAGAACACGATGGCACTCACTCTCGACACCTATCGGCTGCTGGGCCGTTCCGGACTCCGGGTCTCACCGCTGGCGCTGGGCACGGCGACCTTCGGCACCGAGTGGGGCTGGGGCGCCGAGCGCGAGGAGGCGCGCAAGCTCTTCGACCGCTACACCGAGCTCGGCGGCAACTTCTTCGACACCGCCAGCACCTACACCAACGGCAGCTCCGAGCGACTGCTCGGCGAATTCGCCCGCACCAACCGCGACAAGATGGTGCTGGCGACGAAGTACTCGACGCTGCGTCAGCCCGGTGACCCGAATTCCGGGGGTACCCACCGCAAGAGCATGCTGGCGTCGGTGGAAGCCAGTCTGCGGCAGCTGAACACCGACCACATCGATCTGCTCTACGTGAACGTATGGGACTTCAGGACGCCGGTGGAGGAGATCCTGCGGGGCCTGGACGACCTGGTGAGGCAGAGCAAGGTGCTGTACGTGGCGATCTCCAGCGCCCCGGCCTGGCAGGTGTCGCGCATGCAGGCGATCGCCGACCTGCGCGGCTGGTCACCACTGGTCGCACTGGAGACCGAGTACAGCCTGATCGAGCGCACTGCGGAGCGTGACCTGATCCCGATGGCACGCGAGATGGGACTCGGCGTGGTCCCCTTCTCCCCGCTGGGCGGCGGGGTGCTCACCGGCAAGTACAGCCGGGAGGATCAGAACCAGGCGGGCTCCGTTGTCGGCGAAACCGCCAGCAACCGCAAGAGCCTCAACGTCGCCTTGGGATGGGTCACCGACCGCAACCTTGCCATTGCCGATGTGGTGAAGGAGGTGGCCTCGGAGCTAGGCCGCACACCCGCCCAGGTCGCACTGGCCTGGACCCTGAACGCCCCGGGTGTGACGGCACCCATCATCGGCGCCCGCACCATCGCGCAGCTGGAGGACAACCTGGGTGCCCTGCAGGTCGACCTCACTCCTTCCCAGCTGGCCCGCCTCGACGAGGTCAGCTCCATCGACCTCGGCAATCCGCACGGCCTGCTCGCCAGCGATCACATCCGCACGGTCACCACAGGCGACATGAAGATCGAAACCCTCGGCTGATTCGCTTCACGAATGGCGACATCCAGATATATCGACATGTTTTTGATGATGGAACGGAGCAACCTCGGTATGGGTAAGTACAGCGACAAGAATGTGGTGATCACGGGTGGCAGCAGCGGGATGGGGCTCGCGCTGGCGGAGCTGCTGGTGCAAGGCGGAGCCCGCGTGGTGATCACCGGCCGTTCTCAGGCCAAGCTCGACGCGGCACGCGAGCGGCTCGGCGAGAATGCCGTGGCTGTCCGGGCGGATGTGGCCTCACTGTCCGACCTGGATATGCTCGTCGGCCGTGTAAAGAGCGAGCTCGGCTCGATCGAGGCTTTGTTCGTCAACGCCGGCATCTCCCCCCTCACGCCCCTCGAGTCGACGACCGAGGACGTGTACGACGAGCTGTTCGCGATCAACGTCAAGGGCGCCTTCTTCACTGTGCAGAAGCTTGCTCCGCTGCTGAGCGCGAACGCCGGCATCGTCCTCACCACCTCGATCGCGAACGTCATCGGCATGGTGGACACCAGCGTCTATGCGGCCGGCAAGGCGGCGCTGCGCTCGATGGCCCGCACCTTCTCCCGGGAGCTGCTTCCGCGGGGAATCCGTGTCAATGCGATCAGCCCGGGTCCCATCGACTCGGGGATTCTGGAAACGATGAACTTGTCCAAAGAGGCCGCTGACCTGTTCAGGGCGGAGCGGACCGCGAGCAACCCTATGAAGCGCTACGGCACCGTCGAAGAGTTCGCCGAGGCGGCCGCATTCCTCGCCTTCGATGCCACGTACACCACCGGCATCGAGCTGGCCGTGGATGGCGGCGAAACCCAGCTCTGAGCTCGTCTGCCGTCCCGCCACGGGCGTAAGGCCCGCTACCACGGCGGTTTCAGCGGGGAGCTGCAACACGTGGTCGTGTCGATCAGGCCGCAAGCAGTTTATGCAGGCGCTCGGCGGGGGTAGCCCCGCCGAGCGTTTTGCGTGGGCGGCCATCGAGTTCGGCGGCGACGGCGTCAAGATGCTCGCACCAGGAGGTTGTCGCGGCCCACGAAGACACGCCGACTGAACCTTCCCCCGTGAAGTGGACACCTGTTTGTGTCGTTATGTGGCGAGGGTGCTGGTGACCAGATGCTGTTCGTAGGCGATCGGAGCCCCAGCTCCTCACCCCAGGGCCGCCGCCGGTCTACCCTCGGGGGCGCGCGGCCTGGGCACGGCGTCCCGGGCGGTCAGGTCCAGGTCGAGGCGTCTGTTCATGTCCAGCTCGAACCGGCCGTAGGGATTCACATGGGTCCAGAACAGCGGGGAGAGCGCCCGCGGATCCGCGTCGGTGAGGGTGTCAGCCCACTTCGGATCGGCGAGGACCTGCTGCATCAGCGGCGTGTTGACATGGACCAGGGCGGACTGGAGCAGATGCAGCGCGAGCATCGATACCTCCTGGGACTCCTTGTCCTGTCCGACCAGGTCGCCGTCCTTGCCGTAGAAGAGGTCCTTGTTCGCGGAGTTCCAGTTCTCCACGACCTGCAGGCCCTCGTGGATCTCCTGGCGCAGTTCGACGTCGGCGAGGTAGTCGCAAACGAACGCCGTACGCACCGCCCGGCCCAGCTCCTCGATCGCCTGGTAGGTGGGGTGCTTGGGCCCGCCGCGGGTGAAGCGGCGCAGGACCTGCTCGGCTTCGGCGGTGCCCAGGCGTAGGGCGGTGGTGTACTTCACGATCTGGTCGTACTGCTGGCGGATCAGATCCCAGTTGATCGTCTTGGTGGACAGCACCGGCGCCAGGTGGGGCCAGCTGTCGTCTTCCCCGGCCGCCGGGCGGTACAGCTTCGCGGAGCCGATGTTCTTCAGCCTCGGCATCAGCTTGAAGTCGAGCATGTGGGCGAAGGCGAAGCCGACGATGGAAGCGCCGTGGGTGTCGGTGTACTGCCGGTCCACCTCCATGTCGGTGCAATGCCGCAGGACGCCCTCGATCATCGAGGCGACTTCGGAGGCCGAACAGGACTTGAGCTGGGAGTAGACGCACACCGACTTTCGCTCGACGTGCCAGTAGATCATCACACCGGGGCCCCGGTAGCGCTGGTGCCACTCGGTCATCAGGTTCGAGGACCAGGAGCCGAACTTGCGGCTGTCGGAGGCGCACGCCGTGCCGCTGCCCCACCACATCTCGTCGCGGGCGGCGAAGGTGGCGTTCACCAGCTTGCGCAAGGCGGCGCGCATGTTGGCCCGGTTGACGAACAGGTGCCGCACCCGGCGCAGCGTCGCCTCGCTCTCGCCGTGCTTGCCGGTCACCGCGACCCGCTTGATGCCCATGTTGGTGCCCGGGCCGAACAGGACGAGCAGCAGCCGGCGCCGCAGTACGTCTTTGGACAGGCTCTCTCTGGTGGCGACCGAGGTGAACTCGGCGATGAAGTCGGTGTCGAACTCGGCGTACTTCAGGATGTCCAGCAGGTCGATGGTGCCCCAGCGCCGTTCGATCTCGGCCTTTATCGCGACCAGGGACTCCGGCTCATCCTGCTTGCCGCGCGGGGAGACCCTGATCCACGGCTCGCCGTGCTTCTTGACGATCGCGACCCCGTCCGTGGTGCCCTTGGCCAGGGCTTGCTCGAAGCGGTCCAGCGAGGTGCGGAGCTTGCTCTTCAGGGCGGTGATGAACTCGCCGGCGTCCTGCGGCTGGCCCAGGGCGGCATAGTGGACGTCCCGGTTGTCCTCGAAGCCGGCGGGCAGGTCGTCCTCCGGGTTGCGCCACCGGTTCGCGCCCACCACCCAGATCTCCCGGCGGCGCAGCGCGTCCCGCAGCGACACCAGCACGCACAGCTCGTAGGGGATGCGCTCCACGCGGCCCTTGTCGTCCACCGCCGCCGCCCGCCACTGCTCGGGCACCACCCCCTCCAGCGGCACCGTCTCCGCCGGGTCGAAGAACGCGCCCTCCTTCAGCGGCTGCTCCAAGTACCGCTTGAGCAGGTCGATCGCGTCCATCACCGGCCGGTAGGCGGTGTTGTTGCACTTCAGCTCCAGCGCCCGCAGCAGCGGCGACAACATCCGCCGCCAGTGCGCCGAGTACGACGACCGCAGCACCGTACGTACCCGAGCTTTGTAGCGGGCCTCGTTCGCCGCGGCCTCCGCCGCCAGCACCTTGAGCGTCTTCTCCCCGCCCACTACTGGGAAGATCACCCGCCGCACTGTGCCCGACGGCTCCGACAGCGCCGCCTCCGCGACCCGCAGCAGCATCGCCTCCTTGCCGCGGACCTTCTTCAGCTCCGCCCCCAGCTCCTTCTCGACCTTCCGCTCCGCACGCGTGTTGATCTTCAGCACGAGCTGGATGAACAAGTCCACCAGCGAGTCGGTGATCTCCGCCTGCCGCACATGGCACAGCGTCGCCAGCAGCGTCAGGCGCCGCGGCGGCTTCATCCGCTCCAGGTTCGCCGGATACTCCTTCGATGCCCGCGCCCGCCAGGCGTCCACCAGCTTCTCCGACACATCTGCGAACAGGTCTGCGGACAGCTCCAGGCGCCGCACCCGCTGAAGCTTGTTCACCTCGGCCAACAGGCTCTCCAGACCCGGAGTGCCAGGGTCGGTCTTCAGCTCGGTGAAGTGCGATCGCCCGCCCCCAGCCACTGTGCCGTCGCCGTCCGCGCCGTGCTCGGTGCCGTCACCCGCGATCAGATCTTCCAGCCGCGATCGGGCCGTGTGACTGAGCCGGTCCAGCGTGCCGCGACAGAACCGCTTCTCGAAGTCCTTGATCGCCTTGCCCACCAGCCGCCGCACCTGCCCCGGCGCCGGCGGCTCGATGTGGTCGTTGCGGCACCGGGCCACCACGGCCGCCGCGAGCCGGTCACGGGACAGCTCCACCGGGCACAGCTCGGTGGCCGGCCACGCGGCCAGCCGGTCCTGGTCCTCCTCGGTGTTCGCACGGCACCCGTACGCCGTCCGGATCTCGCCCCGGTGCCTCTGGATCGCCTTGCTCTGCCAGTCGTAGTCCGCCCACGCCTCCGCAGGCACCTTGACCTGCTGGGCCACGTACTCCACCGCGGCGGTCGGCACCTCCTGGGCCGACTCCGGGAACCGGGCCTCCACCTCGAAGAACTTCAGCAGCAGCGCGAACCCGAGCCGAGTCGCCCCGGACTTGTCCCGCACCCGCTTCATGTCGTCTTCCAGCAGCGTCCAGACCTCGATCAGGTCCTCCGGCTCCCAGTCCTGCCGCACCCGTACTCCTCGCCCCACGCCCGAGATCACTCGTTCAGCCCAACGAGGCGCCAGGCGAGGGGAAACGACGACCACAGCAGGCATACAGCGCTACATGTCCGTTCGCCGTAGCTATACGAGAACAGGGCCGTGTTCGTCGCCTCCTGCGTGTTCACCCGGCCCGCCCGCGAGTTCGCCGCCCGGCACGGCCTGGTCCTCATCGACGTGAATCTGCTGGGCTTCTGGAACAGCGGCACGGCCCTGACCTCGCTCCTGGACCTGGACATCGGCCGCTCCGGGACGCACCGCAGGCTGCGTCCCGACCGCGACTGACGCACCGCGCCGGCAGGCGGGCCCGTCAGCCGAGGGGCTTCGGGTGCGGCAGGCCCGACCGGGTGAAGTCCGGTGTGCGGACGGCCGGTCGGGGGTCACGGGTTGCCGCCCGGCGGCAGCCCGTTTCCGGTGTGCGACGTGCTCGTGGCGGCCCGCCACCGCTCGGCGGGCCGCCACGCAGAGGACGGCGCGCGCGGGATCTCGTCCCGCCCGCGCCGTCCCGCCCGCGCCGTCCGCTCAGCCGGGCAGCACGTCCTCGGTCTCCGGATCCCGCAGCCGGGGGATGAACAGGGAGAGCGCCAGGGCCAGGAGGGTGACGAGGGCGCCGAGCCAGAAGACCCAGGCGTAACCGGCGTCCTGGTAGAAGGCGGTGCCGTCGACCACGGTGCTGTGCGCGTTGAGGAGGGCGTACGCGCCGGCGGTGACGATCGCGCCGAACAGGCTGATGAGCATGTTGAGCATGCCGCTGCCCAGGCCCTGTTCGTCGCGCGAGACGACACCGACGACGAGCACCGGCGCGGTCGCCACCACGATGCCGGAACCGATGTTGGCGATGCACGACGTCAGGATCAGTTCCGTCTCGTCACCGTGCAGAAATCCGACGAGCGTGTAGCCCAGCGCCATGACCGCCAGGCCGGCGATCCAGACCTTGCGGGGGTCCAGGCGGCGCAGGAAGCGGCTGACGAAGAGGCCGGTGCCGAACATCACCAGGTTCCAGCTCACGCTGACCACGGCGTTGTGCTGCGCGGTCCAGCCGAGGCCGGCGGAGACACCGGGGATGTGCGGGAAGAGCGCGAGCAGGATGGCCAGGCCGGGCATCGTGAACGCGACGGTCTGGGCGAGACCGCCCGCCGTGAGGGCGAGGGCCACCGGGCGGCGCCGGAGAACCCCGAGGTCCAGGATCGGGTGCGCGCTGGCCCGCTCGACGAACAGGAAGGCGACCAGCGCGGCGGCCCCGGCGGTGAGCCAGCCCAGGGTCCTGCCGTCCGCCCAGCCCCAGCTCTGCCCCTGGCCGACGGCGTAGACCACGGCGGTCAGACCGCCGCCGAGGACCAGGCCCCCGAGCCAGTCGAAGCCCGTGTCGAAGGCGTGCCGCGGTGTCTCCGGCACCAGGAGCGCGACCAGCACGAAGGCGACGGCGGTGGCGACGGCGAGGAACCAGAGGGCGCCGCGGTAGCCCCAGTTGTCGACGAGCCGGCCCGCCAGGAACGGTGTGCCCAGGGCCACCAGCCCGACGCTGCTGCCCATGATGCCGCTGGCCGACTTGACCAGCCGGCGCGGGAAGATGTCCCGCACCGCGGCGAAGGACAGGGCGCCGAACGGACCGTAGAACCCGGCGACGGCCCGGCCCACGAGCACCAGCCAGAATTCTCCGGCGAGGGCGGCCAGGGCCTCGCCGCCGGCACCCAGCGCCATCATGGCGAGCATGACGCGCCGCCTGCCGTACAGGTCGCCCAGTTTCATGGCGAACGGTGTGAGCAGGGTGGACACCAGGGTGAGCGTCAGGCCGAACCACGCGACCTGCGTGGTGTGGAAGCTCTGGGCGACGCTCGCGGTGGCGTTGGCACCGAGGATCCCGCCCGCGGCCAGCAACTGGGTGGGCCAGGCGAGGGCGATCAGGACCGCGACCAGGCGGAGATTCCATCGTCCGCCCGTCTCGGCAGGAGGCGCGCTGTCGAGTGAGGGGCTTGGTGACGTCGGTGTCACGCCATGCCCTCCTTTCACGGAGGTGCCGAAGGGAGTGAGAGGAGATGTGGGGGCGATGTGGGGTGCGCGGAGGAACGGGCCCGCCGTAACACCCCGGTGACCGGGAGGTGACAGCGCGGCAATCCGTCGTCGCGTGACGTCGATGATGACCCGAACACCTAGTGCCCGCTAGGTTTCCATTGCGTGACCCACGTCACAAGCTTGGTCTGCTCCCGGTCCGCCGCCGGCGCCGTGCGCCGCCCCCGGTACGGTTCTGACATGGCGACACCCAGGGGGCCGCGCGGCGGCTACACGGCAGGCCGGGCCCGGCGCACCCAGATCCTCGAAGCCGCCCTCCTGCGCTTCGGGCGGGACGGCTACCGCAAGACCTCGCTCGCCCGTGTCGCCCGGGACGCCGAGATCACCGACGCCGGCCTGCTGCACCACTTCCGCGACAAGCAGCAGCTCCTGTTGGCCGTCGTCGAGTACTGGCACGACCGCATGGACACCCAGTGGCAGCGGGTCTCGGGATCGGTGCGCGATGCCTTCCGCTGCCACCTGGAGGACACCGCCCAGCGGCTCACCATGCCCGGCATGGTGGAACTCGCCGTCGTGGTCGCCGCCGAGGCGACCGCCCCCGACCACCCCGCCCACGACTTCTTCACCCACTGGCAGGAGAAGGGCGTGAAGGAGCTCGCCGAGCGGCTGGAGGCCGGCAGCCGCAACGGTGAACTCCTGCCGGACCTCGACCACGACGGCATCGCCCGCGAGTGCGCGGCCCTCGACGCGGGCCTGCGCCAGCAGTGGCTCGCCGGCGGCCGTTCCTTCGACCTCATCGCGGTCATGCGCGCGCACCTCGACCGCCTCATGCGCTCCATATCCGTCGACGGGCAGGGGCTGTAGGCGGTTCGGGCGCCGGTGGCGGGCCGGGCGGCCCGCTCGGACCCATGCATTGTCATGCACTCGACAATCACACGACAGTCCCGATCGGGCGCGTGACCCACATCACGCAGGCCAAGACCTAGCGTCCGCTAGGTTTTGGGGCGCATGATCGAACCTGCCCCCCTCCGCCCGACGACTCCGCCCGCCCCCAGGCCGCCCCAGACATCACCCGCGCCCACCGCGCCGAGGACCCGACATGCGCCACTTCCGGACCGCCCGCGTCATCGCTCCCCGCCGACCGGCGGAGCCCTCCGCCACCGGGGCCCGCCCGGCCGCCCTGCTGCGCGCCGAGTTCACCCTGCGGGCAGCGGTCACGGCGGCCCGGCTCTCCATCACCGCGCTCGGCGTGTACGAGCTGGAACTCAACGGCACCGTGGTGGGCGACCACGTCCTGGCTCCCGGCTGGACCAGCTACCGCCACCGCCACCGCTACCAGGACTTCGACGTGACGCACCTGGTCCGCGAGGGCGCCAACGCCTGGGGCGCCCACCTCGCCGACGGCTGGTACCGGGGCCTGCTCGGCTTCAACGGCGGCACCCGTGACATCTACGGCGACGACACGGGCCTGCTCGCCGAACTGCGGATCGAGTACGCCGACGGCACCGTCGACACCGTCGCCACCGGCGCGCACTGGCGCTGGAGCCCGGGCCCCGTCCTCGCCGCCGGACTGTACGAGGGCGAGGAGTACGACGCCCGCCGGGCACAGGCCGGCTTCAGCGAAACCGGCTTCGACGACTCGGCGTGGGAACCCGTGCGGGTCCTGGAGTTCGACACCGGCGTGCTCTTCCCGGCCGACAGCCCGCCGGTGCGCCGTATCGAGTCGCTCACCCCGGTGGCCGTCACCACCTCACCCACCGGCCGTACCCTCGTCGACTTCGGCCAGAACCTCGTCGGACGCCTGCGCATCCGCGTCCGGGGCGAGGCCGGCCGCACGATCACCCTCCGCCACGCCGAGGTCCTCGAGGACGGCGAGCTGTGCACGCGTCCGCTGCGGCACGCCACCGCCACCGACCGGTACACCCTGTGCGGGGACCCGGAGGGCGAGGTGTGGGAGCCCCGCTTCACCTTCCACGGCTTCCGCCACGCCGAGATCGACGGCTGGCCCGGCGAGCTGGACCCGGCCGACGTCACCGCCGTCGTCCTGCACAGCGACCTGCGCCGCACCGGATGGTTCTCCTGTTCGGACGCCTCCCTGGAGCGGTTGCACGAGAACGTGGTCTGGGGCATGCGCGGCAACTTCCTCGACGTGCCCACGGACTGTCCGCAGCGCGACGAGCGGCTCGGCTGGACCGGCGACGTCCAGGTCTTCGCCCCCACCGCGGCCTTCCTCTACGACGTCCGCGACTTCCTGCGCTCCTGGCTGCGCGACCTCGCCGCCGACCAGGGCGACGACGCGCGCGGCGTACCGCCGGTGTTCAGCCCCGCCGTCCCGGTGATCACGCCGGTGCCGATCCCGCCCGGCAACCCGCCGATGGCCGGCTGGTGCGACGCGGCCGTCATCGTCCCCTGGGTGCTGCACGAGCGCTACGGCGACGTCGAGGTGCTGCGCGCCCAGTACCCCTCGATGCGGGACTGGGTCGACGCAGTCGACCGGATCGCCGGACCCGGCCGGATCTGGGGCGAGGGCTTCCAGTTCGGTGACTGGCTGGACCCGGCCGCGCCCGCGGACGATCCAGGCCGGGCGATGACCTCCTCCTGCCTGGTCGCCACCGCGTACTTCGCGCACTCCGCCCGCCTGCTGGCCCGAACGGCCCGGCTGCTGGGGGAGGACGACGACGCCGGGCGCTACCTCGTGCTGGCCGACTCGGTCCGCGACGCCTTCCTCGGCCGCTTCCACGCCGGGGGCGGCCGGCTGACGGAGGAGACCCAGACCGCGTACGCCCTCGCCCTGCGCTTCCGGCTGATCGAGGACCCCGCCGAACGCGCCGAGGCCGGACGCCGGCTGGCCGCCCTGGTCGCCGAGGGCGGGCACCGCATCGGCACCGGGTTCCTCGGCACCCCGCTGGTGTGCGACGCGCTGACCGACACCGGACACGTGGACACCGCCTACCGGCTGCTGACCCAGCGCTCCTGCCCGTCCTGGCTCCACCAGGTCGACATGGGCGCCACCACCGTCTGGGAACGCTGGGACAGCATGCTCCCCGACGGCCGGGTCAACCCCGGCGAGATGACCTCCTTCAACCACTACGCGTTCGGAGCCGTCGCCGACTGGCTCCACCGCACCGTCGCCGGCCTGGCCCCCGCCGAGCCCGGCTACCGCCGGCTCCTGGTCCGGCCCCGCCCCGGCGGCGGCCTCACCTGGGCGCGTGCCGCGCACGAGACGCCGTACGGCCGGGCCGAGACCGGCTGGCGCGTCGAGGGCGGCACGCTGCTCGTCGAACTCCTCGTGCCGCCCCGCGTCACCGCACTGGTCGACCTGCCGGGCGCGAAGCCCACGGAGGCCGGCCCGGGCCGGCACTCCTTCCGCACCCCGTTCACCACGGCCACGCCCTGACCACCCGGGCCCTGCCCCCACCCACCTCCCGGCCCACCGGATCACACAAGGAGCACCCATGACACACACCGGCCTGCCCGACGGCTTCCTGTGGGGCGTCGCCACCGCGGGACACCAGAACGAGGGCGACAACCGCGCGAGCGACACCTGGTTCCTGGAGCACACCACTCCCTCCCTCTTCCGCGAACCGAGCGGACCGGCCTGCCGGGGCTACGAGCAGTGGGAGACCGACCTCGACCTGGTGGCGGGGCTCGGACTCAACGCCTTCCGGTTCTCCGTCGAGTGGGCACGCGTCGAACCCGAGCGCGGTGTCGTCTCCGCCGAGGCGCTCGACCACTACGAGCGCAAGGTCGACGGCTGCCTCGCACGCGGCCTGGCGCCCCTGGTGACGTTCAGCCACTTCACCGCACCGCACTGGTTCGCGGCGGACGGTTCGTGGACCGCGGCCGACGCTCCGGGCCGGTTCGCCGACCAGTGCGACCGTGTCATGGCACGCTTCGGCGACCGGATCGCCTACGCGGTCACCCTCAACGAACCCAATCTGGAACAGCTGTTGCAGGCGGGCGCGAAACTCCCGCCCGAGGCGGAGACACTCAAGGCACGGATGCTCGTGGCGGCGGCCCGCGCGGCCGGAAGCGACAGCTATGCCAGCGCGAACGTCATCCCCGCCGACCGGCAGGACGAGTTCCAGGAGGCGTTCACCCGCGCCCATCGCGCCGCCCGCGAGGCGATCAGGGCGAGCCGTGGCGACCTGCCGGTCGGCGTCTCCATCGCCATCGCCGACGAGGTCGCGGTTCCCGGCGGCGAGCAGCGCCGGGACGCCAAGCGCGCCGCCGTCTACGACCACTGGCTGCGCGAGGCGCGCGACGACGACTTCATCGGCGTGCAGAACTACGAGCGCATCGTGCACGGACCCGACGGCGAGGTGACGCCCGACGGGGAGCTGAACGGCATGGGCACCGCCATCGAGCCCGGCTCCCTCGCCGGGGCGGCGCGCTACGCCCACGAGGTGGCCGGCGTACCGGTGCTCGTCACCGAACACGGCATCCAGACCGGGGACGACACCCAGCGCGCCGCGTTCGTGCCCGCCGCGATCGAGGCCCTCACGGCCGAGATCGGCGCCGGCACACCCGTCCTCGGCTACTGCCACTGGACGCTCATGGACAACTTCGAGTGGATCTTCGGATACGGCGCCCAGCTCGGCCTCCACGAAGTCGACCGCGAGACGTTCGAGCGCCGGCCCAAGCCGAGCGCGAAGGCCTATGCCGACGTGGTGCGAAGCCACCGCGGGGTGCCCGCCGGCCACGGCGGATGAGCCGTGCCGGGGGCGCCGGCCGTCACCGGCGAGACGGCGACTGCCTGCTCAGCTCGGCCGTGAACTGGGCCCCGGCGAGCAGGGCGAGGTTGGACAGCCACAGCCAGATCAGGAAGACGACGATGCCGGCGAGCGAGCCGTACAGCCTGCTGTAGGTGCTCAGGGCGGAGGCGTAGAGCGCGAAGCCCGCGGAGACGGTGAGCCACAGGCCCGCCGCCAGGGCACCGCCGGGCAGGCTGTGCCTGCGCAGACGCGCCGGGGCCGGGCCCATGCGGAAGACGACGACCACCAGGAGCGCGACCAGCCCCAGAAGAAGGGGCCAGCGCAGCAGGGCCCATGCCCGGGCGGCCACCTCGTCGAGCCCGAGAAGACCGCCGACGGCCTCGGCGACCGGACCGGTGACCAGCAGGAGCAGCGAACTGACGAGGAGCAGGACCAGCAGGGCGAAGGCGGTGAGCACGATGCGGTGGGCCTTGCGCAGGGGGGAACGGCAGTCGGCGACGTGATGCATGCGGTGCAGGGCCCGGCGGAACACGGCCAGGTAGCTGCAGGCGGACCACAGGGCGCTCACCGTACAGGCGCCCAGCAGCGCCCAGGCCGCGGAACTGCGCCGCGCCATCCGGACCATGACCCCCTCGAGTTCGCTTCCGGACTGCCCCGGGGCGTAGGCCGTCACGTGCGCGATGAAGTCCCCCGCGGTGGCGGGGCTGACCAGGCTGAAGGCGATGACGGTCACCAGGAGGGAGGGCAGCACGGCCAGGATGGCGTAGTAGGTGAGTGCGGCCGCGTAGTCGGACACGTCGTCACGCCACATCGACCCGGGGGTGCGGCGCAGGGCGGGGCCCCACGAGGGCGGCAGCCGCCGTGCGGAGGCCGTCGGGACGACGACGGGCCGACCGTGCCGTGGCGCGGCCTGCCGCTCGGCGGGCACGGGGAGTGAGAGGGGGAGAGGACGCGGACCGTCGTCCCTTTGCCGTGCGCGCACCCTCATGGCCCGTCCTTCCCGCCGACCGGCGGACCGCTTCCACCGTGTGAACCGCCCCGACCGCGGGACCGGCCGGCCGGCCGTGTCCATGACGCGGAGTTCCGGGTCTGTGGGGCGGATACCCGGGAATCGCCCGCCCACGTCTTCGCCGGACCAGGTCACGGGTGCCGCGTGAGCGGGGCGGCGTGCCCCGCCGGGGGCGGGTGGAGGGAACCGGTGGTCGTCCGGCAGCGCAACCAGTACTCCAACCGTAGATCTTGATCTTCATGGGGTCTGGGCTGTTTGTCACAGGTAGTGGCCGTCGCGGGCGCGGGCTTGGTGGCGTCGTCGCCAGTCGGACCACGAAGGCCGGTGGGCTGGGGCGTGGGCGGGCTGATCGCCGGTCTCGTCGACGGCCCATACGGCGTCCTGATCGCCGAGGTGTTCGACGACGTATCCGCGCAGGTCGTCGCGGACTGCCTCGGCATCCCACTCGGCCCGGGCCGACAGGTGCTGCAGGCCATCCGGTGCGGCGTGTCCGGCATGCTCGGCGATCGTCCAGCAGTTTTTTCCGTGGCAGGTGCGACAGCGGTCCCAGGACGGGGGACCGTGCGCGGCGTCGGGGTTCGACCCGCGCGAAGCGGCCTGCGATCCGGCCCATCGGGTCATCGAACATGGCCAGCCGGTGAGCGGGGGCTAGACCATGGCTTGCGGCCTCCGCTTGATCTTCGTTGGTCCACACGGCACGCGATGATCATCGGTGGCCGTACCTGCCTTCACATCGCCCCTGACCAGCGAGATCGCGGCCTATGGCTGAATTACTTAGGATGTGTTCGGTGGTCAATCTCGAGGCCTTCGGCTGGAGGAGGTTCGTGATGGCGCACGATGGCGGGTTGAGGCTGCATCTGCGGCGTGTCCTCCGCGCACCGCGCTCGGTCGTATTCCGAGCCTTGACCGAACCGCAGGAACTGGCCAAGTGGTGGGGCCCTGACGGATTCGTCACCCCACGTGTGGAAAGCGACCTTCGGCCAGGAGGTGGTTATCGGATCGCGATGCAGCCTCCGGAAGGCGATCTGTTCTACCTGGTGGGGGAATTCGTTGAGGTCGATCCTCCGGCACGCCTGTCCTACACCTTCCGGTGGGAGGATCCCGACCCCGAGGACCGGGAGACGGTGGTGACGCTGTCGCTTCGCGATATCGGCGGTAAGGGGGCCCAGTTGGACTTCAGCCAGGGCGACTTCGCCACTGAGCGGCGCCAAGCTCTTCACGAGGAAGGCTGGACTCAGAGTCTCGACAAGCTGGAGGGACTGATGTCGTCGGCTGCGTCGGCCTGAGATCTTTACCGCGGGGGAGAGGGCCCTGCTGGTGGCCGCACCTGTCTTCACATCGCTCTGACCAGCAAGACCGCGTTCCGCGGTTGGAGTACTAGTTGGCTCTGCTTCATAGGTCGACCCGTAATTGATCCGGCGCCGTCTGGCCGTTGGGCATTCTCTCGAGGGATGGAACACGCAGGTTGTCGTCGCTTCTCGGATCTGACCCGCAGGTTATTCCGGGGATCGCGAGGATCGCATTCGTTACCAAAATAGAACTCGAAAGCTCTTCCGAAAGTTTTGCTTTTGTGGTATTCTGTCAAATTATTGGGCTAATGTCCGACATCATGATGAACAAGGGACAACCCAGCCGGACAGCTCTCATGTCGGCCGCAGCACGCGCGGCACACCTCCTCGTCGACGAGACCCCCTCGATCTTCGCCGACACCCTCGCGCAGCCCTTCCTGGGGGAGCGTGCTGAAGAACTCCTCGGCTACCACCGGTCCTATGGTAGGCACCCAGTCCTGTCCGGCGCGCGGACAACGGCCGTTACCCGCAGCCGCTACACCGAGGACCGACTGGCCGAGCTGGCCGGCCGGGGCGTCGACCAGTACGTGATCCTCGGCGCGGGGCTGGACTCCTTCGCTTACCGGTCGGAACTGGCCGACTGCATGCGGGTGTTCGAGGTGGACAAGCCGACGACCCAGCGCTGGAAGCGGGCGCTGCTGGTTGAGACGGGGACGACGGTGCCACCGTCCGCCTTCTTCGTCCCGGTCAACTTCGAGAAGGAGTCCGCCCGGTCACTTACCGATCACCTCGTGTGGGCCGGCTTTGACCCGGGCCGACCCGCGCTGGTCAGTTGGCTCGGGGTCACGATGTACCTGACCTCGGAGGCGATCAGGCAGACCCTGGTCGTCATCAGCGGCTTCGCACCCGGCACAGAGCTCATTGTGGAGCACCTCCTCCCGGCCGGACTCCGCGACGAGGCAGGTCAATCGTATGCGGAGCTGGTCATGGCTGCGGCGGCCGAGCAGGGCGAGCCCTGGCAAACGTTCCTCGGCATCGAGCAGATGGACGCCCTCCTGCGTGAGCACGGGCTCCAGCCGATCGAGTACGCCCGGCAACGCGAGACGATCGACCCTGCGGAGTGGGAACGTACCGACGCGCTCCGCCCGTTCGAGTTGTCCGTCCTCGCCCGTGCGAGCGTCCCCACGCGCTAGGTGTGCTGTCCGGACAGGTTGGTGACGCGGCTGGCTGGTGTGTGGCCGTCGATGCCGGTGTGGGGTCGGTGGTAGTTGTACCAGTCCAGCCAGTCGGGAAACGCTGCCTGGCGTTCGGCGTCTGAGGTGTAGGGCCGCTGGTAGGCCCATTCCTCGAGCAGGGTGCGGTGGAAGCGTTCGACCTTGCCGTTGGTCTGGGGCCGCCAGGGCCTGGTCCAGCGGGGGCTGATGTCCAGGTCGTGGCAGGTCTGGCGCCAGGTGTTCTTGGTGTAGGCCCAGGCGTTGTCGGTCAGCACGCGTTCGACGGTGGTGCCGTGGGTGGCGAACCAGGCGGCAGCCCGGGTGAGGAACCCGGCGCAGGTGGCGGCGGTCTCGTCGGGCAGGTCTTCGGTGTAGGCCAGGCGGGTGTGGTCGTCCAGGGCGGTGTGCAGGTAGGCGTAGCCGGTTCCGGTTCGGTTGCGTCGGCCTTCGGCACGGCCCTGGGTGCGGTGCCCGCCGCCGTCGGGGATGCGGCCGAGTTTCTTGACGTCGATGTGGACCAGTTCACCGGGCCGGGAGCGTTCGTGACGGCGGACGGGTTCGCCGGTGGCCCGGTCGCAGGCGGCCAGGGCGGGCAGGCCGTGCCGGTTCAGGATGCGGTGGGCGGTGGAGGCGGCGATGCCGGTGCGGGCGGCCAGCCTGAGCGGGCCGATGCGGTGCTCGCGGCGCAGGCGGACAACCTGTTCCTCGACGGCGGCCGGCGTGCGGCGAGGCTGGTGGTGCGGGCGGCTGGATCGGTCGCGCATCCCGGCCTCGCCGAGCTGGCGGTAGCGGCCGGCCCAGCGGGCGGCGGTGGTGCGGCTGACCTGGAAACGTTCCGCGGCCCGCCGCAACGGCCAGCCGTCGTCGACGACGCACCGGGCCAGACGCAGTCTCCCGGTCGGCGTCAGCGGGGCATTACGGTGGGACACGAGGGCCTCCTGAGGTCGGGCGTAGATGCCGCAATCCACACCGAACCCAGAAGGCCCTCACCTCTTCAAGCACCCAGCACGCGTGTCACCAACGTCCCGGGACAGCACACCTAGCGCGTCAGGTCCAGCGGTTGCAGCGTGTTCCAGTGCCGGTGCAGCAGGTCCTCGGGTGACATCGCGCGGGGATCGCCGAGTGACGGGGGCCAGGCGTGGATCGGGTCCCGGCCGGTGCGCGAGCGGTGTTTCCACCACAGGAGGGCGGTGACGGCCACTCCGCTTCCGGCGAGCGCCGCCGCGGCGACGGTGAGCGCGTTGCTGGCACTGACCGGCATGGCGTCTCCCTGAGAGCTGTGGGCGGCGGTTCTGTCGCCGGGGCATCGGGTAACCCGGCCGGGTGCCTTCATGCCGAGTGGCGCCCACCCTTTCGCGCGCGTCCCGTCGCCGGTCCCCGCCCCCACGGGTCACCGCCCTTGCCCGGGGCACCGTCCTCCTCCGGGTGGCCGGTGGGGGCCGTGTCGTGGGCGGCCGTCGAAACCCCCGGCCCCCGCGAGGAGTTCGCCGTCGCCGACGCGGACGGAACGGGGCGAGCGGTCCGCGGCCCCAGCTGCGTCATCTCGGCGAACCACCAGGTGCCCGACACGGCGAGGGCCCAGACCAGCGCGTGCAGCAGCGACGCCGGCCACGTGGTCTGCCCCGACTGCCGTTCCACGACCGCGAAGAAGACCCAGCCGACCGCCAGGACACAGGTGACGCGCACGCGTCGATGCTTGAACATGCGTGCCCGGTTACCCGAGCCGTCCCCGGTCCACACCCGGCCGGCCGCGGACCCCGGCGCCCGGCACCACCACATCCCAAGCCAGTAAGGCAAGGCGAACCTAACCTAAGCTAATGTTCGATGCGCAACCACTTGCCGCACGACCCCTGGAGCCCACCTTGCCGCACGCGATCGACGCCACCGTGGACGGGCCGGGCACGGCCGCCGGGAGCGGCTGGGTCGAGCTGGGCTCGCGGGCCGAGCTGCGCGAAGTGCTGGGCGAGCCCTGGCCCGTGGTGATCGAGAAGGTCCACGACCGGCTCACCGACCAGGACCTCGGCATACTGGCCCGTTCGCCCTTCTGTCTGCTGTCCACCTCCGACGCGGACGGCAACTGCGACGTCTCCCCGCGCGGGGACGGCCCGGGGTTCACCCATGTCGTCGACGCGCGCACGCTCGCCCTGCCCGACCGGCCGGGCAACCGGCGCGGTGACAGCTTCCACAACATCCTCGACAACCCGCACGCCGGCCTGCTGTACCTGATCCCGGGCGGCAAGGAGGTCCTGCGGGTCAACGGGCGGGCCCGCATCCTCACCGACGCCCCGTTCTTCGACGCCATGACGCGGGACGACCGGCGCCCCGTACTCGCCCTGGTGCTGGAGATCGACGAGGTCTACCTGCACTGCCCGCAGTCCCTGCGGCGTTCGGGCCTGTGGGACCCGGCGTCCTGGCCGGCCGGCTGAGACGGACCCGCCCCGCGTGATCCAAGTAAATAAGGTTAGGCTAACCTTATTGGCGTGAGATCTGGTGGAGAAACAGCCGGCGCCCCACGCCTGCGCGGCCACGAACTGGCGGCCACGGACGTCACGGTGTCGTACGACGGCGTCGACGTCGTCCATGGAGCCGCGGTCGGGCTGCGCCCCGGTGAGGTGACCGCCCTCGTCGGCCCCAACGGCAGCGGGAAGTCCACGCTCCTGCGGACGATCGCCCGGTTGCAGCGGGCCCGGCACGCCACGATCCGGATCGACGACGACACCGACGGCCTCGCCCTGACGCCCCGTGAGTTCTCGCGCCACGTCGCCCTGCTGACCCAGAGCCGCCCGACACCCAGCGGACTGACCGTGCGCGACATCGTCGAGTTCGGCCGCTACCCCTACCGCGGCCGCTTCGGCCGGCCCGACCCGGACGCGGCCGCCGCGGTCGACCGGGCGCTCGACCTGACCGGTGTCACCGACCTCGCCGAACGCGGCGCCGACCACCTGTCCGGCGGGCAGTTGCAGCGGGTGTGGCTCGCCGGCTGCCTCGCGCAGGAGACCGGCGTACTGCTCCTGGACGAGCCCACCACCTACCTCGACCTGCGCCACCAGGTCGAACTCCTCGAGCTGATCCGCGACCTGGCGGACGAGCACGGCATCGCCGTCGGCGTCGTCCTCCACGACCTCGACCAGGCGGCGGCCGTCGCCGACCGGATCACGCTGCTCGACGCGGGCCGCGTCGTCGCCGACGGTCCACCCGCGGACGTCCTGACACCACAACGCCTCACCGCCGTCTACGGCATCCGCATCGAGGTCGACCACGACCCCCTCACCGGCCGGCTGCGCACCCGCGCCATCGGCCGCCACCACACCCGCCACACCCCCAGCGAAAGGCTCGGCACCACCTCATGAGACGCCCCCTGCTCACCGCGGCCGCCACCACCGCCGCGGCGCTCGCCCTCGCCGCGTGCGGCACCACCGAGCCCACCGCCGACAGCTCCGGGAAGCCCTCCGAGGCCATCAGCCTCACCGGCGCCACCGGCACCAAGATCACGCTCGACGGCCCGGCCACCAAGGTCGTCACCACCGAGTGGAACGTCACCGAGAGCCTCCTCACCCTCGGCGTCGACCCCGTCGGCGTCGCCGACGTCAAGGGCTACAAGACCTGGGACACCGCCGTCCCGCTGACCACCGAGCCGAAGGACATCGGCACCCGCGGCGAGCCGAGCATGGACACCATCGCCTCCCTCGCGCCCGACCTCGTCCTCGCCACCACCGACCTGCCGCCCGCAGCCGTGAAGCAACTGCGCAGGATAGCCCCCGTGCTGGAGGTGAAGTCCGCCGACGCCGCCGACCAGATCGGGCTGATGCTGGACAACATCGACCTCATCGCGCGGGCCACCGGCACCACCGACAAGGCCGAGGCGGTCCGCACCGCCTGGGAGACCAAGGTCGCCGAGGGCCGGAAAGCCCTCGCCGACGCCGGTCTCGACGGCACCGGGCTGGCCTTCGCCGACGGGTACGTCACCTCCAACCAGGTCTCCCTGCGCCCGTACACCAGCGGCTCGCTGATCGGCAGCGTCAACGAGGCGCTCGGCCTGAAGAACACCTGGACCGTCAAGGGCGACGCGAGCTACGGCCTCGGCGCCACCGACGTCGAGGGCCTCACCGCCCTGCCGAAGGACACCCGCTTCGCCTACATCGGCAGCGACGGCGACAAGAACAGCACCCCCTTCACCGGCGCCCTGGCGAAGAACGCCGTGTGGACGTCCCTGCCGTTCGTGAAGGCCGGCGAGGTGCACCGGCTGCCCGACGGCATCTGGATGTTCGGCGGACCCGGGTCGATGCAGGCCTACGTCGACGCCCTCGTCGCCGCGCTGACGAAGTAACGGAAGCCATGGCCGTCACCGCAACCGCCCCCGCCACCCGTCCGCAGGCGGCCCCGCCCCGCCGGGGTGCCGCCGCGGTGACGGCCGCACTGGCGCTCCTGGTAGCCGCCCTCGCCGTCGTCGACATCACCCAGGGCACGGCCGCCGTCGGACCGGCCGAGGTGTTCAAAGCCCTGACCGGGCAGGCCGATCCGGCGGACGCGTCCGTCGTGATCGCCTCCCGGCTGCCGCGCACGACCGCGGGCCTCCTGGTCGGCGTCGTGCTCGCAGTGGCCGGGGCCGCACTCCAGGCCGTCAGCCGCAACGTGCTCGCCTCGCCCGACACCCTCGCCGTGAACGCCGGTTCCTACCTGGCGCTCGGCGTGGTCGGCGCCACCGGCGTCTCGCTGCCGCTGCTCGCCTCCTCCGGGGTCGCCTTCGCCGGCGGCCTCCTGGCAGCGGGCGTCGTCCTCGCCCTGTCCGGCCTCGGCACGGGCACCGTACGGCTGGTCCTCGCCGGCACCGCGCTGGCCCTCGGCCTCAACTCCGTGACCGAGGGCCTGCTCCTGCTGTTCCCCGAGCAGACCGAGGGCCTGTACCAGTGGAACCAGGGCAGCATCGGCCAGAACGGATTCGACGGCGTCCTGCAGATGCTGCCCGTCGCCGCGGCCGGCCTCGTCGGCCTGCTGCTCACCGCCCGCCGGGTCGACGCGCTCGCCCTCGGCGACGACGCCGCGCGCGGGCTCGGCGTCCCGGTCCGCGCCACCCGCGTCACGGTGGTCGTCCTGGCGGCGCTGCTGTCGGCCGCGGCGGTCACCCTGGCGGGGCCCATCGGCTTCGTCGGACTGTGCGCCCCGGCCCTGACCCGCCCGCTCGCCCGCCGGTTCCCGGCCTTCGTCCGCGCCCGTGCCGGCTGGCCCGCGGTCGGCCTGGCCGGTGCGGCACTCGTCCTCGGGTCGGACGTCCTGCTGCGGGCCCTGGTGCCCGCGGACACGGCGGTGGCCGTCCCCACCGGGGTCGTCACCAGCCTCGTCGGCGCCGTGTTCCTGGTGGTGACGGCCCTGCGGCTGCGGGACACCGCCGAGGCCGGCGCCCCGGACCGGCTGCGCACCCCCGGCCGGACGGCGTTCCGGGTCACGGTGGCCGTCCTCGCCGCCGCCGTCGCCGGCGTCACGGTCGCCGGGGTGCTGCTGGGCGACACCGGACTCCTGCTCGGCGACGTCGTCAACTGGGCGCAGGGGCGGGCCGGGCGGACGGTCTCCTTCGTCCTCGACACCCGGGTGCCGCGCGTGCTCGCCGCCCTGAGCGCGGGCGCGGCGCTCGCCCTGGCCGGCACGCTGGTCCAGGCCGTCACCCGCAACCCGCTGGCCGAACCCGGCGTCCTGGGCGTCTCCGGCGGAGCCGCGCTGGGTGCCGTGCTCCTCGTCACCACCGTGCCCGTCGCCGGCTCCTGGGCCGTCGCGGGAGCGGCGTTCGCCGGGGCCGCGACGGCCTCCGCCGTCGTGTTCGGACTCGCCGCCCGGGGCGGTTACCGGCAGAACCGGCTGGTCCTCGTCGGCGTCGGCGTGGCCGCCGCCACGACGGCGCTGATCAGCCTGCTCATCGTGCTGACCGATCCCTTCAACGCCACCAAGGCGCTGACCTGGCTGTCCGGTTCGACGTACGGGCGGACCATGCCGGACGTCCTGCCCGTCGCGCTGGTGCTGGCGCTGGGCGTCGGCGTGGCGGTCGCCCGGCGCACCGAACTGGACCTCGTGTCCCTGGACGGGGACACCCCACGTCTGCTCGGCCTGCGGCTGTCCCGGGTCCGCCTGGGCTTCCTCGTGGTGAGCGTCCTGCTCAGCGCGACCGCCGTCGCCTCGGCCGGCACCATCGGCTTCGTGGGCCTCGTCGCGCCGCACGCGGCGCGGACCCTCGTGGGCCGGCGGCACGTACGGGTGGTGCCGATCGCCGTCCTGCTCGGCGCGGCCCTCGTCTGCGTGGCCGACCTGATCGGCCGCACGGTCATCGCGCCCGCCCAGCTCGGCGCGGGCCTCATGACGGCGGTGATCGGAACGCCGTACTTCCTGTATCTGCTCGTACGCAGCCGTCGCTAGCGCGTGTCTCTCTTCGACGGGTCGCTCCGTCGATCGGGCGTGTCCGTCCGTTCAGCGATCACTGATGCGACGGGGGACCGGAACGAGCCGCTGATGCCGGCGGATCCGGTCCGCGGGCGGCGGTGGGACGACCACCGCCGCACGATCGAGGCCGTCGCGTGGACGTACCGCACCGACTCGCCCTGACGGGGCCTCCCCGAGGAGCTCGACTCGTTCCGGACCGCTCGCAAGCGGCTGATCGGACGGGCCGTCCACGGAACCCGGGAGATGATCCTCGCCGCCGTCCTGGAACGCCTTCTCGCGGTCGGGGTGGTCGAGCCGCTCTGACGGTGAGGATGACGAAGTCCTGCACGCGGGCGGCCGGCCAGGTGCGTTCGAAGCCGACGAGCGCGAGGCCGGCCCACCACTCGCCGTCGGCCGGGCCGAGCCCCGGCACCGGGCCGCCGGGCACAGGCCGGGCCGCCGCCACCACGAGGCGGCTCTCAGCATCCACCATGACCTGCACGTTTGCCGAGAACCGGTAGGTGCGGGAGGAGGCGCCCACGCCGCGGTCACGGACCGGGACGAGGGTGCCGCACACGGTCCGGGGCGTCGGCGGAGCCGGAGACCGGCTCGAGCGCGAGCAACGGTCCCAGCCGCTGGATCACACGGCACACGGCACACGGTGGAGGAGGAGACACCGGACAACTTGGTGAGCGTTGCCCGACTCCGCGCTCCGTCGCCGTACGAGAGCTGACGTTGGCGCGTGACCCGGGCGGGCTCGGCCTTGCGCCGAGCCCGCCACGCCGGCTCCCCACGGAGCCGGCCCCCGCGTCACGCCGTCAGCGCTGCAGTGTCAGCAGACCCGGACGGTAGGGCAGGAGGCCGTAGTCGCCGCCGGAGTTGGGGCTGCGTCCCTGGTAGAGCAGCTGCAGATTGCAGGGATCGACGGTCATGGTCTGATCGGGGCTGGTGCGGATCAGTTCGCCATGGCTGATGTCGTTGGTCCAGGTGGCGCCGCTGTTGGCCTTGCCGGCGAAGGGATTGCTCTCGGTCGCGGCCTGGGGTGTCCATGAACCGTTCAGACTGGTGGCCGTGAACGAGCGGAAGTAGCGGCCCTGCGAGCCGATCGCCTCGACGATCATGAGGTAGCGGTTCTGGCCCTGCAACTTGTAGACCTGCGGGGCTTCGAACAGGTTGTTCGTCGTATCGCTCATGATCACTGTCGAGGTCGTGCCGAAGCTGCCCGGGAAGTTCCCGATCGGCATGCTGGCCCGGTAGATCTTGCCGTTGTCACCGGCGAAGAACAGGTACATGTTCGTCCCGTCACCGATGAGCGTCTGGTCGATGGGTCCTGTTCCGGAACCGGAGATGCTTCCGGAGAAGAGCACCTGCTGGGACGACCAGCCGTTCGGGTTGGTGGGGTCGCTCGACGTCCGGTAGGAGAAGGCGGTCCCGCCCCACTGGTAGGCGAGCACCCAGATGTTCTTCGGCGCGAAGTAGAAGAGCGTGGGCGCGACGGTGGAAGTCGACATCGTGTTCTGACTGGTCGAGGCCATCTCCGACCAATTGGTGAACAGGCCGAAGTTCATCGAACCCCAACTCGTCCCCGTGTCGTGCGTCGTCGCATAGACGAGTTGCCTGCCGTTGTAGGGGACGACGGTGAAGTCCTTGAGCGAGACCCACCCCGGCTTGGGCTGCGCCAGCGCGCCCGTTGATGTCCAGCGGTATGCCGACGGAAGATCGCACGGGCCGGGGTTGTCGGCGCCGGCCTTGACGAGCTGCCACTGCTGGTTGGTGCCGCCCCAGTCGTCGTACTGGACGATGTTCGCGTTGTCGGCGGTGGAGGCGCCTTGTACCTCGAGGGCCTTGTTGCTGTGGCGCGAGATGAACCTTACGTAGCCGTCCGAGCTGTCGGCCAGCCGCCACTGCTGGTTGGTGCCGTTCAGGTCGGCCCACTGCACGATCGAGCCGCCGTTCGCGGTGGACCAGTTGTGGACGTCCAGCACCTTGCCCGAGTGGCGGGACTTGATCCGGTAATAACCGTCCCCGGAATCGACGAACTGCCACTGCTGCTGGTTCTGATCGTTCCTGGTCCACTGAGTGATGCGGGCGCCGTCGTCGGTCGCCATGTTGTAGACGTCCAGGGCCTTGCCGCTGTTGCGGTTGACCAGCACATACGAGGCGTTGGGGTCTACGGTCGCCGCGTCGGCGGGCTGGGCGCCGAGGAAAGCGGCCACGAGCAGCAAGGGCGAAAGGACCGCGAGCAAGCGTCTTGGGCGGACCGGGGACGGGTGGCGAAACCACATCAGAGGGCCTCCTTGGGGCGGGGTGAGGTGACGCCTGGGAACCGCAGAGCGGCCGTACCGGGACAGGGACGGTATCGAAACTTTCGAAGATCTCTCCGAACCTTTGACGCCACAAGCTAGGAATGCGGGGCCCTCTGGTCAAGGTCCTTCGCCGATCTGTCCACAAACAGTTCCTCCCGGCACTCCGGAGGCTCGCGATACGGCCCGCCACTCCAAGGGTCCTCCCGGATGAGGGAAGTTGAGCAGGCGGCGTCCGTCGCTCGTCGCGATTTCGAAAGATTCGGACGACAAGCGGAAACTTTCCCTGTGATGAGTATTGACGATTCGCCGTCAATCCCTCGATCATCCCTCTCTGAGTGACCGACCACAGTTCGAAATACCGAACTGCACCGTCCTGGGCAGCTGTGCTGCACGACAGATCCACGCACAGCCGCACCGCAGATCCACGTACCGCAGATCCACACACCGCAGCACCTGCGCCACCCCGTTTCGTTCCGGTGAGGTCGCACCAGCGCATCCCGGCTGTTCGCGCAGTGGGAGAGGTACGCGACGCCGCGTGGCGGTCCCCCGGCTGAACCGCGATGGAGTGCCCCATGCCTGTGTCGAAACACCGCCGCCGCCCGTCGTACGTCCCCCGACGGCCGACGGCTGCCGTCTCGTGCGGGTTGCGATCGTCCCGGTCCCATGACCGCGGTGTCCGGTGACTCCGTACCGCCCCGGTTCCGGCCCGCCCCGTCCGTCTGCCGAGCGGGAGCGGACGACACATTCCCCTGCGCTTCAGTCCTTCCGTGATTTCTACCTTGGAGGCACAGTCATGGGCTCGTACGCCCTTCCCAGACCCGTTGTCCGCCGGAAGGTCCGCGGCCTGCCGTTGGCGCTGGTCGTCGGCGTCCTCGGTACGGTCGCCGCACTGGTCGCGCCGCCGACCGCACACGCCGCCGAGAACACGCTCGGCGCCGCGGCGGCGCAGAGCGGCCGCTACTTCGGCACCGCCATCGCCTCGGGCAGGCTGGGCGACTCGGCGTACACGACGATCGCGGGCCGTGAGTTCACCTCGGTGACGGCCGAGAACGAGATGAAGATCGACGCCACCGAACCGCAGCAGGGCCAGTTCAACTTCACCGCCGGTGACCGCGTCTACAACTGGGCGGTGCAGAACGGCAAGCAGGTGCGCGGCCACACCCTGGCCTGGCACTCCCAGCAGCCCGGCTGGATGCAGAGCCTCAGCGGCAGCACGCTGCGCCAGGCGATGATCGGCCACATCAACGGCGTGATGGCCCACTACAAGGGCAAGATCGCCCAGTGGGACGTCGTGAACGAGGCCTTCGCCGACGGCAGTTCGGGAGCCCGGCGCGACTCCAACCTGCAACGCACCGGCAACGACTGGATCGAGGTCGCCTTCCGCACCGCGCGCGCCGCCGACCCGGCCGCCAAGCTCTGCTACAACGACTACAACGTCGAGGACTGGACCTGGGCCAAGACCCAGGCCATGTACGCGATGGTCCGAGACTTCAAGCAGCGCGGCGTGCCGATCGACTGCGTCGGCTTCCAGTCGCACTTCAACAGCGGCAGCCCCTACAACAGCAACTTCCGCACCACCCTGCAGAACTTCGCCGCCCTCGGCGTCGACGTGGCCGTCACCGAACTCGACATCCAGGGCGCCCCGGCCACGACCTACGCCAACGTGACCAACGACTGCCTGGCCGTCCCGCGCTGCCTCGGCATCACCGTCTGGGGTGTGCGTGACACGGACTCCTGGCGATCGGAGCAAACACCGCTGCTGTTCAACGGCGACGGCAGCAAGAAGCTCGCCTACACCGCCGTCCTCAACGCACTCAACGGCGGCTCCTCCACGCCCCCTTCGGATTCCGGACCGATCAAGGGCGTCGGTTCGGGCCGCTGCCTGGACGTGCCCGGTACCAGCACCACCGACGGCACCCAGCTCCACCTGTGGGACTGCCACAACGGCACCAACCAGCAATGGACGTACACCGCCGCAGGCGAGCTCAGGGTCTACGGCAACAAGTGCCTGGACGCCGCCGGCACCGCCACCGGCACCAAAGTCCAGATCTACAGCTGCTGGGGCGGCGACAACCAGAAATGGCGCCTCAACTCCGACGGATCCGTCGTCGGCGTCCAGTCCGGTCTCTGCCTCGACGCCGTCGCAGGCGGCACCGCCAACGGCACCCTGATCCAGCTCTACTCCTGCTCGAACGGCAGCAACCAACGCTGGACCCGCACCTGAGGGGACCTGCCACAGACGAAAGGGTGAACGGATGAAGACCCACGGTGCGGCTCCCCCCGCCCCTCCAGGAAGACATCGCTGGTGGTCCCGGGTCGCCGCCGTGGTGGCGGCGACCCTCGCGATCGGCATGCTCGCCGCGGTGAATCCGGCGCCCGCCGAGGCGGCGACGGTGGACGCCAACGCCTGGTACGTCCTGGTCAATCGCAACAGCGGCAAGGCGCTGGACGTCTCTGGCGCGTCCACCGCCGACGGTGCGCGGATCAGCCAGTGGACGCGCAACGACGGAGCCAACCAGCAGTGGCAGTTCGTGGACTCCGGCGGCGGCTTCTACCGCCTCAAGGCCCGGCATTCGGACAAGGTTCTCGACCTGGCCGGCGCCTCGACCGCAGACGGTGCCGCGCTCCAGCAGTGGGCCGACCACAACGGGGCCAACCAGCAGTTCCGCCTGGCCGACTCGGACGCGGGCCACGTCCGGCTGATCAACCGCACCAGCGGCAAGGCGGTGGAGGTGCAGGGCGCCTCCACCGCCGACGGCGGCAACGTCGTCCAGTACACCGACTGGGGCGGCGCCAACCAGCAATGGCAGATGATCAAGCTGTCGTCCGGTGGTGGCGGATGCGGCAGCGCCCCGACTCTGGCGAGCGGTACGCACACGATGCAGAGCGGCGGCAAGAGCCGCAGCTTCATCCTCAGGGTCCCCGCCGACTACGACAACAGCCACCCCTACCGGCTGATCTTCGCGTTCCACTGGCGGGGCGGAACCGCCGGCGACGTCGCCTCGGGCGGCACGAGCGGGAACGCCTGGTCCTACTACGGCCAACAGGAACAGTCGGACGACGGCGCGATCCTCGTCGCCCCCCAGGGCCTCGGCAACGGCTGGGCCAATACCGGCGGTGAGGACATCATCTTCGTCGACGACATGATCCGGCGCATCGAGGGCGGCCTCTGTGTCAACCCGGCACAGCGCTTCGCCACGGGATTCAGCTGGGGCGGCGGTATGAGCTACGCACTCGCATGCAGCCGGGCGAACGTCTTCAGGGCCGTCGCGGTCATGTCCGGCGCCCAGATCAGCGGGTGCAGCGGCGGCACCCAACCCATCGCCTATTTCGGAATCCACGGCATCAGCGACTCCGTCCTCGACATCGCGCAAGGACGGTCCCTGCGCGACAGATTCGTCAGCAACAACGGCTGCATCCCTCAGAGCCCGCGCGAGCCCGCGCCGGGAAGCCGCACGCACATCACCACCACCTACTCGGGCTGCCGTGCCGGATACCCGGTCCAATGGGCCGCGTTCGACGGAGACCACGTACCCGGTCCGGTCGACGGCTCCTCCGGCGAAAGCGGCGTCGCCACTTGGACCAAAGCAGAGATCTGGAGGTTCTTCGCTCAGTTCCAGTGACACGCCCGCACCACGGAGTGGAGCCAGGACGATCCCGGCTCCACTCCGTCGACCTCGGCGGCCTCCTCCAGGAGATGGAGGGGGCCATGCCGGAGACCGGGTCGGCCCGCTCGGCCGCGACGGCGCCGCGCGTGCGCCCGGTCGGGATGAGACCCATCGTCTTGGCCCGGCATGCCAGGGCATGGCGGGACTCCGGTCCGGCCGAGCACTGCCACGGTGTGACCGTGCTCGGCGACGGCCTCCACCACGCGCGTCTTCGTGGCCGGAGCTCGGGCCGTGTACGAGCTGACGTGTCCGCTCGCGCAGAGGACACGGTCAAGTCAGCTGCACCGCCCGAGCGCAGGCTGAAAGAGGTTCAGTCAGCCAGCGAGCCGGTGAAGATCTGCCACGCCAGGAGTGACTTCGCCACGAGGCTGAGGACCAGGTAGGCCTTTTCACCGTATGCGTAGTCGGACCACCGGCCGGCTCCGCGGTACTGGAGCCATTGGTTGAGGCCGAAGCTGAAGAAGAGGGTGGCCTGGACGAGAACGATTCCGTACACGAAGCCGGGGACGGTCTCGGCCGCGACGATGTTGTACGCGATCGAGATCCACGGCGTGACGCCGACCAGCGTCCCGAACCAGAACGGCAGCATCGTGGTCCTCGCCCGCCCCGGCGGGTTCATCAGCTCCTCGACCCAGCCGAAGAGGATCATCCCGATGTTGGCACCGACGACGGCGAGGACGGCGTTGATGCTGGTGATGCCCGCGTAGAAGCCGATGAGGAGCACCACCAGGGTCGCGCTCAGCGCGTACTCCAGCCACCGGAAACGGTTGATGCCACGTCTGAGGTCGCGTTCGTAGATGCGGCGGCACACCGTCGCCGTCAGCAGGTGGTCCACTGCCGCGAGGGTGAGGAAGACGGCGACGGCCCAGCCGATCGGCACGTCGAACAGTGCTTCGGGGGCGGGCGCCTCCGTTCCCGGCGGCCCTTCGGGAACGGAGGCGGTGACGGTGATCGAGAAGTCTCCGGCGAGGAGGACGATCGCCACGGCCTGGACCAGGTGCAGCAGCGTGAGCCCCAGGTTCCACCTGCGGAGCCCGGCGAGGCGCTCGGCGGTGACACCGGTGGCCACCGATGTGCCGTCCTCTCGCTTCACAGTTCCTCCCCAGTGGCCGGCACCGCGGTACGTCAGCATGGTCGTATCTGTCCGGCCGGAATCACAGCAGTCACGCCACCGCCCCGCCGGAAAGTCGCCCGGGTGGCGCCCGGGAATCCGCCGTACCCGCTCGTCTCCGGGACAGCCCGCGGACCCTTCCCCACCGGTCTCCCCCGGGACGGTGTGGCTGCGGTTGCGCAACGATCTGGGCGGCTGTGCCCTTGGCCGAGCCTATGGGGGGACGAGGGTGCACAGCGCGTTTGCGGTGTTCAACGACGTGGGGTGAGGGATCCGGACGGTTCGGGGGGGACGGGATGTGGCGCCGGACGCTTCGTGGGCTCTGGTGAAGTACTGGTCGGCCTGTGTTGACTGCCACGTCCGCATCGGCGCGGGCGCCTGCGAGGACGGCCAGGACGCCACCTGCGGACGGCCGGCCGGTGACGGTGCAGGCGTGCACGGACCTGGTGCGGGGTGTGGCGGGTGTGTTGCGACGGCTGGGGCTGAGGGTGGTCATGACGGCCGTCCTTCCGGATGGTGCGGGCCGGTGCCGGGGGCCGTGGTGTCCGGCTCGGTGCCGGTCACGTCGTCCGTCACACGCGTCGCCTCGCCGCTGTCACTGCCTCCGCCGCGGGTGGCGATCAGCGACCAGGCGATGGAGACGGTGATGGTGACGACGATGACGCCGAGGGTGAGGGGGATGGGCAGCTTGCCGACGGGGGTCTCGGACAGGATGAGCTTGACGCCGGCGAAGGCGAGCAGGACCGCGAGCCCGTAGTGCAGGTACTGGAAGCGGCGCAGAAGTCCGGCGAGGCAGAAGTACAGGCTGCGCAGGCCGAGGATGGCGAAGGCGTTGGCGGTCCACACGATGAAGGTGTTGGTGGTGATCGCCAGGACGGCGGCGACGGAGTCGACGGCGAAGATCAGGTCGGTGGCCTCGACGGCGACCAGGACCACGAACAGCAGGGTGGCGATGCGTTTGCCATGCACGCGGATGAAGAACTTGTCGCCGTGGAAGCGCGGGTCGGTGGGGATGGTCTTCTTGACGAGCCGGACGACGGGGTTGCGGTCGGGGTGGACCTCCTCGTCCTTGGAGACGGCCATCTTCCAGCCGGTCCAGATCAGGAACGCACCGAACAGGTAGGCGGTCCAGAAGAACACCTGGAGCAGTTCGGCGCCGATGAAGATGAACACCAGGCGGGCCGCGAGCGCGCCGATGACGCCCCAGAAGAGGACCTTGTGCTGGTAGGCGTCGGGCACGGCGAAGAAGGAGAAGACCAGCGCGAACACGAAGACGTTGTCGATCGACAGGGCCTTCTCGATCAGATAGCCCGCGTAGTAGGTCGATGACGCATCGCCGCCCTGCCATGCCCACAGGACGAGGCCGAAGCCGAGGCCGATGGCGATCCACAGGCCGCTCCACAGCGCGGCCTCGCGGAAGCCGATCACGTGGTTGTCGCGGTGGGCGATCAGGTCGACGGCGAGCATGGCGCCGATGCCGACGGTGACCGCGGCCCACACCCACAGCGGGACGGCGAACGACAGTTCATTCATGGTGGATCGGCTTCCTCGGGCGGGGGCGGAAGGACAAAGACGGAGAAGAGAGTCGGGGGCCCCGGGCCCTGGCGGGTTACGGAGGGCTGCCGGGCCCGGGCGCTGGTTCACCTGATGGTTGCGACAGGTGCTCACCTCCCTGCTCGGACGGGCCACCGAACGGGGGTGCCAGCGGTGCGGCGGCGCGGCCGCAGGGCGAGCGCGACGCACAGGCCGCCGACGACCAGGTCCACCAGCGCGAGCGGCCACCACGGCGCGAGCACGTTCAGGCCGTTCATCACGCCTCCACGGGGCGGGTGGCGGGCAGGCGGCGCCGGGCGAGCGTCCACACGTTGCGGACCCCGGTGGGCGACAGGTCGGCCGGGTCCAGAGCGGCGCCGGCGACGGGGACCGTCCAGCGGGTGGGGGCGACGGCGAAGACGAAGGGCCCGCCGCGTACGGCGGAGGCTTCGGTCAGGCTGTGCGCATCCAGGCCGGCCGGTCCCCGGCTGGAGGCCACCACCAGCGGGGAGTGATGACGTGCGGCCAACGCGAGCACCCCGCCCGCGGCCCGCAGCCGCATCTGTCCGCCGTCATCGGCCGGGACACGGTGGGCGACGGGGATGTAGCCGACCCCGGCAGCACGCAGCCGGGGCAGCACGCGGGTCAGGAACACCCGGGCCGCCTGCGCGTCAACGCGGGCACGCTCCGGAATCTGCCGCTGGGCGGGCAGGACGGCGACCAGCAGCACCGGTGCCTTGCGCGGTGTGGCCAGTCGTACGGCCGCGTCGACCACGGCCAGGTCGTCGGAGCGGTTGGTCACCAGCGCGGTGACCGGGTGCGGCAGGGACAGTGGCAGCACCGGAGATCCGGTTTCCGCGTGGCGGGTCGGGATCGGGACGAAGGTCTGGGAGGACATCGTGACCCCCCTTTCAGCGGGGTGGAGAGGGCGGTGGGGATATGTCCAGCGTCACTTGACCCCCTGATTCCCGTCAAATAATACGCGAAAATTTTTTCGGCAATTATTTTTCGCGAAATGATGTTGGTTATGCGAAGTCGGCTTCGTATGATGAAGGCCATGAGCCAGCCCTCCAGCCCGCGCGGCGATCAGTGGACCTTCCTGACCAACCACGCCCGGGTCCTGATCGCCCTCGCCCGCGACCCTGAAGCGCGCGGGCGCGACGTCGCCGCCGCCATCGGCATCACCGAACGCGCCGTCCAGCTGATCGTCGCCGACCTCGAAGCGGCCGGATACCTCACCCGCGAGCGCGTCGGCCGCCGCAACCGCTACACCATCGATCTCACCGTCGCCCTGCGTCACCCCAGCGAGGCGGACCACCCCGTCGGCGACCTCCTGGCCACCTTCCTGCACCGCGAGGACACCCCCGCCGACGACCGCGAACGCGCCGCCTCGTAAACCGGTCCCGACTGAGCGTGGCGGCGCTGGGGTGTGCAGCAGCCGGTCCCGGCCACCCTCTCCCCGTGGGGCGGCCGGGACCGATCCTTTGCCCGAGCCTCAGCGGCCGGGGCAGGGCACGCCCGGCGGCGCCCACGGCAGCGGCGAGGCCGCGTGGACGAACGGGCCGCCGCGGATGGCGGCGGCCTCCATCACCGTGCAGGCGTCCAGGCCCGCCGGCCCGCTGCGCGAGGCCACCAGCAGCGAGCAGCCGTGCAGGACCGCCGTGTCCAGCAGGGCCTTCGCCGCGTGCAGCCGCCCGCGGATCAGATGGTGCTCACCGCCCACCGGTCCGCGGCCGATGCCGGCGACGGCGGCCGGTTTCCGCGTCGAGCACGGGGCGAACCGGTGGCCTGCGCCGAGCCGATCCTCGGCGGTGTCCACCAGGACCTGCTCGACGCTCTGGAGTTCGCCCGCCGCTGGATCGGCGTGGGCGCAACCAAGGACGAACTGCCGGAGCCGGACGAGAAGATCTCCGCGATCCTCCCCGCCTGCCGCGACCTGCCGGCCCTGGAGCGCCACGACCTCAACTGCCCGGCCCACGCGCCGCACCGGCAGTCCTGGACGACGAGCCCCTCGTGGTGCTGCACAGGCCCACCGGGACCGGGTTCGAGGTGCGCGTCGGCGGCATCGGGGACAACTTCCAGCTCCACATCCAGGGTGAGCCCGCCCGGCTGGGGCATCCGATCACACCGTCCACGGTGGGGGAAATCCTGCGCGCGGTCGGCCTCGGGCCGTGTTCCCCGCCCGCCGGGGTCCTTGCCGGGGCAGGGCGGGGAACCGGTCGGTCAGCGGTGTCCGGCCCTCTTGCCCAGGCGTTCCAGGACCGCGCTCGCCATGGTCTCCATGCCCTTGGCGTTGGGGTGCACGGGGGCTGCGGGCGCGGAGGGCCGGAGCGGTTCGATCCAGCGGTCGGCCGGCGCCTTGCACATGTCGTGTCCGACGAACGGACCGTAGGTGTCGACGAACTCGGCTCGATTCAGCCACGCCACCAGGCGCAGCATCCGGTTCAGGCGCTTGCCCGTGTCCCGGAGGTAGGGGAAGTCCTTCGCGGCGAAGGGAACCGAGGGGTAGCAGCCGCTGCCGTCGTCGGGCAGGAGCGCGGGATAACCGACGACCACCACGCGTGCGTGCGGTGCCCGCTCATGCACCGCACGCAGCACACGGGCGACCTTCGGAGCGGTTTCGAGGATGCTCAGCGTGAGCCGGTCGACCCCGGAAGACGCGTAGTGCTGCCGGCACGGGTCGCCGGACAGGTCCTCGGAGCTGAGCGCGGCACAGGTGCTGATGATGGGGCCGAACCCCATGTCGTTGCCGCCGATCTGCAGCGTCACCAGGTCGGTGTTTCGGTTCAGGGCGTCCAACTGGGGCCCGTTGGTCCCCTGGGCCTTCCACATCTCGTCGGTCTTGGCCCCGCTGCAGCTGACGTCCGCGAACGAGGCGACCTTGTACCGGGTCGCCACCAGCGAGGGGTAATCATGGTCCGAGCGGGCGCAGTTGGCGTCGACCTGGCGCGGAATCAGTGGACCGGACGTGTACGAGTCACCGAGCGCCACGTAGTCCACGGGGCGGGGGGAATGCCGCTCTCCGGCAGAAGCGGGAACCGATGTGCCGACACCGGCGACGAGCGCGCAGCTGCTCAGCGCCGCGCCCAGCGCCATGGTGCGGCGCCGTCGCGCGAGGTCGCCGCCCTGACGCGTGTGATGGTTCATCGTGCCCCTTCCTCGAAGTCCGGTCAGCCCGCTGTATCGGACCGGCCGTCGGAGCACACGGAGGATCGCGACACCGCGGCAACCGGACACGCTCCTGTCCCACAGGTCCAACATCGCTTGTATACCGGCCGGTAGACACGCGGAACAGAGTTTGGTCGGCGCCGGCTTGTTCGACTTCCGCCCACCGGGCCGGACCGCCGGGGCGGGCGCGTCCGTCGTCGGTCCGATTCCGTCCGATGTCGTCGGCGGTGTCGGCTGCCGCGAGGATCTCCTCCCGTCAACCGACCAGCCGGTCAAGGGGACATGGGCCGGCCCGCCGCCCGTCGGCGGGCAGCGGGCAGCGGGCAGCGGGCCAGGATTGATCCGGGTCAGCAGGCGGCGGTGAAACCGTCGAGGCGCAGGGCGGCCCCGGTGCGGGCCGAGATCTCCTCGACGGTGACGCCCGGCGCGGTCTCGACGAGGGCGAGGCCGCTGCCGGTGACGTCGAGCACGCCCAGATCGGTGACGACGCGGTGGACGCACCGTTCGCCGGTGAGCGGGAGCGTGCACTCCTCGACGACCTTCGGGCTGCCGTCCTTGGCGGTGTGGTCCATCAGGACGATGACCCGGCGGGCACCGTGGACGAGGTCCATCGCGCCGCCCATGCCCTTGACCATCTTGCCCGGAATCATCCAGTTGGCGAGGTCGCCGGTCGCGGAGACCTGCATCGCGCCCAGGACCGCGGTGTCGATGTGGCCGCCGCGGATCATGCCGAAGGAGAGCGCCGAGTCGAAGAAGGAGGCGCCGGGCAGCACCGTGACGGTCTCCTTGCCGGCGTTGATCAGGTCCGGGTCGACCTGGTCCTCCGTGGGACAGGGACCGGTGCCGAGGATGCCGTTCTCCGAGTGCAGGACGACGTGGACGCCCGGCGGGAGGTGCCCCGGGATGAGGGTCGGCAGGCCGATGCCGAGGTTGACGTAGGAGCCGTCGGTCAGTTCGGCGGCGGCGCGGGCGGCCATCTGGTCGCGGGTCCAGGCCATCAGCCGCTCACCGTCCTCTTCTCGATGGGCTTGTCGGCGGCCTCCTCGGGGGTCAGCGCCACGACCCGCTGCACGTAGACGCCGGGCAGATGCACCTCGTCCGGGGCGAGTTCGCCGGGTTCGACGAGTTCCTCGACCTCGGCGACCGTGACGCGGCCAGCCATGGCCGCCAGGGGGTTGAAGTTGGCGGCGGCCCGGCGGAAGCGGAGGTTGCCGTGCCGGTCGCCGCGCCAGGCGCGGACCAGGGCGAAGTCGGTGGTGATGCCGTGCTCCAGGACGTGCGGACGGCCGTCGAAGTCGCGGGTCTCCTTGGGCGGTGAGGCGACGGCGACGGTGCCGGCGGGTGTGTAGCGCCAGGGCAGGCCGCCCCGGGCGACCTGGGTGCCGACGCCGGCGGGGGTGTAGAAGGCGGGGATGCCCGCGCCGCCGGCGCGCAGCCGTTCGGCGAGGGTGCCCTGCGGAGTCAGTTCCACCTCGAGTTCCCCGCCGAGGTACTGGCGGGCGAACTCCTTGTTCTCGCCGACGTACGAGCCGGTCACCCGGGCGATGCGGCCGGCGGCCAGCAGGATGCCCAGGCCACGGCCGTCGACCCCGCAGTTGTTCGACACGACCCGGAGCCCCGTGGCGCCCTGCGCGTACAGGGCGCGGACGAGGATCTCCGGCACACCGCTCAGTCCGAAGCCGCCGACGGCGAGCGAGGCCCCGTCGGGTATGTCGGCGACCGCCTCGGCGGCGCCGGCACTCACTTTGTTCACGAACGGTCCTTTCTCGACAGGGCTGCCGGCCGGTCGCCGGCACCGTCCGCCTCCGGACGCAGGGCGTCGGAGACGGACTTGACGCCGCCGTGCGCGGTGAGGCCGCCGTCCACGGGGATCTCGGCGCCGGTGATGAACGACGATTCGTCCGACAGCAGGAAGACGACGAGCGGGGCGACCTCGTCGACCGTCCCGGTGCGGCCGAGCGGCGTCTCGCGGACGTTGGCCTCGCGGAACACCGGAACCGCCGAGGCGGTCATCTCGGTCTCGATGTAACCGGGATGGATCGTGTTGACGCGGATCCCGCGCGGACCGAGTTCGAGGGCGGCGGTCTTCGACAGGCCCCGCAGCGCCCACTTGCTCGTGGTGTAGGCGACCGGATAGTGGGCGGTCAGGGCCGCGGAGGAGCCGACGTTCACGACGGAGGAGCCGGGCGGCATGAGCGGCGCGAGGTGCTGGATGCCGAGCAGCGGGCCGGTGACGTTGACCGCGTGGACCCGGGCCAGGTCCTCGGGGCGCACGTCGCCGACGCGGGCCCGCCAGGTGATGCCCGCGTTGTTCACGAGGCCGTGCACCTGGCCGTAGGCCTCGCGCAGGTCCGCGGCCAGGTCCGCCCAGCCCCTCTCGTCGGTCACGTCGAGCCGGCGGCAGCCGGGCGCGTCGCTCACGTCGGTGGCGATGACGCGGGCGCCCTCCCGGACGAGGGCCGCGGCCTCGACGGCGCCCTGGCCACGGGCCGCGCCCGTGACCACGACGACCTTGCCCAGCAGCCGCTTGGGGTGCGGACCGCTCACGGCCGCTCCCGGCCACGACGCCTGCCGCTCGGCAGGGGGACGGGCTCGGCGCCCGCGACGACGGTGTTGGTGAGCGTGCCGATGCCCTCGACGGTGAGGACGACGGTGTCGCCGGGCTTCAGGGGCGGCGGTGTCCGCTCGCCCCGCAGGCCCCACAGCTCGGCGAGGCAGCCGCCGTTGCCGCAGGTCCCGGAACCGAGGACGTCACCCGGTACGACACGGGTGCCGCGGGAGGCGTAGGCGGTCATCTCCTCGAAGGTCCAGCTCATGTTGGAGAGCAGGTCCTCACCGACCACCTCGCCGTTGATCTCGGCGGTCAGCGCCAGGCGCAGGAACCCGTCGGGGTCCCGGTACGGCTCCAGTTCGTCGGCGGTGACGAGGTACGGGCCGAGGGTGGTGGCCGTGTCCTTGCCCTTGCAGGGGCCGAGCCCGACCTTCATCTCCGCCGACTGGAGGTCGCGCGCGGACCAGTCGTTGAAGACCGTGTAGCCGACGATGTGCTCGCGGGCCTGTTCGGGGGTGAGGTCGCGGCCCTCGCGGCCGATGACGGCGGCGACCTCCAGCTCGTAGTCCAGCACGGACGAGCCGGGGGGCACGGGGATGTCGTCGCCGGGACCGTGGACGGCGTGCGGGTTGGTGAAGTAGAAGGCCGGTGCCGCGTACCACTGCTCCGGCACGCCGGCGGCGCCGTCCACGGACCGCCGGACGCCCTCGACGTGCTCCTCGAAGGTGACGAAGTCCCGGACCGACGCGGGCCGCAGGGGAGGCAGCAGCCGCACCTCGGAGACATGGGGACCGGACGGCACGTCGAGGGCGGCGGCACCGGCGGCGAGCAGCGCGGGCAGGCCGCCGGTCTCCGTGAGCAGGGCGGTGAGCGAGGTGACGCCGGGCAGCGGAAGGAGGGTGCCGTCGTCCTCCACGACGGCCACCCGGTGGCGGTGCTGGTGTTCGTATGCGGCGAAACGCATGGGACGACTCCTGGGGGAGCGGGGTCGGGGTCAGACCGGCGGGGCGACGAACACGCCGCGGTCGGGGTCGTTGAAGGACTCCTTGGCGATCAGCTCGTTCATCGGGTTGGCGGTGCCCCACTGGTCGGTGACCTCGGGCCGGGAGAAGTCGTAGACGTGCGGGTGCCAGGTGTCCTCGTCGAGGCACTCCAGCTCGGTGGTGTACTCGACGGTGTTGCCGTGCGGGTCGAGGAAGTACGTGAAGGTGTTGTCGCCCGCCATGTGCCGGCCCGGACCCCAGATCTTGCGGAACCCGGCGCGCATCACGCGGCCGGAACCGCGCATGTACTCGTCGAGGCCGCGCATCTCGAAGGAGATGTGGTGCAGGGCGGTGTGCGGGCCCCTGGCGATGGCCATCGAGTGGTGCTGGTTGCTGATCCGCATGAAGTGCATGACCTCGCCCATGTGCGGCGAGCTGAGCGTGTCGGAGAGCCGGAAGCCGAGGTGGCGCTCGTACCACTCCCGGGTCCGGTTCAGGTCGGGGGAGTTGAGGACGACGTGGCTCAGCTTGACCGGGATCGCCTCCTTCTCCTCGATCTTGCGGTGCTGCCGTACCTCGACGTCGGCGGAGACCTCGATGGTGCGGCCGTCGACGTCGAAGAAACGGAAGCCGTAACCACCGCCGGGCGTGTCCACCTTGCCCGGCTGGGAGATCAACCGGACCCCCTGAGAGAGGAGTTGATCGGCGAGGGTGTCGACGTCGGCCGCGTTCGCGGCCCCGTACGACACGAGGTCGAGGCGCTTCTCCCCGGCCTTGCGCAGCCGGACGACGTACTGCTCGGGCGAGCCCTCGGCGGCCAGGAAGGAGATGCCGGAGTCCTCGGCGACCTTGGTCAGGCCCCAGACGCCGGCGTAGAAGTCGAGTTGCTTGTCGTAGTCGGGCACGGCGAGGTCGACGTGCCGCAGGTGGGTGAGCAGGCGCATGGTGTCAGTCCTTCCGGAGGAGGGCGGCGGCGTTGCCGCCCCGTACGGCGTGGAAGTCGGCATCGGGGAGACGGGCGGCGCGCAGGGCGCCGACCGGGTCCTCGGTGCCCATGTCGAAGGGGAAGTCGGAGCCGAGCAGCACCCGGTCGGCCCCGGCGACGCGGACCAACTCCCGCAGCACGTGCGGGTCGTGGACGAGGGAGTCGAAGTACAGCCGCTTCAGATAGCTGCTGGGCGGGTGCGCGCAGCCGCCGCCCGCGTCGGAGCGGGCCGACCAGGCGTGGTCGGAGCGCCCGATGTGGGTGGGCAGGTAGCCGCCGCCGTGCGCGGCGATCAGTTTCAGCGCGGGGTGCCGGTCCAGCACCCCGGAGAAGATCAGGTGGGACAGCGCGACGGCGTTCTCGGTGGGCTGTCCGACGGTGTTGGACAGGTACCAGCGGTCCAGCCGCTCGTCGAGCGTGCAGCCGAAGGGATGCAGGAAGAGGAGCGCGCCGGTCTCCTCGGCCCGGGACCAGAAGGGGGCGTAGGCCGGGTCGGAGAGTTCCCGTCCGGGGGCGTGGCTGGAGATCTCCACCCCGGCCAGACCCTGTTCCAGAGCGTGGTCCAGGGCGCGGACCAGCTGGTCCGGGTGCTGGAGCGGCACCAGCCCGAGGCCGCGCAGCCGGTCCGGCGCCGCCGCGCAGTGCGCGGCGGTGGCCTCGTCGGCCAGCCGGTACACCTTCTCGGCCGTCTCCTCGTCCGTCCAGTAGTGGTAGTGCGAGGGGGACGGACTGACCAGCTGGACATCGACGCCCTGGGCGTCCATGGCGGCGAGGCGTACGGCCACGTCGGTCAGCCGGGGGACGCGGTCGCGGACCATGGGGCCGCTCACCGCCAGGGCGGCGGGGCCGTTGCGGCGTGCGTCCAGGGCCCTGGCCTCGCCGTGGCCGGGCAGCCCGGCCACGAGCGCGTCGACCTCGGGCAGCAGGACGTGGGCGTGCACGTCGACGGTCGGGACGTGGGTGGAGGTCAGGTCCCCACGAGGGGTGGGCTCGGTCACGGCAGTTCCCTGAGCATGGTCATGGTCCGGCCCATCAGGCCGGGCACGTCGGCGTCGCGCACCCCGTCGAGCTGCCACTGCCCGATCTGCACGGACGCCTCGACGACCGGCCGGACCCGTGCGATCCGCCGCTCGTGGTACGCCTGGAACAGCGCGTCGTCCCAGGTGTCGGACCCGGTCAGCAACTGTGCGAGGACCCAGGCGTCCTCCAGGGACAGCGCCGCGCCCTGGGCGAGCGTGGGCGGGCAGCAGTGCGCGGCGTCGCCGACCAGGACGACCCGCCCGCGGTGCCAGGAGTCCTCGACCAGCAGCCGGTCGAACCAGGTGTAGTTGACCTTCGCCGGGTCGGTGATGTGCCGGGTGATCTCCGGCCAGAAGCCGCCGTACGCCGAGGCCAGGCGCCGCATCTCGTCGGCGTGGGAGTCGGCCGGTATCGAGGCGCGGTCGCGGTTGGCCTCGACGACGTAGGCGTACAGGGTGTTCTCGCTGGTGGGGCAGTACCCGGCGATGTAGGCCGGGCCGCCGTAGGCGAGGTCGGTGCGGACCACGCCGGCGGGGCGGGGGGCGGCGATGCGCCAGATGGCCATGCCGGTGGGCTCGGGCTTGTCGGTGATGCCGATCGCGGCGCGGGTGGTGGAGCCGAGGCCGTCGGCGGCGATCACCAGGGCGTAGTGGGTCTCGCTGCCGTCGCTGAGGCGGACGAGGACGCCGTCGGCGTCCTGGTCCAGGATCTCGGCGGTGGTGCCCAGCCGGACCGACGCGCCGCTCGCGCGCACGGCGTCGATGAGGATCTGCTGGAGCTGCGGGCGCTGCATGCCGACGGTGGCGGGCAGGTCGTCGCCCCCGGTGCGGATGTCGCGGGCGACGTGCAGGACGGTCCCGTCGGGGGCGGTGATGCCGACGGAGCCGAAGCCGAAGCCGGACGCCCGGACCCGCTCCCACACGCCGAGTTCACGCAGCACCCGCAGGGCGTTGCCCTGGAGGGTGATGCCGGAGCCGGCGGTGGCGTTCCAGTCGTCCCTGGCCTCGATCAGGTCCACGGCGAGGCCGGCCCGGCGCAGCAGGATCGTCACGGCGTTGCCGGCCGCGCCGCCGCCGACGACGAGGACCGTGCGGGCTTGGTTCATGGGGAACTCCCTTGTTCCTCGGGTTACTTGACGGCGATCGGATTGACGGGGGAGCCGACGGCGCCGGTGATGGGGAGTGGTGCGGCGGTGAGCCAGAACGCGTGGACCCCGTCGTCGGCGCAGTCCGCGGCGAGGGCGTCGAGGTCCCACATCTCGCCGATCAGCAGGCCCATGTTGGGGATGACGACCTGGTGCAGGGGCTGGAAGGCGTGCGCGAACTCGTTCGGGCGGACCTCGAAGCCCCAGGTGTCGGTGGCGATCGCGGCGATCTCGCTGCCGTGCAGCCAGCCGGCCGTGGTGAACGACAGGCCGGGCGCGGGACCGCCGGCGTACTCGCCCCAACCGTCGCGGCGGGCCCGGGCCAGCTGCCCGGTGCGGACCAGCACGATGTCACCGCGCCCGACGGTCACCCCGTGGGCCTCGGCGGTCGCGCGCAGGTGCTCCTCGGTGATCGCGAAGCCGTCGGGCAGCTCCCCGTCCGCACCGACGACCCGGCCCACGTCGAGCAGCACCCCGCGTCCCGCGACGTACGGCGCCATGTGCTCGATGCCGGTGACGAGGTCGCCGTCGGAGGTGACGACCTTCTCGGCCGCCCGCCCGTTCCACGCCTTGCCGTGGTCGAAGATGTGCCCCAGCCCGTCCCACTGGGTGGAGCACTGGAGCGGCATCGCGATCACGTCGTCGGCGCCGCCGATGCCGTGCGGGAAGCCCTGGTTGCCGAGCGCCGCGTCGGTGCCGGTGTCCAGCATGGTGTGCACCGGGTTGGTGCGCCGCCGCCAGCCCTTCTGCGGGCCGTTCATGTCGAAGCGCTGGGAGAGGGAGAAACTCACGCCCCGCCGCACGAGCGCGGCGCCCTCGCGGCGCTTGGCCTCGTCGAGGAAGTTCAGCGTGCCGAGCACGTCGTCCTCGCCCCAACGCCCCCAGTTGGAGTAGGCCTCGGCGGCCTCGGCGATCGCGCCCTCGGGATCGTCGCGGTTCACGCGGCCCCCTCCGCGACACAGCGGGTGCGCTGCGCGCCGAGTCCGGTGACCGACCCCTCCATCACGTCGCCGTCGCGCAGCAGCCGGCCCCAGTGCATGCCGTTCCCGGCCGGGGAACCGGTCAGCACCAGGTCGCCGGGGAGCAGACGGGCGCTTCGGGAGGCGTACGACACCATCCGGGCCACGTCGAAGATCATGTCCTTGGTGGACTCGTCCTGCATCGTCTCGCCGTTCAGCTTCAGCGTCAGCCGCAGGTCGCCGGGGTCCGCGATCGACTCGGCGGGCACGATCCAGGGGCCGAGCGGCGTGAAGCCGGGGGCGTTCTTGCTGCGCAGCCAGTCGGTGCCGATCTGCGGCATGTCGCGGCGGAAGACCGTGGCGCGGTCGGTGAGGTCGTTGGCGATCGTGTACCCGGCGACGTGCTCCAGGGCCTCCGCCACGGACACCCGGTGGGCGGGCCGGCCGATCACGGCCGCCAGCTCCAGCTCCCAGTCCGGCTGTTTGGCCCACGTGGGCAGGACGACGTCGTCGTACGGGCCGGTGATCGCGCTCGGCAGGCCGATGAACACGTACGGCAGGTCCTCGGCCGCCCGCCGGTCCATGATCTCGGCGGCCTCGGCGCGCCGCTCCTCCTCGGGCCGGTCGTCGCCGGGCGCCCGGTGGGCGACGTGCAGATCGATGACGTGCTGCCGGTAGTTCGCTCCCGACTGGAACACCTGCCGCGGCTCGACGGGGGCGTGCACCCGGAAGTCCGCCAGCGGCCCGCGGTCGGGGCCGTCCGCCGCGGCCAGCGCCCGCAGCCGCGGCAGAACGGTCTCCCACTTCTCCAGCAGCCCGCGGACGTCCGGCGGACCGTCGCCGAGGGCGGAGCGCAGGTCGATCACCCGGGCGTCCGGGGTGACGAGGGCGGGGAAGGCCGGGCCGTCCGGGGCCGACAGCGTGGCGAGGGCGAACGGTCCGGCGAAGAGCGCGGAGACGGGTTCGGGTTTCACGGACATGTCCTCCTGATTGCGGTGCGACTAATCTGGACCCGCCACCCGCGATCAGGGAAATCGATTCGATGGATGACCAGCATCCACGCGACGAATTCTTCCTGGTCGGCGCCGTACAACGCCGTACCACTAGGGGAAGACCCGTGAATCTGGCCCGCCTGGACCTCAACCTCGTCGTCGCCCTGCGCGCGCTGCTGGAGGAACGCAACGTCACCCGGGCCGGGCAGCGCATCGGCCTCAGCCAGCCCGCCATGAGCGCAGCCCTGGCCCGGCTGCGCCGCCACTTCGACGACGACCTGCTCGCCCGGGTCGGCGGCCACTACGAACTCACCGCCCTCGCCCAGGTCCTGCTCGACCGCACCTCCACCGCCTACGACGTGCTGGAACGCCTCTTCGCCAGCCAGGCCGACTTCGACCCGTCCAGGGAGAGCCGCGAGTTCAAGCTGGTCGCCTCCGACTACGCCGTCGCCGTCTTCGGCACCGAACTCGCCCGCGTGGTGCACGAGGAGGCCCCCGGCATCCGCCTGCGCTTCGCGCAGACCCCGCCCACCGTCGTCGACGACACCGCGACCCTGCTGAGCGCCACCGACGGCCTGTTCATGCCGCACGGCGTCATCAGCGACTTCCCCGCCACCGACCTCTACCAGGACCGCTGGGTCTTCCTCGTCGCGGACGACCACCCGAGCGTCGACGACCGCCTCACCCGCCGGGACCTGGCGAGACTGCCCTGGGTCACCTACCAGCGCACCTACGACGCCCCGGCGGTCCGCCAGCTCGGCATGCTCGGCATCGAGCCACGCGTGGAGGTCTCCGTCGACAGCTTCCAGCTCCTGCCGCTCCTGGTGGCCGGCACCCGGCGCATCGCCCTCGTCCAGGCGCGCCTCGCGAGTCTCCTCGCGCCGATCGCCGCCGTCCGCGTGCTGGAACCGCCCTACGAGGCCGTGCCCCTCCAGGAGGCACTGTGGTGGCACCCGGTGCACACGCACGACGCGGCCCACATCTGGCTGCGGGAAACGGCCGCGCGGGTCGGCAGGCGTCTCGCGGGCCTTCCGGAGGAGCGGGCCCCCTTCTGACGGGCGGGGCGGGTGGTCGGCGGGCCGGGCGGGCCGGGCGGGGCAAGGGGCGGTCTCCTGGACGAGGTGCCCGTCCCACCGGATCCGTCGGGTATCCACGCGATGGATCGAAGGCATCCGAAAACCGGATCACACCAGGTCTGGGCAGGCCGCCTCCCGGAACGCATAGTCGTGGCACATCACGCGCCCGTGCGCCGACGTCCTCCGAGAGAGGGACCCGGCCGCCACGGGGCACCACCTCTCCCGCCTCGCGCCCTGGAGTGCCGCCATGCCCGCTCCCGCCGTCCCGACCGCCCTCGACCGAGGGGACTCCCCGCAGGCCGGGGGGAAACTGCCGGCCACGCTGCTGATGGCCGGCAGCTGTCTGCCCGTCCTCGGTGCCGTCCTGATCGCCCCCGTCCTGCCCCGCATGCAGGACCACTTCGCGGGGGTCGCCGGGGCCGAGGCGCTCGTTCCCCTGGTGCTGACCGTTCCCGCCCTGTCGCTCGCCCTGCTCGCCCCGTTCGCGGGCGTCGTCGTCGACCGGGTCGGCCGCAAGCGCCTGCTGGTCGCCGCGACCATCCTGTACGCGCTGTTCGGCACGGTCCCGCTGTGGACGGACTCCCTGTACGGCATCCTCGCGAGCCGTGTGCTGGTCGGCGTGGCCGAGGCGGCGATCATGACCGCCTGCACGACGCTGATCGGTGACTACTACACGGGGCGGGTCCGCGATCGGTACCTCGCCCTGCAGACCATGTGCGCGTCGGCGTCCGCCACGGTCTTCTTCGTGCTCGGCGGCGCCCTGGGGGCGGCCGGCTGGCGTGCGCCCTTCGGGCTGTACGCGGTCGGGCTGCTGCTCGCCCCCGTCATGGCCCGCGCACTGCCGACCCCGCGGCCCGCGTCCGGGGACGGACAGGACCGCACCGGCACCGGACCGCGGCCCTTCCCCGTGCGCCGCATGACCGGCATCTGCCTGCTGACCGTGTTCGGCGCGGTCGTCTTCTACACGGTGCCCGTGGAGATGTCCTACCTCCTCGACGACCTCGGCACGGACGCCCCCGGTGCGATCGGTGCCGTCACCGCGGTCGCCAGCGCGGCCACCGTCGTCGGCTCCGTCGTCTTCACCCGGCTCACCGACCGCCCCCGACACCGCCTTCCCCTCGTCCTCGCGCTGAGCGGCGTGGGCTTCCTGTTCATGGGCCTCGCCGACGGCCTGCCCCTGCTGATCGTGGGAGCCGTGGTCAACTGCGTCGCCACCGGACTCCTGCTGCCGTCCCTGCTGACGCTGGCCATGTCCCGGCTCGACTTCGCCGACCGCGGCCGCGGCACCGGCCTGTGGACGTCGGCGTTCTTCCTCGGCGAGTTCGCCTGCCCCCTCATCCTCCTCGGCGGCAAGGGAGCCCTCGGCGAGCTGGCTTCGGCCGTGGGACTGCTCGGCCTGACCACCCTGCTGCTGGCGGCGGCACTGCTGCCCCTCACCCGCCGCACCGGCGCGGCTCAGCCCCACGGCGCCCCCGAGCGGCCCTGACCGCCCGGGCCGACCCGGTGGTACGGCCGTGGCCGACCGGCGCGCGACGGTGGGGGTGTGCGTGAAGGGCGCTGCGGCTGTGTCCACGGCCGGCGGGCGTCCGGCGCGCAGCCCCCGGTGACGGCCCGCCGCCGCACCGAGGTGGTCGAGAGGGGGAGACCGTACCGAGCGACACGCCGACCTCGCGGCACGATTCCTCACGCACCGAGCCGCCGATCACGCGCCGCCGACGGGGCGGCCGCTCAGTCCGGGACCGCGCCGCGGGTGAGCCGGGCGAGGTATGCGTCGATGCCCGAAACCCGGCCGGGCACCGGAGCCCCGAGCTCCCACCAGCGAACCCCGCAGATCTCCTGCCCGCTCTCCTCGAACAGCTACCGGCCGGCCGCCCGCCGGGCGGTCTCACCCGGTTCGGGCATGCCGCCGGGCAACTCCCAGCCGTCCCGGTGGCGGTCGTGGACCATGACGAACTCGTCCCGGTGCCGGGCAGCCGTCAGCGCCAGGGGCATGGGGGCATCGCCGGGAACCTCGCTCTCCGCACCACGGGCGAAGGAGACCAGCAGACCGCCCGGGCCGTCGGACGCCGAGGGTCCGGCCGGAGCCGTCATGCCGCTGTGGTCAGTGCGGTGGCCGTGGCGACGGCGACGTCGGCTCGGGCGTGGATGATCAGGCGTATCCCGCTGTTGTCGGCACTGGCCTCGTCCAGCAGACGCCGGGCGGGGGCGCTGTGGGTCGCCACGGACATCAGCAGCCCGAGGCGGCTGCACAGACGGTGGACCCGCAGCACCACGCCGACCGTCGCGTCGGTCGCCGCCGACTCGTCGAGGACCATGACGACGAAAACCGGCATGTGTCCCTCGACCAGAGCGCTGACCTGCGCGAGCAGGCCCTCCCGTCCGTCGGCACCGGGGTCGGCGTGCACCGTGATGACGAGCACATCCAGGTCGAGTGCGTGGGACATCATCACGGTCGGCCGTCCCTTCTTCAGCGGATCGGGGGTCGTAGTCGGACTACCCCGTACCGGGACGGTGATGCCGGGTGCGGTGGACATCGGCCGCTGCCGGTCCTGTCGGCCGCCGGAGTGAAGGGGCGGGGCATCGCGGGGCAGGGGGAGCGCACGGGGGAGGCATAGGTCCTGGGTGCCGAACGGGCGGGGCCCTCGGGACGGAGTGGCCGTTCCCGCCCTCGCCGGAGGACGACGCCGACGGCGCGGACGCACGCGCCGAGGGCAGCCGGCCGGCACCCGGCCGCAGCACGACGAGGAGTGGAGAACCCATGGGACACGACGGAAACGTCATCCAGGAACTGACCGCGGACCATCGCGAGGTGGACGCCCTCTTCGCGCAGATCGAAGCGCTGCCGCCGGCCGACCCGGAGCGACGCGAACTCGCGGACCGGATCACCATGGAACTGGTCCGCCACTCGGTGGCCGAGGAGCAGTACCTGTACCCGACGGTGCGCCGGTACGTCGACGACGGAGACGACCTCGCCGACGAGGAGATCGCCGAGCACGGCGAGGTCGAGCGCATGCTCAAGGAGCTGGAGGATTGCCGACCCGGCGACGGACGCTTCGACGCGCTGATCACGGGACTCAGGAACTCCGTCACGGCGCACGTCGACGACGAGGAGAACCGGCTGTTCCCCCTGCTGGCCGAGGTCTGCTCCGCCGCCGCTCTGGAGGATCTCGGCGAGAAGGTCCGCTCGGCCAAGAAGCACGCTCCCACCCGCCCGCACCCGTCCGCGCCGGACGCCCCGCCCGCGAACAGGATCCTCGCGCCCGGCACCGGCATGGTCGACCGCCTGCGCGACCTGCTCACTGGGCGCGGAAAGCAGGACTGAACGGACGGAAGCCGCCGGACGGCGTCCCCCCCGCCACCGGACCGGGGCACCGTGCATGCGGGAATTTCCCTTACCCGGTGAGAAAACCGACGGGGCTCACCCGGGGGATCCGGTCCTCGGCCCGTTCGGCCGTCACTCCAGTGGGTCTGTGCACGCGAGCCGGAATGACTCCGGCGGTAACCTGGTGGGAGAAGCCGGTCGCAGTTTTACTCGTGTGTTTGTGCCAGTCGCATGCTCGCAGAGAACGATGGTGCGGGCGCGAAGCTTGTTCTCCAGGTTGTGCTGGAGCAGCCGCGTCGTCAACCGGCCGGGTATTCGCACGGTGCGAATTACCCAACCCAGCCCCTGTAAGGAGCAGCAATGACTCAGGGAACCGTCAAGTGGTTCAACGCCGAAAAGGGCTTCGGCTTCATCGCCCAGGCCGACGGCGGCCCGGACGTCTTCGTGCACTACTCGGAGATCGACAGCTCCGGCTTCCGCAGCCTGGAGGAGAACCAGCAGGTGGAATTCGACATCGTGCAGGGCCCCAAGGGTCCGCAGGCTTCACGCGTACGCCCCCTGTGACGACATCCGCAGCCCGCGCCTGCCGCCGCTGACATGACGGAAAAGGGCCGACGCCTTCCCGGCGCCGGCCCTTTTCACGCGCCCGCACCGCCGGACGGCGCCCGCACGTTCCCGGGAAAACAGTGGGAGAGTGGGGTGCATGTGCGGTCGTTACGCTTCCACCCGCGATCCCGAGGACCTCGCCCGGCACTTCCACGTCGTCGACCGGCCGGTCGGCGAGTCGCTCGCGCCGAGCTGGAACGTCGCTCCGACCGACGACGTCTGGGCCGTCCTCGAACGCACGGCGCGCGGCGAGGACGACACCGCGCCGGCGAGACGTGAGCTGCGGCCGCTGCGCTGGGGCCTGGTGCCGTCGTGGGCGAAGGACGTCAAGATCGGCGCGCGGATGATCAACGCCAGGGTGGAGACCCTGCACGAGAAGCCCGCCTTCCGCCGCGCCTTCACCCGGCGCCGCTGCCTGCTGCCCGCGGACGGCTTCTACGAATGGCAGCCGGTCAAGGCCGGGGACACGGGCCGTACCCGCAAGCAGCCGTACTTCATCCACCCCGAGGACGGTCGGGTCATGGCCCTCGCCGGCCTGTACGAGTACTGGCGCGACCCGCAGGTGAAGGCGGACGACGACCCCGCCGCCCGGCTGATGACCTGCACCGTCATCACCACCGACGCCACGGACGCGGCCGGCCGGGTGCACCCCCGCATGCCGCTCGCCCTCACCGAGGACCGGTACGACGCCTGGCTCGACCCCGCCCACCAGGATCCCGACGAACTGCGCGCCCTGCTCCGGAGCCCCGCGGACGGACGTCTCGAGGTGCGACCCGTGTCGCCGGCCGTCAACGACGCCCGCAACGACGGACCGCACCTCCTCGACCCGATCACGCCGTAGAACACCCCGCAGCCGCCGAGGCGCACCCCTGTCCCGCGCCGTGAAGCTCCGGGAACCTCAGAGGCCCCCCACCACCTTGCGCGGCTTGATCCTCACGACGACGCGGTCGGCGTCGTCGACCGAGGCCGGGTTGAAGTCCGCGTACTGCTTGCCGGTGTACTTGACCGACAGCTCGTCGATCAGTTCGCGGGCGCCGTCGGTGGTCATCTCGGCGGTGCCGCGGACCTCGGCGTACGTGTACGGCGAGTCGGCGGGCTGCACGACCAAGGTGACCCGGGGGTCACGCGCGAGGTTCTTGTACTTCCGGCGGTCGACGGTCGTGGAGAACAGCACGTCGTCGCCGTCCCGCTTCACCCACACCGGCGACACCTGCGGGCTGCCGTCGGGCTGGATCGTGGCAACGGTGATGAAGACGGGCGAGTCGAGCAGGGACTTGAGGCTGTCGGACAGTTCGGCGGGCATGATGGCCTCTCTGCTGATGTCGAGGCGGCCCCTGGACGCAGGGCCGTAGGCGTACCCGACAGATACTGCGCCAACGCTTCGGCCGGCACGGGTATTCGTGCACCGCGCGAGTCGTCCCGGGCCGCGCCCCGGGGGGCCGGGAATGTCAGTGGCGGTTGTCATCATGAGCCCATGAGCAAAGTGATCTCGTACAGCGTCGCCGACGCCCGGCACATCGTCGCGTTCGTGAGCGGAGGCCACTTGACCGCCGATCAGCAGCGCATCCTCGGCCACGTCCGCACGGCGGCCGAGGAGCACCAACGCGACCTGGACCGCCAGGGCGTCGACTACGGACTGACGGTCCCCGAGGCCCTGGACCATCTCCTGGCGGGCCGCGCCGACTCGGACGCCGTGTACGCGGGCAACGCGTACTACAGCGCCCTGCAGCACATCATCGACCGCCACGCCGGCGACCCGTACGACCTGGGTGTCTTCTCGAGCCCGGCCAGGTTCTTCGGCCTGCTGGACGACGAACTGCGCCGCCTCGGCGTTCCCGCGGAGCTGCTCCCGGGCACCTTCCTGTACGCCGGTCCGCCCCCGGAGATCCCGTTCCGCATCCCGTACCCCGTCGACGGCTCCCCGGAGATAGGCCGCCTGCCCCTCGAACGGGCCGAGCCGGCGGCGGACGCCTACCGCGCGGTCATGGACCGGGTGGACGGCGACCTCCGATACGAGCTGGAGCAGCTCGCCGGCATTCTCCGGACCGAGCACGACGAGTGGCAGACCGCCCTGCGGTACGGCTGGACGATGGACACGGTCTTCTTCTCGATCAGGGGCTGAGCGGGACGGCCGACCCGCCCCTCGACCCGAAGCGCGGCGGGGGCGCGGTTCCAGGACGGCTTCCAGAGGGTCAGCTCGGTGGTGTAGTCGGGGAGGTTCTCCACCCTCATCTCCACCTTGGTGATCCTCGGCATCGCCAGGTTGCCGTCCTTGGTGACCGTGCACAGGAGGGTGCCCTCGGGCAGCAGCGCCAGCAGGTCCTTCTTGCCGGTGATCGTGGCCGGCAGGGCGTTGGTGTCGGCTGCCGCGGCGCACTGCTCCGCGGTCGGACCGTCGCTGATGCCGGTCGTGGTGAGGAAGCTCGGTGAGGAGAAGCCGCTGAACTCGTTGTACGTCAGCTCGATGCCGGCAGGGACCGAACTGCCGCCCTCGGCGTAGGTCTTCGGCAGGTCGAGATCCACGTAGACGAGACCGCCGCTGCGGGTGAGCTGGGTGGCGTCGGTCGCCCGCGCGATGCCGAAGTCGATCACCCAGGGGCCCTCCGCGCTCAGCAGGATGTTGCTGGGCTTGAGATCCCGGTGGATCACCTTCAGGGCCACGGGCTGGTTGCCCCGGGTGCGCGAGAGGCAGACGGCACCCCTGCCCCCCTCGCCGATCTTGGCGAGCAGTCGGTAACCTCCGACGTCTCGCGGGTCCTCGGGACTCAGCGGCGTATGAATCGCATTCACGCTCAGAGCGTGCCCTGCACCGCGATCACACGTCCGAGAAACCGGATAGTCACCGTACGTATCGAGCGACTTGCGCCATGGCGGGGTGAGCGGCCGGTCCGCGGGCAGGCCGGGCCGGCCGATCGCACCACCGGGTCCGCCGGCCGTAGGCTCCCGGCATGCAGCAATCCGAGATCATGCAGCGCGTCATCGGCATCCTCACCGAGGCCATCGAGATGAAGCGGCAGGTCCGCGAGAACCCCGACGCCGACGTCGCCCTCACCGGGGCCATCTCCGCGCTCCTCGCGGAGACGTTGCCGCAGATCAGCCTCCCGAGGGACGCGACCGCGCAGGAGACCATGGAGATCATCACGGCAGCGCTCGGGCCCGCCATCCTGACGCTGGCCAACTGCTTCTCCTACGCCTTCGTGCACCTCGGCGAGGTGCACGACGAGGGCCGGCCCGACATCTCGACCGCCGACGTGCTGCGCTCCCTCTCGCTGAGGTTCGCGCGGCAGGAGGAGGCCTGACGCGGCCGAGTCACCCGCGGGGCGGCCTCGCCCGCCGCCCGGTCGTCGGTGCGGACGGTTCGGAACCGAACCCCGAATCGTAATCAAGATCGCCA